>CAIJXG010000141.1 GCA_903824505.1 uncultured Pseudomonadota bacterium | reverse complement strand
TCGGGCTGAGGTGAAATCTGCTACGCAGTATCTCGGCTAACGCATCGTCTTGTTTCGGCATCGGAGACTCCATTACAGGTGAAGAATCCGACAGTATGAATCACCTCAATGCGTTAGCCAACCCCAGTAGGGTACTATGAAATATCTGTTAAAAATATCTGCGGCTCTTCTCGCCAATCGGTGCTAGGAAAGGGGGATACGCGGTGGGCTGTTTTTGAATCCTGTTGTCTCATGATCCTTGTCTGTTCTTCTTGTGCCGCGCGTTATCTGGCGCCCGATGCCGCCTTTGCTGAAGGGGGGCGACGGGTGCGTTGCGCGCGCTGTCGGCGTGAATGGTGGGTCGAGCCTTTGCCGATTGAGAGGGACGCGTCCGATCCTGAAGCTTCGTCTCCTGCGATCGAAGAAGAAACAAAGGCTTCTGAATCCGGCGATTCTGTCGAGGCGGGGGTTACGGCAAGCATGCCGCCTCAGCTGCCCGCGCTTGTGAAAGAGATTTCCGTCTGGCAAAAAAAGGTGCTGTATCTTTTGCTTTTGCTTGCGCTGGGAGTCGGTTCGCTTTTGTGGCCGATTTTGGACCGTGAGCCGATCGTCAAGACCTTTCCGCAGCTGCGCGGTTTTTACGAAATGCTTCATTTACATGTGAAGCATTCGGGTGGAGGCCTTGTTTTTGATCAGGTTAAATCCGAACTTCGTTCCGATGGCGGGGCGATGTGGCTTTATGTGGATGGGGTGATTCACAATACGACCGATGAAATGCAGCTGATTCCTGATATTAAGGCGCGCGCCTTAGGGCCTGATCGCCATATTCTGCAAAGCTGGTGGGTGGAAGCGCCTGCCTCGGCCATTCCCCCCGGAGGCGAGACCCCCTTTCACACGCGGGTGATTCCGTCCTTGCAACGGACGGTCGAAAGCGTTTATCTGGAGTTCTATGCGCGAAATGAGAGGGGCGATGTCGTTCGATAAGACAAGATCGGTGACTGATGGGGCTGATACGGCGGCGCGCCCGTCTATTCTGGTGGTAGAGGATAATCCCGCGATCCGCGAATTTATTGCGCGTGCGCTGGCTTCCTCTGGGCATGAGGCGACGCTGGCGACAGACGGCCAACAGGCGATGGAAATTCTGTCTCAGGGCACCTATGATCTTCTGATTACAGATCTTGTGATGCCGCATGTCGATGGAATCGCGCTTGCCTTGAAAGCGGCGCGGCAGAATCCTGATCTGCGCGTGATCATCATCTCGGGCTACGCGCAGGAACGGATGCGGGCGCATAATCTCGATACGCTTATATACAAAATTATCCCCAAGCCTTTTTCGCTTGAAGAGCTCTGCGCGGCGGTTGAAACGGCGCTGACCGAGCCTCTGCCCCTAAGCGGAAACCCTTCGCACGCTTAAAAAGGACGCATGATGAAACAACGTATTCGCAAAGCCGTTTTTCCTGTCGCCGGTTTGGGCACGCGTTTTCTGCCCGCGACGAAGGCTATGCCGAAGGAGATGCTGACTCTTGTGGATCGTCCCTTGATCCAGCATGCGGTGGATGAGGCTCGGGCCGCTGGAATCGAGCAATTCATTTTTGTGACCAGTCGCGGCAAAGGCGCGCTCGAAGACCATTTTGACAATAACAACGATCTTAAACGGACGTTGGAAGCTAAGGGCAAGACTCACGCGCTAGAGCTTCTGGCAACCACGGATATTGATTCAGGGCAGCTTCTTTTCACCCGTCAACGCGAGGCTCTGGGGCTGGGGCATGCGGTTTGGTGTGCACGCCATTTGGTAGGGAACGAGCCCTTTGCCGTTTTGCTGGCGGACGATGTCGTCCTGGCGGAAAAGCCTTGTTTGAAACAGATGATCGATGCCTATCAGGAGGTCGGAGGGAATCTGGCCGCCGTCGTGGATGTCCCGCGTGATCAAACAAATCGGTATGGGATTTTGGATGTGATCTCGGACGATGGGCGGCTGGCAAAAGTACGGGGTCTGGTTGAAAAACCTGCGCCTGAGACCGCGCCGTCGACCCTTTCCATCATCGGGCGGTACATTCTCCAGCCGGAAGTTTTCTATGAGCTGGAAGCTAAGCAAGTCGGCGCGGGTGGTGAAATTCAGCTGACCGATAGCATGGCAAAACTGATCGAAAAGCAACCCTTCCACGGACTGCGTTATACCGGCACGCGCTATGATTGCGGGGATAAAGTCGGGTTTATTGCCGCCAATGTTGCCTTTGCCCTCGCCCATCCCGATATGGGCAGCGCCGTCCGAGAAGCCTTGGAAAAGGTGATCGGGCGGTAAAGGCTTTTTTGCCTGTCGGAGCAAAGACTGCTATACTTGGGTTCCTTCGGAACCCCTCACGTTTTATCCGCGCAAAAGGCGCATCAGCTTCGCTGAGCGCGTGTTTTGCACGGAATCGAATACTCGGCTTTCCAAGGAAACCGAGTATATATCTTCTGACCTAAACACTTTCCAGTGAGCTTTCCACATGACGATTCTTCAAGGCGCGACCGGCGAATGGGAAATGGTGATTGGGCTTGAAGTCCATGCGCAGGTTATCTCAAACGCTAAGCTTTTCTCGGCCGCGGCAACGACGTTTGGCGCGGCACCAAATGCTCAGGTTAGCCTCGTGGATGCCGCTTTTCCGGGCATGCTGCCTGTCCTCAACGAAAAATGCATTGAACAGGCTGTGCGGACAGGATTGGGGCTGAAGGCTCAGATCAATCTGACGTCGGTCTTTGACCGCAAGAATTATTTCTATGCCGATTTACCGGCTGGCTATCAGATCAGTCAGTTCACGCAGCCTATCGTTGGCAAGGGCGAGATTTTGCTGGATATGCCCGACGGGGTGACAAGGTGCATCGGTATCACGCGGCTGCATCTTGAGCAGGACGCGGGCAAAAGCATGCATGACCAAAGCCCGAGCGAGACCTTTGTCGATTTGAACCGCGCGGGAGTCGCCTTGATGGAAATCGTGTCGGAGCCTGACATGCGCTCGGGCGAGGAGGCGGGCGCGTATTTGAAAAAGCTTCGGGCGATTTTGCGGTATTTGGGGACGTGTGATGGGAATATGGAGGAAGGCTCCATGCGCTGCGACGTTAATTTATCGATGCGGCGGAAAGGTGAAACCGCGTTCGGCACGCGCTGTGAAATCAAGAATGTGAATTCGATTCGCTTTGTCCAGCAGGCGATTGAGTACGAATCTCACCGTCAGGTGGAGGTTCTGGAATCCGGCGGCACGATTATTCAAGAAACGCGGCTGTGGGATACTGCTAAAGGCATCACGCGCACGATGCGTTCCAAGGAAGACGCCCATGATTATCGCTATTTCCCTGATCCCGATTTGCTGCCTTTGGTGTTGGATCCCGCTTTTGTTGAAAACATCCGCCAACACCTTCCCGAACTTCCTGACGACAAACGCGCACGGTTTATCACATATTATGGGTTGAAACCCTATGACGCGTCCGTGTTGGTTGCGGAAAAAGCGACGGCGGATTTCTTTGAGCTGGTTGCCGCGGGGCGCGACGGGAAACTCGCGGCGAATTGGGTCACGGTGGAGCTTTTTGGCGCGCTCAATAAACGCGGGAAAACAATCGAGGAGAGCCCTGTTTCTGCCGAGGCTCTGGGTGGTTTGGTCGATCTGATCAGCGCACAAATCCTTTCGGGCCGTATGGCGAAGGAAGTTTTTGAGGCGATGGTCGAAACAGGCCAGTCCGCCGCGCAAATCGTTGAAGAACGGGGCCTGAAACAAGTCACGGACAGCGGCGCGATTGAAAAAGAGGTTGACGCCATCCTCGCGGCCAATGGAGACAAAGTGGCCGAATATAGATCCGGCAAGGACAAACTTTTCGGATTTTTTGTCGGCCAAGTGATGAAAGCGACGGAAGGAAAGGCGAATCCGGCCCTTCTGAATGAGCTTTTAAAGAAGAAGCTTTCGGGCAGCGCAGTTTAAAAATAAGAAGAAAATCAGCTTGTTGCGCTTTTGGCCTCAGTTTCTTTCGTGGGGCCATTCTTTTCTTCTTAACCACAAGCTGCACTTTAAGACGCAACCGAAAGCTTTTTAATGAATTTGTTTACTTATTAGAGTATAATGATCTTAGTGTTAACCGTGAAGAAATGGGAGGTGTTCCTTTGTTCAAGGCTATTTTCCCCCGTAAAAGCCCTTCCTGCCGTGCGCTGGCTCTATTGGCCGTGACCTTCTGGCTTGCCTTGACCAAAGGGGCAGCAGCGCAGTTCTCTGCCGTGTATGGCACGGTTCAGGCCAATGACCTTGGCGGCGTATTTTACAATCTTTGTGCTAATAGCTCTCCTTTTGCAAATTTGATGATGTGGATTTCCTATGCGGGCGGGTGTTTTTTTGCCATCGCGGGCGTCCATCATCTCCGTCAGCACGCGGATGAACCGCGCAGGCATGGGCTGGCGATGCCGCTCGCCATGTTTATGGGCGCAACGGGATTGCTGGCCTTACCGTCTTTTATCGGCATGTTGGCCTCTAGCCTTTGGTTGCCGACGAGCATGGGAACTTTTGTCTGCGCAGCCTCAGGGGGGGCTGGAATCCCTGGAGTTGGGATCTCCAATGGGGGCGGCAGCGGGGTCGGTCTTGATATGATGATGTATAATTTTATGACGAACGTGAAATACCCGCTTTTGTCGTTTATCTCGATGACGGCATGGCTTTCGGGCCTTTATATGATTGTGCGCGGCCTGTTCAAAGCAACAAAACATGGTGTTGACCCTAAGGCAAACGCGCCCCACAAGCTGATGATCGACTTCATTTTTGGTGCCCTTCTGATGGCCATTGGGGGCAATGTTTATATGCTCAGCTATTCCGTGTTTGGCGCGGGCGTGCCAGTTGGGAGTCCCTCGGTTATCAGCTGGACGACGGTTACAAGTATTTCCCCTCAATTTAGAACGGCTGTTGTCGCGGCGCTCAGCTTCGTCCAAATCATCGGATCTATTGCGTTCGTCCGTGGTTGGCTTTTGTTGAAAAAATTTGCTGAAGGGACGGGGAACGTGTCGTTGGCTCAAGGATTGACTCATATCATCGGGGGTGTTCTTGCCATTAACATTTTCATGTTTTTGCATATTATGGATAATACGTTTGGCCTCCAAATTCTCAATTAGGGGCACCTGTAAAACATGAAAACTCCTGTGCGTTCTCAAAGACAATTGCGGGTTGGTGAAGAAATCCGGCATGTGCTGGCCAGCATCCTCATGCGTGGGGATGGAGTCTGGCCTTCTGGATTTGACACGGCCGTTATTACGGTGACCGAAGTGCGGGTAAGCCCCGATCTTCACAACGCGACGGCTTTCGTGATGCCGCTGGGGGGCCGTCAGGTGGAGGCTGTCGTGCGGGTGCTGAATCAGGGATCCGGATTCTTTCGCCGTGAACTCGGCAAGGTTCTGTCGCTCCGCCAAGTTCCGGCGATTCGCTTTCTGGCCGATGAAAGCTTTGCCGAGGCCAGTAAGATTGAGGGGATACTCCACGATCCGGCGGTCGCTCGGGATTTGAAGGCGGATGTGTAAACGCAATATTTTCAATGTTTTGTGCTGAAAATGGGCGGCGCGTTAATAAAGTTTACCCTTTATTAAAAACTCTGTTAAAGTGTCGGGGACGGTTTCTTGGCGTTAACCTTAACGGGAGCCCCCCATGCGTGTTCTACTTGTCGAGGACGATGTTTCGGTTGCCAAGAGCATTGAGTTGATGCTTCAGGCTGAAGGTTTTATCGTGGATACAACCGATTTGGGGGAAGATGGCCTCGAAATCGGCAAGATCTACGATTATGACATTATTATTCTTGACCTCATGCTGCCGGATATTGACGGGTATGAAGTTTTGCGCCGCTTGCGCGCCGCCCGTGTTAACACGCCCATTCTGATTCTCTCGGGCCTTTCAGAGCTGGATAACAAGATCAAAGGTCTTGGATTCGGCGCTGACGATTATTTGACCAAGCCCTTCGACCGCCGCGAACTGGTGGCTCGAATCAACGCGATCATTCGCCGGAGCAAAGGCCATTCGGACAGCGTGATTCGCACAGGCAAGCTGGTGGTCAATCTGGATACGCGAACCGTTGATGTGGAAGGGCGTCCTCTGCATCTTACCGGCAAGGAATATGCGATTCTTGAGCTTCTGTCGCTCCGCAAGGGGACAACTCTCACGAAGGAGATGTTCTTGAACCATCTTTATGGCGGGATGGACGAGCCGGAGCTGAAAATCATCGACGTTTTTGTCTGCAAACTTCGCAAGAAGCTGCAAAATGCCGCAGGCGGCGAGAATTATATCGAAACCGTTTGGGGGCGTGGCTATGTGCTGCGAGACTCGATCGCTCCGGACGCCCAACTTCCTGTGGAGACGAAAACAGCATAAGCGAAAGGCTTGTATCGCACCACGTCCTAAGTTAGCCTTTTGTGCCCCGAGCGATTGCGACAGGATTGCCACGCGCCGGACATGAAAAAGGTGAAGTAAAACAAAGACTCAGTCCGGCCAGCGGCAATTATGGCGCAGAGCGCGTGGTGTCGAGCAAAAAGTTTAGCCTGTAACGTCTCGCAGTATAAAAAGAGCGTTTTAGAAAGAGACAAAAAAGACTTGCTCTTGTCCGTCTCTTCGTCCATGTTTCGCCGCCTAGACCTGAATGTGGGGCCATAGCTCAGCTGGGAGAGCGCAACAATGGCATTGTTGAGGTCACCGGTTCGATCCCGGTTGGCTCCACCATTCATGTCTTTTAAAAATCGCTAGGCGGTGCGGGGATATTCAGATACCGCATGCGTTTCATTTCGCGCCGTCCCCGCGTGACTGTGTCCAGCACAAGCCCGCAGGCGAGGCTCAAGAAGGCCAAGATCATCAATCCCATCGAGAGAATCGCCGTCGGCAGGCGCGGCACAAGACCTGTTTCAAAGAAGGTCGAGAGGACAGGGATGCTTAGCACAAGGCTGAAAAGGGCGAAGAACAGAGCCAGCAGCGAAAAGAAGGCCATCGGTCGTTCCTCTTTGGCCAGAACGAGGATTGTCCATAAGACTCTGAACCCGTCGCGAAAGGTGTTCAGTTTGCTGACAGAGCCTTCGGGTCGGTCTTTATAAGGCGTGGGAAGCTCGGCGATCGGCATGCGCAGCTCCAGAGCGTGGACGGTCAGCTCCGTTTCCGTTTCAAAACCGGCCGACAAAGCGGGAAAGCTTTTCACATAGCGCCGCGACATCACGCGATAGCCGGACAGAAGATCCGAAAAACGGTTGCCGAAGACGAAAGAGACCATGCCGGTTAAAAGCCAATTCCCGAAACGGTGCCCCGGGCGATAGGCTTTCTGAATTTGGGTTACGCGCACGCCATTGACCATATCCAAGCAATCATGTTGCAGCATTTGGATCATTTTGGGAGCCGAGGCGGCGTCATAGGTATCGTCCCCATCCACCAGCACATAGATATCGGCGTCGATATCCGCGAACATCCGCCGCACGACATTGCCTTTGCCCTGCAACGGTTCGCCGCGAACGATTGCGCCTGCCTTGTGCGCGACCTCCACGGTCTTATCGCGCGAGTTGTTGTCATAGACATAGATCTGAGCCTGAGGCAGCACGCAGCGAAAATCCGCCACGACTTTGGCAATAGCAGCCTCTTCATTATAGCAGGGGATCAGAACGGCAAGAGTGGTCATGGGTGGCCTCGATGCGAAAGCACAGGGAAGGGACTTCCTGCATAACGAGAGAAGAGGACTTCGACAACAAGACAGTTTTACAGTTCCTGCGGCTTTTGTTTGTCAAAAACTATGTGTTAGGGTCAAGCAAGTCGTTCTGGGGGACTTTTTCCGGATGAAACTTAAGGGGTTCCGAAGGAACCCAAGTATACACTGTCGAACAGGAGAGGCCTATGACCTGGCCGGCTC
>CAIJXG010000140.1 GCA_903824505.1 uncultured Pseudomonadota bacterium | reverse complement strand
TCGGGCTGAGGTGAAATCTGCTACGCAGTATCTCGGCTAACGCATCGTCTTGTTTCGGCATCGGAGACTCCATTACAGGTGAAGAATCCGACAGTATGAATCACCTCAATGCGTTAGCCAACCCCAGTAGGGTACTATGCAAATGGCTTACGAAGTAGATGATATTGCTCACGCGGCGCATGGTGGTGTAATCTCACATCGTACACAGCAAGGAAGGAAATTGCTGTTCGAAACCCCCTTGGCTCAGGGCATTCGATACATCGGGGATATTGCCCACAAACTTGCCCATGAACAGCCTGTAACTGACGAAGAATTGGCCATTCTTGTTCAGGCTGCGCGAGGTGTTGTGCCAATAATGGATAAATCCCCCCCCCCCCCTCCGATGCAAGATTGCCACGCAATCTAATCCTTGCGGCCCTCAACTTCGTAAATTCTTTTCCAGAAAAGTTTCGCTTGTCCAAAGAAGACAAAGAGAACTTACTGAAAGAATCTGGGGCTGAAATAACAAGGCAGGTTCAATCTGAAGAAACAGTAGCGGATAATTCGTTTTCTAACACAATTGCAATCGGCAGAAGGCTTTTGCAAAGCATAACGAGTCTTCAGTCTTGATGTTTCAGTAACCTTGCCATCTCTATCTCTGCTATACTGCGGCTGCACACCGTGCGTCATGCCTGCAGATAAAAGCGTGGGTCTGAGGCTTCAGACAAGATTGATTTATCTGGCCCCCATGTTGCTGACTCATGGGGCAAGGCCTCGCGCAAGGCGCGATAAACCGTCAAGCCACCGACACCGGAATCAAAAACCCCGATAGGAGCCGCTGCTGCATTTTGTGGCATCCTAAACGCCTTTTGCCAACAGCCCATCCGTGCGGAACATGTCTTTGATGCCGCGAATGGCTTGGCGCGTGCGGGCTTCGTTTTCGATCAGCGCGAACCGGACATGCGTATCGCCGTATTCTCCAAAGCCGATTCCGGGCGAGACAGAGACTTTCGCCTCCCGCATCAGCTTTTTCGTGAATTCCAAAGAACCCATCGCGCCATAGGCTTCCGGTATATCCGCCCACACATACATGGTTGCGCGGGGAATCTCGACCGCCCATCCCGCCTCATGCAATCCCTTGACCAGCACATCGCGCCGTTTCTGATAGGTCTGGCAAATCTCGCTTACACAGGTTTGATCCCCCTCCAGCGCGGTAATGGCCGCAACCTGAATGGGGGTAAAGGTTCCATAATCATGATAGCCTTTGATGCGGGCGAGCGCACCGACAAGAGCCGGATTCCCAACCATAAACCCAACGCGCCAGCCTGCCATATTATAGCTTTTGCTCAGCGTGAAGAACTCGACCGCAACCTCTTTCGCGCCCGGCACTTGCAGGATGCTGGGGCATTGCCACCCGTCAAAGCAAATATCGGCATAGGCAAGATCATGCACGATATACATCCCGTAGGCATGAGCCAGCGCAACGATCTTGATAAAAAAGTCAATCTCAACACATTGGGTCGTCGGGTTCGCCGGAAAATTCAAAATCAGCATTTTGGGTTTAGGAATGCTGGTTTGGATCGCTTTTTCAAGTTCGGCAAAGAAATCGATGCCGGGCAGAAGCGGCACTTGGCGAATATCCGCGCCCGCGATCACGGGGCCATAAATATGGATCGGATAACTGGGGCAGGGAACCAGAACCGTATCGCCGCGCTCGAGAGTCGCCAAGGCCAGATGCGCGATCCCCTCCTTAGACCCGATTGTCGCAATAGCTTCCGTCTCGGGATTCAGATCTACATCAAAACGCTTTTTATACCACGTGCAAATAGCGCGGCGGAGACGTGGAATGCCTTTGGAAACGGAATAGCCATGAGTATCAGGCCGCTGAACCGTTTCGATCAGCTTGGCGACGATATGCGGCGGGGTCGCGCCATCGGGATTTCCCATTCCGAAATCGACAATATCCTCACCGCGCCGTCGCGCCGAGAGTTTTAATTCCGAAGTGATATTGAACACATAAGGGGGAAGACGACCGACTCGCGCGAAATCGGTGGGAAGTTTGGACATCATGCACCTGTAAGCGTAAGCGCCTGGAACCGTCCAAGCGACGCGCAGGACAAGGCTGCCCTGCACCAACACTCTACTGCGCTGCGCAGCAGGGGGACAAGCCCGAAAATCGACAGAAAATGACGAGAGGCGCACAGCCGCCTTTTTCAATTCTAAACCCCAAAAAAGATTTTTCACATTTTTTAAAAAAACATGTTGACTTTCCCATTTTGCTGGGTTATATATCCCTCATGCTTCTTGAAAGAGAAGCGCTGGTTGGAGAGGGTCCCTCGCTATTCTAGAACCTGGCGGGATAAGAACTGAACCACCCAACGGGCGGCATGCCGTCCGACAGAAAGACCTCGGAGGCTGGAAGCTT
>CAIJXG010000139.1 GCA_903824505.1 uncultured Pseudomonadota bacterium | reverse complement strand
TCGGGCTGAGGTGAAATCTGCTACGCAGTATCTCGGCTAACGCATCGTCTTGTTTCGGCATCGGAGACTCCATTACAGGTGAAGAATCCGACAGTATGAATCACCTCAATGCGTTAGCCAACCCCAGTAGGGTACTATGCATCATCGGATAAATCATCACCCAAATCAGAACGGCGACGACAAAATTCACATGGGCATAGTCGACCCCTGCTACAAACTGGAAAACAGAGGGGAACCAATAACCAAGGATCACCCCTGCACCTATGCACAGGCCGACCCAGATAGAAAGGTAACGCTCAAAGAAGCCTAGGGGGTCGGATTTCATAATTTGCCGATTTCGTTCAGTTTGGTTGCGCGAAAAAATTCCGTCCTCAGCCAACTTTCTTTATCAGCCCTTCTTCGCTGATGCTTTGGCCGATCTCCCACAGCCGATCCGCCGTTTCACGGGCGAGGGTTTTCCACCGTTCAGCCTCGCGGGCGGCGTGGAGCGCGTTTTGTTCCAGATCCATCGCGCGGCGACGCCAGAAATCCAGTTGCAGATCTTGCGTTTGCATGTCGGCACGCAAATCTTCTAGCTGTTGGCGGAGATGGGAAAGCTCGGAGTCCAGATGAGGGCGTGGGCCGGACAAAAACGAAAAAACGGCCCCACCTTCCCCGCGCTGCGAAGAGGCCGCGCGGGCCAAATCTCCGAAGCTCAGCCCATCGCGTGACAAAAGCTGTCGAGCTTTACGCACGGCTACGAGGGCTTCTCCGTCATGGCTTGAATCGGCCAGAGCCAGAATTTTATCAAGCTGCGCACGGGATGGATCGCTGATCATGCCATGATCTGTAGTCTCTTTCGCCCGATTCGCCAAGAAAAACGGAAAAATGCAAGTTTTGAGCTTATACTGCGAGACGTTACAGGTTGACCTTTTTGCTCGACACCACTCGCTCTGCGCCATGATTGCCGCTGGCCGGACTTTGTCGTTATTCTGCTTCATCTTTTCCTGTCCGGCGAGTGGCAATCCTGTCGCAACCGCTCGTGACACAAAAGGCTAACTTATGGCGTGGTGCGGCATATAAACAAACAGGCCCCTGTCCCCCCACGCGGGGCTTGTTTGGCAAGGAAAGACAAGCTAAAGCGAAGGCCCTTATCTTTTTCATTCACGGAAACCCCATGTCTCATCCGGACTTGATCATTGTTGGCGGCGGCCCGGGCGGCTATGTCGCGGCTATTCGCGCCACGCAGCTTGGCCTGAAAACCACGCTCGTGGAGCGTGAACATTTGGGTGGGATTTGCCTGAATTGGGGCTGTATCCCCACCAAGGCCCTCTTGCGCTCGGCTGAGATTCTGAATCTGATCCATCATGCCGATACTTTTGGCCTCTCGGTTAAAGATATCTCATTCGATTTGCCCAAAATCGTCGCGCGGTCGCGGCAGGTTTCCGGTCAGTTGGCGGGCGGCGTGAAGCATTTGCTGAAAAAGAACAAGGTCGAGGTGATCGATGGCGAAGCCAAACTGCTGGGCCAAGGCAAACTGGAAGTCACGGGCAAAGACGGCACAAAACAAACGCTAGCGGCCAAGAATATTATTCTGGCCACGGGTGCGCGGCCACGCGTTTTTGCGGGGCTAGAGCCGGACGGTAAGCTAATCTGGACTTATAAAGAAGCCCTGACGCCCGATATCATGCCAAAATCCCTTCTGGTTGTTGGATCCGGCGCGATTGGGATCGAATTTGCCAGCTTCTTCCGCACGCTGGGCGCGGAGGTCACCGTCGTGGAAGTCATGGATCGGATTTTGCCGGTTGAGGATGAGGAAGTCTCGATCTTCGCGCGTAAGGCCTTTGAAAAAAGTGGGATGAAGATCCTGACAGGCGCAAGTGTCAAGAAACTCGACAAAAGCAAGAACGCGGTTACGGCGACCATCGAGCAAGATGGGAAAAGTCTGACCGTTACGGCTGAGCGCGTGATCATGGCGGTGGGTATCACCGGCAATGTCGAAAATATTGGCCTTGAGAAAACCAAGGCCAAAGTGGAGCGCGGCCATATTCTGGTCAATGAATGGAGCGCAACGGAGGAACAGGGACTCTATGCCATCGGCGATGTCGCAGGGCCCCCGTGGCTCGCGCACAAAGCAAGCCATGAAGGCGTCATTTGCGTTGAAAAAATCGCAGGGGTGAAAGACGTTCATCCGCTGAACACAGCCAATATCCCGGGCTGCACCTATTGCGCGCCACAAATCGCTAGTGTTGGCTTGACCGAAGCCAAGGCAAAAGCGGGGGGCCGCGAAATCAAAGTGGGGCGTTTTAGCTTTATCGGCAATGGTAAAGCGATTGCCCTCGGCGAGCCGGAAGGGTTTATCAAAACCGTCTTCGATGCGAAAACGGGTGAGCTTTTGGGGGCGCATATGGTCGGCCCCGAAGTTACCGAAATGATCCAAGGCTATGTCGTCGCCCGGACGATGGAGACGACCGAAAAAGAACTGATGCACACGGTCTTCTCGCACCCGACTTTGTCCGAGGCGATGCACGAAGCCGTCCTTGCCGCCTTTGGGCAGGTTATCCATATGTAAAGGATGGGGGCCGATAACAGAGCAGCGGGGAATGAACCAAACCTTCAGTATACTCGGTTTCCTTGGAAAGCCGAGTATAGAAAGATCAAAATCTTACGAAGGTCTATCCTTCATCCGGATTGCGGCCGAATATCTCCCTCTTGCCGGTGGCGTTGGCGGGGCCGATCAGCCCTTCGCGCTCCATGCGTTCGACCAGATTGGCGGCCTTGTTGTAGCCGATCTGAAGCTGCCGTTGGATAAAGCTGGTCGAGGCTTTGCGTTCGCGCTGCACGATATCTACGGCCCGATCATAAAGCGCGTCGCCCGAGCCTTCGCCGTCCTCCATAAAGCCGCCGCCACCTGACGCATCGCCGCCAACCCCGCTGCCGTCATCCGCAGTCACATCGTCCAGATAATCAGGCTCGCCCTGCGCCTTGAGAAAACGCACGATGGATTCGACTTCTTGGTCGCGCACAAAGGGGGCATGGACGCGCGTTACGCGGCCACCTCCGGCCATATAAAGCATATCGCCCTGTCCCAGAAGCTGTTCGGCCCCTTGTTCCCCCAAAATCGTACGACTGTCGATTTTGGAGGTGACCTGAAAACTGATCCGCGTCGGGAAATTCGCCTTGATGGTGCCGGTAATGACATCCACGGACGGACGCTGAGTCGCCGTCAAAATATGAATCCCCGCCGCGCGCGCCATTTGGGCCAAGCGCTGAACGGCTGCTTCAATTTCCTTGCCCGCCACCATCATCAAATCGGCCATTTCGTCGACGATCACCACGATATAGGGCAATTCGGTCAGATCGAGCGGTTGCTCTTCGTAAATCGGCTTGCCTGTTTCGCGGTCGAAGCCCGTTTGTACCGTCCGCATGAGGGTCTCGCCTTGCTTCGCTGCGTCACGCAGCCTTACATTATACCCGTCGACATTTCGTACCCCGAGTTTTGACATCGCGCGGTAGCGATCTTCCATCTCGCGCACCGCCCAGCGCAGCGCCATGACGGCCTTTTTCGGCTCGGTCACGACGGGAGCCAACAAATGCGGAATGCCTTCATAAACCGAAAGCTCCAGCATTTTGGGATCCACCATAATAAAGCGGCATTTTTGGGGCGGAAGACGATAAAGCAGCGAGAGGATCATCGTATTGATCCCGACGGATTTACCGGATCCTGTCGTTCCCGCGATCAGCAAATGGGGCATCTTCGCTAAATCCGCGATGACAGGCGCCCCCGCAATATCTTTGCCCAGAACCAAGGGCAATGTGGCCTTGGAGTTTTGATATGCGTCCGAGACCAAAAGTTCACGCAAATAAACCGTCTCTCGCCGCAAATTGGGCAGTTCGATGCCAATCACATTGCGCCCGGGGACAGTGGCGACGCGCACGGATACCGCGCTCATATTCCGCGCAATATCATCGGCCAGAGAAATCACCCGCGCCGCACGCGTTCCGGGGGAAGGCTCAAGCTCGTATAAGGTGACTACGGGGCCCGGGCTGACTTTCAGGATCAGCCCCTTGACTCCAAAATCGTCCAAAACCGTCTCAAGCAATTTGGCGTTCTTTTCTAGCCCTTCGATCGAAATAGCCTGTTGCTGTTTTGTGTGATCAGGCCATTGCAGAAGATCCAAAGGTGGCAGGGGGTGTTCATTTTCGACAAAAGGAAGACGTGCCTGTCGCACGGCTACGGGGGGCCGTTTTACCACGGCTGCTTTTGTTGCACGAGGCGGGGTTTCCGGATCTTCTTTCCCCGACTCTGGTTTTTCAACAGGCGGTACGGATTCAGAGCCAGTTTCGGGCTCTTCTTCGATAGGGGGGCCATCTGTGTGGCGTAGGGATTGGAGGAAAAGCCATAAACGATGCGTCTGTGCGTTCAAAACCGCGCCCATTTGCATCCCTATGCGGTGAAAGAAAAGCGCTATGGCTCGCCATTCTTCAAGCCCCAAGGCACAGGCCAAATAAAACGCGCCAAGCGCCAATGCCCCTACAAAAACAGAAAGCGCCGCAGCCATCCACGGCATCGGCAAAAGTGCCGCCAAAGCCTCTCCAAGCAAACGTCCAAACACCCCTTCATAGGCGAAAACATGGCCTGCGTTCCAAAGACCGCTCGCACTGTCGCTGAGCGCCATTGCGCCTAAGGCGGCCAGAACGCGCCAGCCAAAAAAAGGTAGGCCCTTGCGTGCGGCAATGCACCAGCCCCAAGCGACAATCACCAGCGGCAAAAGAAGGCGACTCAGCCCGAAAAGCTGCGCCAACAGATCTGCCACATCAGCGCCTCCTGCGCCCAGCCAGTTATGGATTTTCCCGGTCGCGGCTGTGTTCCATGAGGGATCTTGGGGGGTATAACTCACCAAGGCCAAAGCCAGCCCGATCCCCAGCACCATGACAAGCCCTCCACAGAGGCGCACGATCAGCACCCTAATCGCCGCATAAAACGAATCGGGCAAGAAAGAGGCCTGTTTGCGGCGACGGGCGCGGACGAGAGGACGGGACATGAGCTGAACGGAAAAGCGAATCAATAAGGGATGTTATACCTCACCACGCCATAAGTTGGCATTTTGTGTCCCGAGCGGTTGTGACAGGATTGCCGCTCGCCGGGCCGGAAAAGATGAAGCAAGGTAACGACTCAGTCCGGCCAGCGGCACTCATGGCGCAGAGCGCGTGGTGTCGAGCAAAAAGGTCAACCTGTAACGCATAGTACCCTACTGGGGTTGGCTAACGCATTGAGGTGATTCATACTGTCGGATTCTTCACCTGTAATGGAGTCTCCGATGCCGAAACAAGACGATGCGTTAGCCGAGATACTG
>CAIJXG010000138.1 GCA_903824505.1 uncultured Pseudomonadota bacterium | reverse complement strand
TCGGGCTGAGGTGAAATCTGCTACGCAGTATCTCGGCTAACGCATCGTCTTGTTTCGGCATCGGAGACTCCATTACAGGTGAAGAATCCGACAGTATGAATCACCTCAATGCGTTAGCCAACCCCAGTAGGGTACTATGCGAAAAGGGTCAAATTTTCCACGTTGTCGGAATTGGCAAACAAGCGCTCAATCCGTGTCACAGGGCTGGTATATCCCGCAAGATTTTACCCGAACCTCCATCGGCCCGCCTTTATTTTTTTGCGTCAAGATCTTGTATGTGCTTCCTCCATAATGTCGGCTGGCCCCCATCCATGAACTGCCTTCCTCGACCAGAATCTCTTCCCCTCCATCGCGCCTAAACTGACCCCGCACAAGGATTTTAACGTAACCGTCCGCAGACCCATCGTCTATTTGAGCTTCGCCTGCCCCGATGGGTTGCTTATATCCAAAATCCATAAGACGGATGGGATGAGTTGACGGATACATATCCGCATGGGCTATTCCTCGCCAGACTTCTCTGACTATCGTTTCTTCAGTCATGAATGACGTTTGAGGCGCGGATCCGTTGAGAAGAAGACGCAAAATCTCGCAGTCATCATAGCCGTAAGGAACGGGTCCCTCGAAAATCGGTTCTTTTACCCCCGCCTGCCTTGCCTCTATAAAAGACCGACAGGTCCGCACTTGCCGACCCTCTCCCTTCCCTACCAGAGTCAAGGGCTCATCTATAATTTCATCCAGAATTTTGTTCCTGCCCTCATACAATTTGTATGTTGCGTCATCATAGAAAGTGAATTTCTTGTCCGAAGAAATTTTCCGAAAAGAAGGAGTCGTAGCGCCTATTGTCTGAGCCCTTTGATCCACCCAGTTGTTTTTTGCCTCTGAATACAGAGCGTTGAGACTTTTGACCCGCTGGGTCATGATCTTGTTGAGACAATCTTTGTGTGTTCGGTCGTCTGGCGGGGATTCTAGGCAAGCATCTCTTTGTTTAAGCCATAATCTTTGATCGTTTCTAACCTTTTCTCGATCCGATTCGGACAAGAATTTTTCTACGGAACCGTATTTTTGAAGATCTCTATAAGTTTCACTGATCTCCCGGTCCAGCCTCGACACATGGACATCGGTACAAATCAGCTTTTCAATGGGAAGCGTCGCACGGGCGCAATTAAAGCTGGGAAGTGGAGTCTCCTCGTGAGGCGCGCATCGAAAACGGATTGTATCAAGGCGCATTGTTTCGGATTGGTAGAGAATATCTTTCAGAGAAACATTCTTCTGAAAACATCCTTGAGACAGCGCAAGCCTTCCCTTCTGGTAAAAAGCGTATTGCTTGACGTTACCCTCTTCATTCGTCCATGCAGCAAGCCCATCCAATTGGCCGTCGGCATAAGAGAGGTATTGCTCTTGAGTGCCATCCTCCCGATACAAAAGATGCCCCCCCGTTTTGCGCCCATGAGACCATTGGATCGTGCCGTAAAGCTGGCCATTTGGGTGATAATATCTCGCCATCCCCTCTTGAACGTCTCCTTGCATCGGCTCGAGCCGCTCTCTTTGGCCAGTCGGCTGAATATGGAGAGGGGCATCCTGCGTATCTCGAATTTGATCCAATGTTGGCAAAGGCTGCGCACGAGCCTCTGCCGTCCAGAGGCAGAAAAGAACCAGACAACAGAAGGTAAGGAGTCTCACAACTTCTCCACCCTTGTCTGATAATCGCTCAGGATCTTGGACAAAGTTGGCGCATAGACGTTGCGGAAGGTGTTGGGGTAGACGCTGATCTAGACAACCAACACAAGTACAAACCTCTATGGAGGAGCATATTGTCGGCTGCATAAAAAACTCCGTTGTTGATCGAAAAGGGTCAATACTTTTGAGTTAAGAGGTTCGCGGCCCTTTGAGCAAGGGACCAATTTCAACCAAAAGAACGGCGCAGAGGATCAATGCGCACCCGATTCCTGCGGCAAGAGTTACCTGATCTCCAAGCCTAAGAGAACCTCCAAGTGCTGCAAAAATAATCTCCAGAGACAGAATCAATGCAGCTTCTGCCGGAGGCGTATGTTTTTGTGAAACGATTTGAAGCGTATAAGCCAATCCTCCTGATAAAATTCCGACATACAGAAGGGACGGCATAGAAGTTAAAATGGAGGAAAGTTGAACAGGCTGGAAAAGAAAGAGCAGCACAAGACCAACAACGGCTGTCAAAGCTGCTTGTATGAAGGACAACAAGAGGGGACACCTACCTTACCCGTTCTCCTATCGTTCCGTTACCCACCCGTTTCAGAAAGAGCCTCTTTTTCTTTCAAAGTAGGAAGAAATCGAATGCCGGAAGAGACCGCCGGCCCTTCGGCGCGTTGGCCTCTTTCGTGCTTAAAACATCTTCCCCTCATGAGATGCGCCCCTTTCCACAATCGCCACCCCCCGCGGGCACCCCATCCCTTCAACGCTTCTTGAATAAATACCCCTTTTCCCCCTGTCTCACAGGATAGCCTGAGAGAATTACTGACATGGGGCATAATCCATTGATACCCTTATCAGCCTATCGATCTTTAGACGACAGCAAAAGATGCTCATCACAGACGATGCCAATCAGGGTGCCGTTGGCATCATGATCAAGCAGAATATGTTGGGCGTTCTGAATGGCCTCGACATGAGTCTTGTCTAGCTGAAAGGTCTGAGCGAGGGAGGCAGCTTCTACCGGAGGGGACGCTGCGCGCCGTCTTTGGCGATCCTGACGTCCGAATCTGATTTGGTTATACTTGCCCCAGCTGATCAAAACCGCGCTGATCGGAATAAGCGCGAGCGCATAGACGCCAATCTCTTTGAGGACAGACATAATGTGGGGAATTTCTGGCGAGTCTTGCCCAAAAAAGATTAGCTGCCAAAGAATAACGGCGTCTATATAGGCGTCTCTTAAAAGATAAAGGAAAAAGACCCACATGAGGACTGTAAGGACGAGGTCGCGCCCCAGTGCCCAGAGGGGTTGAGGGATAATAGCTTTTTCATGAATAGGGGGTGGCGCTGAAAATGTCATCGATATCCCCTGTCAACAGTAAGCCATAAGCCGCGCTTGTGGGAAGATTTCAACAGCGCTTTCGTAAAACCGACAAGGGTCGTGGCCAGCGACAACATCCAGAACACTATAGGGTACCAGACAGCCCATCCGAGCGTGCGGCGCATGTGCTTTTCGTAGCGGGACTCGATCATCAAGGCGAGAGCAAACTGGATAAGACACAAGACGGACAGGAGTGTTCCCATGAAGGCTGGAGGCACAATCGTCGGCACGTAAAGGCTAACGGGCAAGGGGATCATTTTGCCGAGCGCCCAGAGAAAGAGCGACAAGGCGAAGGAATAGGCCCATGCTACGCTCATCGTATATTCGAGCATAACTCCCCACATACGGCGATTCCGCCACCGCGCAAAGGAGCGGATATTTTTGAAAAAGACCTCTGCGCCCCCTTGCGCCCAGCGCAACCGTTGTTTCCAGAGTCCTCGAAATGTCTCGGGCATAAGGGTCCAACACAAAGCGCAGGGTTCATATTGAATCTGCCAATGGTTGAGCTGAAGGAGCCAGCTGATGTCAATATCGTCGGTGATCGCAGACAAATCCCAATAGCCCGCATGCTGGAGGGCGGAGCGTCGAAACGCCGCAATCACACCGGAAACGGTAAAAATATTGCCGTAGATCCGTTGCGAGCGTTTGATCAAGCCAATAATGGATGAAAACTCGCCAACCTGAATCCGTCCAAGCAAGGTCGAGCGCGTACGGATACGGGGATTGCCCGCCACCGCACCAACTCGGACATTATCGATCATCGGCTTCACAAGCCAGAGGGTAGCGTCGGGATCTAGGAGCGCATCGCCGTCGATGCACACAAGAAAATCGCTGCGCGCGGCCAAAGCGCCCATTCGTAGCGCCATGCTCTTGCCTTGGTTTTTTGCCAAATGGATAACGCGCAGCATAGGGTAGTGTGTCGCAAGGTCATCCAGTAGAGCGCCCGTGTTATCCGGAGAGCCGTCATTGACGGCTACGATTTCAAAGGATGGATAATTCTGGGCGGCGGCTGCCGCAATGGTTTCCGCCACATTCGCGGACTCGTTATAGCAAGGGATGATAATTGAAACGAAAGGGGGGGCTTTCAGTACAGGCTTTTTTTGATGCCTCGGAGCGTCCTCCCAGTGATAATAGAAATAAAGGCCCCCGATGATCCATAGAAAGGACATCAGCATCGGATAGAGAAAAATCCAATCCAGCCCGTAACCGCTTGCCATAGCGAGGGTGACGATGAGAAGGACGACCAGCAGACCAGCAATCTTCTGTTTCATGGGCGTGCCTCCATCCCGAATAAAGAAAAGTCGGGCCTCAGGTCCTGTGCGCGCGGTTGATCTTTGATGAAATCAGCCGGATAATAGGCCATGTTTACAACCCCTTGTCGGGCCAGCAACCGCATTTGCGCCGTAAGGCTGGCTGCCGAGACAGGACGAGTCGCATCGTCAGGATCTTTGCGCCAGTCTACGCTCTGAAGCTCAAAGATAGTGTGTGATCCTTTATCGGGTTGCGTAGCCACAGCGGCGGCAAGTTGTTCCAACCATGTGTCAGATCTAGCGGAAGGCACATTTTCTAGCGCCGGCATAGCGAGAATAGCGGTATAATCATAGACAGCACAAAAGCGATTGTAATTTTGAGCAAACCATATCTCACTTAAAGGATTAAGAATCGGTGTTGCGTAAATATTTCGTACGGTTACAAGCGGCGTGCGATACTGGCGCACGCGTTCCGTCAGCTCTTGCGTAAAGGCAATCAGACTTTCCGTTTTAAAGGATGTCCACCGCCCCATAAGATCCGGATCATCGCGGATGATCTGAACCGAATCCGGAAATCCGGCGACTGCATAGGCCTGCAGTGCGGGGGGCGAGGCGTCTTCGAAATCCGACAGCAACGCATCGTCGTGAAAAAGAAGACCGTTGATGGGAGCTTGACGCGCGAGATCTTCATAAATTTCAAGAATGCGTTTCCGCCCCTCGGGATCAAAGGGGGAGATACGCTTGTAGGCCTTAGCATCTGGTTCTGCGACAGAGCGGGCAGGCGACCAAGCCAGCACCCGCGCTACGCCCTCATCAAAATTGTAGGAAAGAACGGGCAGCCAGCCATACACCTGAACATGGGCCCTCGATTGAATCTGTTCCGCAACCAAAGGGAACAAGTTCTGACGCATGGGTAGGTGACGGTTTGGAAAATAGAGCGCGCGGGCAAGGCCTGTACCTTGAGGGTCGGCAAAGGCTTGCAAAAAAACAGCATTGATTTGAAGCGTGGCGATGTAATCCACAAGCCTATCTATATTGTGGACTTCCTGTTCTGGATCAGGATCGTAGACATAATCAAGATCGACTTGCACCGCGTGAAGCGGCGGTGGGGACGGATGCTGCGTTTGGGTAAGACGCTGCGTTTCATTTTCCGCGCAGGCGCTTAGAAAGAACGGAACCATCAAGCATAGGGAAAGACCGGCGCGGTTCATGGCCCGAAATGCCTCCGGACATCAAATCCGGCTTCAATATCGTTTTCAGCCGCTCCGTCATAGGCGCGATGGAGAAACCGAACATTCACGCCCGCATCCAGCGTATTGTCCCAGAAGAGGCGATGTTCATAGCGCGCTTGCAAGGCGGGTGCACTGCCTTTGCTTTGCTCCCAGTTGACTCCGGGCATCAGTTGCAGATTATGCTGCCAGAGCGTTTCGTAGCGTTGATAAAGAGTATGCGTAATCCGTCCGCCCGCAAGCGCGAGGATATCGCTGGAAGGATTATAGTAAAATCTGTTTTCGTTCTTACTGTTTTGTTCATAGCCCAGCGCGGCCATTCCTTCTACACGCCAATCAGGGTCAGCATAGAGCCGCTGAAGAAAATCAGCATCCATATCCAAACGCTGATTGCCGTCCGAAAAGGGCATAAGCCCTCCGCCAAAACGCAAGCTGCGCTCGTCATCCTCGCGCCACGTCATGTGAGCACCAATAAAATCGGCCGTCACACCTTTATTCATCGCCCGAAGAGGCGTTGCGCGGCTCAGGCTTTCGCCGCCCAAAGCCACCGTCCATTGATCGGTCAAAGATCGGGTCACATCCCCCTCAATTCCAACCCGTTCAGCGCCACCCCACAGGCTGTAGGTGGGCGCGGCCTGCACCGTCCAAGGCCCGTCGCGATATTCGGCCCCCAAGGCATTGCGGGAAAGGGCGATGGATCCCTCATGGTTCGGTTCGTCTTGATGGGCAAAATAAGTATCTGCGTACACGCGCCAATTTTCGCGAATGACCGGCGAATATAAACGGGCTTCAAGATTTTCTGCACTGACAGGATTCGTTGTATTGACATCCAAAGGTGCCGCATATCCACCCATGAGCTGAAATTCAGCCATTTTGCGGATATCCGCCGAACGTGCGAGACGCTGAACACCTAGATTCTCAGGAAAACGCTGCGTCAAATCCTGAATATGCGCGTCTGCGGCGTCAAAATTCTGTAGGGCGAGGTCGCTGGTCGCAATCCCAACCTCATTATCGCGATTGGGGCCACCAGCAAGAGCAAGGCCTCGCTCATATTCCGCTTTGGCTGCGCGGGGCCACCCATGTGCCTGATCCAGATTTCCAACAAGCGCGTAGGTTGTTGGCGTTTTTGGGGCGGCATTGAGCAAGGGCCTAAGTCTCTTTTCTCCGTCGCCTGTCATCCCCGCATAAAGCCGCGCGAAACCAGCAGTCCGGGCAGCCGTGTCATGCAAAGAACCGCCTTCGGAACGCGTGTCGCGTTCCAGTGTGTCAATCACGTTAAACGCCTTGGCATAGTCATTAAGATCAAGATAGGCGTAAAAAAGCTGCAGACGTACGTTGAAATTATGGGGCTCTTCAGCGATCACCTGCAGATAGGCGTCGCGGCTTTTCTCTGGCGCGCGCAGATAAAGATAGGCATCGCCCGCTGCCTGTATCACATAAACAGGAAGGCTCGATGTTTCCTGATGCACTTCTTCATAGGCAACAATCACTTCTTTCATACGCACGCGATCCCGTAGGGCAAGGATCCGATCGAAGCGCAAGCGGCTGATTTCCTTGGCCGGACGCCCGTTTCGGGTCCAGAGGTCAATCAGCCGATCCTCCTCGGCAATGGCGCGATCGGTTCCGGCAAAGCGTTGAGCTTCCGGAGCTATAGATGTTGCGCCCCGACGCACCAACAGCGCCGCATAGTCGCCTTGCAACAAGCGGTATTCATCGGGGGAAAGAAGGTCGGGATTGAGGTCGGCGAGGCGCAGCGCTTCGTCAGGCACATCGGTTGCTTGCAGAGCCAAAATAAGATCTCGAGTCGCCTCGCGGTTCGCAGGGTCGACATGCAGTGCGCGGGCACTATAACGCACCGTGTCCGTTGGCTTTTTAGCAAGGGTAGAGGCAAAAGCGGCCGCCAAAAGCACCTCGACCCTATCCCCGTGGAGATTCAGGTCCTTTTCAGCCCGGGCGAGCGCGCCTTCAGGATCATTGGCTTCAGCCGTGCTGCGAATATCGCCGACAATAAAAGTCAGATTAAGAGGGGATTGCACGAGCCCTTGCCGATAAATCGCGGTCGCCTCAACCGGCCAAGACAGATGGCGATAGGCGCGCGCGATTGCCTCAAGCACAAAATCGGGCTGCTCGACTTTCGGCATGGATTCATAGATGACCACGGCATCCGCGTCATGTCCCGCCCACTCTGTGACAAGCAAAAGATCGCGTGTGATACCCAGATCGTTCGGAAATTGCTTGTGAAGAGGGCGCAGAAGAGCCAGCGCAGGCTCAAGCCTGTCCGCACGGGCCAGACTTACAGCAGCGTCGTGTTGCGCTTGTGCTTCTTTTTGGATATCCCGAGGCGCTGCCTGCACGGCACCACTTGTTCCCCACAGGCCAAGCAGTACGCACGCGAAAAGGCTGTATCGCAAACTCGTCCCTAAAAGATGCGGACGCGGAAAAGAAAAATCAAAAAACATGATCGGAAACCCTAAAACATTTCTGCTTATACACATTTTCCACAAAAAATGAAGGAAAATGTGACCGATGCCGATAAAAAGTCCTTGTCCGTCTCTTTGAAAACGAGTAGAGAGGCGAAACGGAAGTCTTCCGATTCACTTTAACGGAGAGAATAAAATGAGCGAAGCACAAGGTGTTAAAGGTGAAGAAGTTGTTGTCGCTGCGGATATTGGTGGGACCACCAGCCGTTGGATTGCTGTGAATGAGAATGAAGAGATTGTTGCCGCATACATAATCAGAACGGCTGACCGAGCCCCCCAAGAATCGGCGCGTTCCCTTTTAGAGCTGCTCCAAAAAGATGGTCATACGGTTGTGGACGTCCGTATGCTCGTCGCAGGGCATGCTGTAGGTGACCAAGGGGCCAGAAAGATCAAGCTGACAAATTCCGAAGCAGTTTGTGATGAAGCAGCGTTGGGGCAAATTTTTGGCGTTCCGGTTCGGATCGAAAATGATATGGCCGCGACGGCCGCCGCCATGGAAGAGGTTGTTGCTCAAGGGCATCTTCCAGAAGCAGAAAGAGGGAAAAGACAAGAACAGCTCACGACCCTTGATGCCATGATTAAAGACGGTGGGTCTTATGAATTTGTCTTCATCACAAATGGCACAGGTTTGGGCACAGGGGCCGCGAAGATTTGTGAGGGCAAAACAGCTTTCGATCCAAGCGAAGTTCAGCATACGCCAGCTATTTATCTGGGGGCCCGTCAGCAAGAGCTTTTTGCCTATATCAGGCCTTTGATTCTAGAGGCTAATCATCAAGCAAAAAAGGAAAGAAATTATGTAAGCGGGGAGGATGTCGGCTGCATGGGTGGCCTACCCTATTTTTATGAGGCGTTGCGTTTAGAGGAACACGCAAATTGTTCCAGAGGCCTTTCCGATATGTGGGCTTGTTTACGGGAGGTTTTTCGTGGACAAACGGAAAAACCATCTCTTCTCTCTCCTGAGGAGGTTGTTGATCTTGCCCGAGGGGAAAATCAAAGGGCTTTGGACGCCATTACCGCATGGTCGGAAGCTGTAGGGCAACAGACGGCGCCCATCTTCCTCGCACATGCAAATGCAGAAGCTTTGATGATTACAGGGGGACCGGACAAACTGCGCGTAGCGGAAGGGAAGCCAGAAACATTTTTTGATTTCGAAGCCTTTCGCAAGGGTCTTGTCGCGGCATCAGGGGATCAAGCGAGCTTGGCTAAAAAAGTCCTGATCTTTTATCCAAATCCCGCCGGAGAGCCTGTTAATATGATAGGTCTTAGGGCAATGGCCGCCGCGTCTTTCCGGAAACAGAAGACCAGTTCTTTAGGAAATAGATGGATTGAAGTAGTCATTGAGGCCTTCCAGAACGTGCGCGGAAGACTTCCTAACCTTTTGGGATCGTATAACGATAGTTTTGCCAAACCAGACCCCAGGTAATCCGCTTTTTGGGTTGCTCCGCGCGCGCCTCAATTTTCCTTCCCAACGCGTTTGACAAGCGCGTCGGGCTGTTTCATCTTCCCCCTCTCTTTTGACGGGGCAGGGTCTTATGCACGCATCTCACGGGTCTCTTCGGATTGGCTCGCGCACCAGCTTGATGGCGCGAACGATGGCCGAGGCGGTCAGGCAACATATTCTGGCAGCGGCTCCTTCCGCTGATCCTGTCGTTTTGGCTTTTGCCTCCGAAGGCGACAAAATCAAGGGTTCGCTGCAACGGCATGGTGGAAAGGGAACGTTCGTCAAGGATTTAGAACGTCGCTTGCTGGCGGGGGAGATTGATTGCGCCGTTCATTCTCTTAAAGACATTCCCGGCGATCTGACGCCGCACCCTGACCTCACCCTGACGTCATTTTTTCGGCGGGAAAACCCCTGTGACGCGCTGGTTTTGCGCGCCGGTGTGACTGAGGAAGATTTGAAAAGAGGCGGGCGGATCGGCTCTTCCTCGCCGCGCCGCAAGGCCGCGCTTCAACGGCTTTATCCGAACGCCACGGTCGATCTGTGCCGCGGCAATGCGGATGGGCGCGTTGGGAAGCTTGATGCTGGAGATTTTGATGCGTTGATTCTGGCCGCCTCGGGACTTGAGCGCGTTGGGCTTGAACAGCGGATTGCACGAATTTATACGCCGGAAGATATGCTGCCCGCTATCGGACAGGGCATTGTGGTCTTGCAAGCGCGACGCGCCGATGTCGCTCGCTGTCCTTATCTGCAGCAACTCAGCGATGCGCACGCGGAAAGCGCGGCGCGTGTTGAACGGGCCATGCTGTTTCGTCTTCAGGGCAATTGCCACAGCGCGATTGCGGGTTATTGTGATTTCTTGCGGACCGGAGACCTGCGCATGCGCGGGATTGTCTATCACCCGGAAACAGGCGCACCGCTTGAGGCCGAGCGAAGCGCACCGCCTTCATCCTGTTTGGAAGATCTTGGGATTCAGGTGGCGGAGGATCTATTTGCCCAAGGCGCGCGTGGACTGATTGGGCTAGACCCGTGAGGGTGTTTTTAACACGTCGTTGGCATCCGCGCCGACGGGCGCTTGGTATAAGGGCATTTCATGGAAGGCGTGGAAATCTTGAAGAGACTCTCTCTTTCCCTGATCGCTGCAGACAAAAACGGAGGGCATGATGTCGTTTCAGATGCGCACGAGCCGCCAAGAAAAAGAAGAGGAAAAGCGACTTTTTTCTGTAGCCTTTCCAATTCTCCTTTGCGCCCTTCTCCTTTGCCTTCCGCTCCCCTCTTTCGCGGCGAGCGAGCCTAAGAGTCTCGGGATTTTCGGAAACTGGCAAACCTATGAAGATCAGCAAGGCGGGCAAACGGTTTGCTATATGGCGACCACGAAAAGGATCAAACCTGCCGTCGAAAAGAAGCCCCGCACACCTTATTTGATGATTACGCACAGACCGATCGAGGCCAGCACCGATGTCATCAGCTATAATTCCGGCCTACAGCTTGATCCCAAACGCGGGGTCAAACTAACCCTTGGAGCCCAATCTTTCGACTTCTTTGCGGTCAGTGATACGGCGTGGGCGCGGGATTCTCTGGCGGATCACAAAGCAGCCGCAGCTTTGCGCAAAACGCCGAAGGCCGATCTATTGGCCTATCCGACGAAAAAGGGCGCAAAGCCTCTTCACGACTTTTTTGATCTTTCGGGTGCGGAAGCAGCCTATCGTGCGATCAGCAAAGCCTGTGGTCTTCCCCTTGCCGAGGAGAAAAAGCCTGTAAAAGCCAAGAAAATTCAGAAGAAAAGCACAAAGGGGAAAACAGCGCCTTAGCCTGCCAAGAATCGGCGCGGGCAGCCCGTAGGGGACGCATTTTTGTCGGCTTGCCTCTGATCCGTCGTTTTTTCTTTCCGAAAGGCTTGCCTTTTTCCGCGCCTTTCCCTAAAAGGGGGGCTTGTTTGAGGGCTTCACAGAAGGCTCCAGTTAAGCCAAGGACAGGACGACAATGAAAGACAATCTGCATCCCGATTACCATGATATCACCGTTGTGATGACCGACGGCACCGAATTCGTGACGCGCAGCACCTATGGGCAAGCGAACGGTAAGCTGCATCTGGATATTGATCCCAAAACTCATCCGGCTTGGACGGGGCAGCATCGCACTGTTGATCGCGGCGGTCAGCTGGCCAAGTTTAACAAGCGTTTTGCGGGCATTTCCGGCAAAAAAGAAGAGGCGAGCGACGCGCCCGTGACGGCCAAACCTGCTGCTGAAAAAATTAAACTGACGACTTCGGCGGCGACCGTCAAAAAGAAAAAGGCCTAAGCTAATCCACAAGAAAGAGCCGTGCGGTGTCGCGCGGCTTTTTCTTTGGATTTACGGCTCCACCCGAACCGGCGTCTTGCCGTCACGGAATTCGATACTCAGTCTGCTGCCTGTCGTCGCTTGCGCCGCGCTTGTGATCACCTGCCCTTCGGCATTTTGCACCAGCGCATAGCCGCGCCCGAGCACCGCGCGGGGTGAGAGGTGCGTCAGAACGGATCCGAGCGTTTCCAGCCTGTTGGCACGGGGCGTCAAAAAGGTGCGACAGGCAAAAGTAAGCCGTTGATCCGTATTTGTCAGACGCTGCGCGGCCAGACGCAGCAGGTCGCGGGGATGGCGGAGACGACCGCCTGCTTCCGCAACCCGTGCCGCGCGGCGTTCCAGAAAACGCTGCCCGCCCCGCTCTAGCCTTTCGGTCTTCTCATCTAAGCGTTGCGCTAAAGGCTCCAACAGCCGCGCGGGATCACCCAAGGCGCGTTGAACCAGATGCATGCGCTCACGACGATCTTGAGCCAGCCGCCGTATTGCTTGAATGAGGCGATTTCCACCCTCTGCGACCTGTATCTGCAGATTCTCGCGCACGGGGACGGCTTTTTCAGCTGCGGCTGAGGGTGTTGGGGCACGGAGATCAGCCGCATAATCGATCAAAGTCGTGTCCGTTTCATGCCCAACGGCTGAAATAACCGGAATTTTGCTCTCGGCTACTGCACGCACAACGCTTTCTTCGTTAAAAGGCATCAAATCTTCGACGCTGCCACCACCGCGGGCGACAATCAGCAGATCCGGCCGCCGCGCCGGATCAAGCGCGTTAAACCCACGGATTGCCGTTGCAATTTGCTCGGCCGCGCCCTCGCCCTGCACCGCGACGGGCCAGAGCAAAACGGGACGAGGAAACCGTTCGGCCAGCCGATGCAAAATGTCTCGAATGACGGCCCCTGTGGGCGAGGTCACCACACCGATGATCCGCGGCAAAAACGGAAGAGACCGTTTGCGCGCGGCATCGAACAGCCCTTCCATAGCGAGTTTTTTCTTGCGTTCCTCCAGCAATTTCAGCAACGCGCCCATACCTGCAAGCGCCATACTGTCAATGACCAGCTGATATTTCGATTGCCCCGCGAATGTCGTCAGACGGCCTGTGCAAACGACTTCCATCCCGACTTCGGGACGCAATCCAAGCCGCCCCACTTGCCCGCGCCAGCAAACGCTGGCCAGCACAGCCGTGCCTTCTTTCAGCGTCAGATACAGATGGCCGCTGGAATGAAGCTTACAATCGGAAATCTCACCCCGCACGCGCACAAGGCCAAAGGTTTCCTCGACCGTCTTTTTAATGAGAGTTGACAGGTCAAAGACAGAAAATTCTGGCGTGTTCGCCCCTGCCCGTGGGGGATCAAAGAGAGACGGCGAGGAAGACATAAGTTGAACCGAAGCGGGGGGGGATCAAATTTTGACAACGCGATCTTGCACGCACTCTTCCCCACTTTCCAGAAAAATGCCTTCCCCAAGAACCGCGATGGGATTTGGGGCAAGCGTGGTGGATGGTGAGGTCGGGTAAAAATTGGGCCTATGGCGTACGAGCTGAGGGAGGAGATCAGGGCCGTTTAAATTCTTATTAAGTAAGGACTCGCCCAAAAAAATTCTCCCAAAATCCCCCTGATTCCCTAATCTGATCGTTAACCATAGGTATCGTGCCATCCGAAGAAAGACTAAAAGAGGCCCTCTCTGAGACAGAATCCGCGCGCAAGAGACTCATCAGCTGCATAGGGTCTAGCCGTGTGGCCCCCGTGCTTTCGGCTCTTTTTCGACTCTCCAAAACTTGTTCAGTGAGCCTTGCCTGTTCAAGAGTCTGACTCAGCACATCCAGTTTTTCCAGCGCAAAGGCTGTGGTCCCGGACTCGATTGATCCAAACGCTTCTAAAGGTTTGGATTGCACTGCGGGGAAACCAGTTGCCGCCATGTTGAGCCTCCTATCGAATGCACATCAAATGTTGTTCAAGCTTAGTTTAAACGCAAACAAGTTAAGAAATAGTCAAAGGGCAAAAAAATAGGAGCGCATTCTTATACCAAACGTCCCTCGGCGCGTGCGCATGTTTACACCACAGAGCTTGACTGATATATCCGGATCATTCCTTATTTTACCGGAAAGTCCTCCCTCATGAAACTGATCGCCGGAAACAGCAACCGTCCTTTAGCCGAAGCGACGGCGCGGAATCTCGGCATTAGCCTGACTCAGGCGACCATCCGACGCTTTGCCGATAAAGAAGTGTTTGTCGAGATTCTTGAAAATGTCCGAGGTGCGGATGTTTTTGTGCTTCAATCGACCTCTTTTCCAGCGAACGATACGCTGATGGAGCTGTTGATTATGATGGACGCGCTGCGACGTGCCTCCGCGCGGCGAATCACGGCGGTCATTCCCTATTTCGGCTATGCGCGGCAGGATCGAAAAACAAGCTCGCGCTCGCCCATCACGGCCAAACTCGTTGCCAATATCATTACAACGGCAGGCGCTCATCGTGTGCTGACGCTGGATTTGCATGCGGGACAAATTCAAGGTTTCTTTGATATCCCCGTTGATAATCTGTTTGCAGGTCCCGTTTTCACGCGACATATCCGTGACACGTTGTCGGTTGAGGGTAAGTTGCCGGAAGGGCTGACGGTTGTTTCGCCCGATGTTGGAGGCGTCGTGCGCGCGCGCGCAATTGCGAAGATGTTGGATGCCGGATTGGCGATCATCGATAAGCGCCGCGAGAAGGCCGGTGAATCCGAAGTCATGAATGTAATCGGCGATGTGCAAGGGCGCGACTGCATCATGATTGACGATATTGCCGATAGTGCGGGAACCTTGTGCAATGCAACCGTCGCGTTGAAAGAAGCAGGCGCACGGACCGTCAAGGCCTATGTCTCGCACGGCGTCTTGTCGGGCGAGGCTGTCGCACGGGTTGAGAAATCTCCGATGGCGCAAATGATCATCACGGATTCGATCGAGGCGTCGGCCGCTATCGCCGCATCTTCTAAAATTATTCAGGTCAGTATCGCGCCCTTAATGGCCGAGGCGATCATCCGCATCAGTCAGGAACGCTCGGTCTCCAGCCTGTTCAGCGTTTGAGTTTTGGGTGCGGCATGAATTATCGCCATATCTATCATGCCGGCCATATCTGCGACGTCGTCAAACATGCGATTCAAAGCTTAGTGATCGCGCATCTGTGCGTGAAGGAAAAAGGCTTTGCAATTCTCGATACCCATGCGGGAATCGGCCTTTACGATTTGCAAGATCCCCGCGCTGTAAAAACCGGCGAGGCCGAAGCCGGAATCAAGCGGCTTATCGAAGGAGACTTAGCCTCTGAAATCCCAGATTATCACGCCGTTTTGAAAAAAATGAATCCGCTATGGAGGGGTGAAGGCGCGGAGTCTTTTCGCACCTATCCGGGTTCGCCTCTCATCTCGTTTCATATGCTGCGCCCGCAAGATCGTTTGATTCTGTGCGAAGCGCATCCGGAAGAGTTTGAGACTCTGCGCCATGCGATGCCCGCCGATCCGCGGGTGCAGATTCACAAGCGCGATGGGTACGAGGCGCTGACAGCTTTTCTACCGCCGCCCGAAAAACGGGGGTTTGTCCTGATCGATCCACCCTTCGAATCACCCGACGAATTCACCCGCCTTGCTGTGCGCATCCGCGAATCAGTGCGCCGTTGGCCGAGCGGAGTCTTTCTGATTTGGTATCCGGTGAAGGATCGCCCGGCGATTTGGCGTTTCCAAGAATCCCTTCGCATGTTGGAATTGCCAAACGCATTTTGCGCAGAATTTATCTGGCAGGAAGAAACGCGCGCGGATTTTTTGAACGGAAGCGGTATGATTGTGATCAACCCGCCGTGGCGCATGGATGAAAAACTCCGCGTCCTGTTTGCGTTTTTGCACACTGCGCTGCGCGTGCCACAGATCAGCGATCGTGTTGGTGCGCTGAACGCGCCTTGAAAAATTTGGCAGCGGCGCAAAAGAGAGGGCACCCAAAATGTTGCACACATGCAACGCTTCCAGACGATCGTAAGATTTTTGATTCTATTTTCTTCTTAAAATGAAAAATGCTGTTGACTATTTTTTTGACGCACCACAACATCGCTACAGCTCTACTTCAGTCAACAACTAACTCAGGAGGTCACTATGGCTGCTGCTAAGAAAAAGACGGCTGTTAAAAAAGCCCCGGCTGCTGCGAAGAAGCCAGCCGCTAAGAAGAAGAAGTAAAGACCAGTCGCCGCGAGGTGACTTGTTTTCTATTTCAACCCCCGTTCGGTTTGTCACGCGATTGCTGGCAGGCCAAACGGGGGTTTCTTTGTAACTCCCCATGAGGGATGGGAGTCCCAAAAGCAACAGGTTTGAAGAAAATGCAAAATGGGTGACGATTTTTGTGGTGCTGGGTGCTGGACTATGAGTCAACGTAGGGATGGACATTCCTTCCGAGATCTAAGTGTTGATCGAAACCCTGCGGCGAGAGATTGCTGAGCTGCGGCAGGAGAAGGCGATTCTGAAGCAGCAGAACGCAGCGTTGAGGCAAGAGGTCGCCGATTTGAGGCGACAGCAGGGCAAGGACAGCTCGATCAACAGCAAGCCACCATCGAGTGACGGATTGAAGGAAAAGCCTCGGGTTTTGGGAAGCCTGCGCGGCAATTCGGATAAGAAAAGCGGCGGACAGGTGGGGCATAAGGGCGATACGCTGCGGCAAGTTGAAAAGCCCGACATCATCAAAAAGCACACGGCGACACGCTGCGCGTGCTGTCCGGCAAAGCTGAAAGAGTCAATGATCGCGCGCGTTGAAAGACGGCAGGTCTTCGACATCCCCCTTCCCAAGATTGAAGTCACCGAACATCAAGCGCAGATTCACACCTGCTCGGCATGTCACGGCACGATGAAAGCGGCGTTTCCGGAAGATGTGACATCGCAGGCTCAATACGGTCCGCGCATCAAGGCGAATGCGGTTTATCTGAACGTGTTTCATTTGATTCCTGAAGATCGAGTCGCCGAGGCGATGCAAGATATGTTTGGCGTCAAAAGCCTATGTCCCGCAAGTGTGGTGGCGTGAGGCATCGCGAAAGCGCAAGAACTGCGGCCTTTTGTAGGCTCTATCGAAGATCTTGCGGTGCAGGCTCCGGTGAAGAGTCTCATTAGATTTGCTTGTTGATTTCCGCATTTTTTCATAACCTCTTCTGGCTATCCCGATGAAGGCATTTTCATGAACCTTATTAAGTCAAAACAACGCGTGGCTGATCACGGGGAGGTCTTCACCCCCGCGTGGATGGTTGAGGCTATGCTCGATCTGGTCAAGGGCGAAACCGAACGCATAGATTCCCGCTTTCTGGAACCAGCCTGTGGCAGCGGCAATTTTCTGGTTCATGTTCTACGGCGAAAACTTTCGGCGGTTGAGCTTAAATACGGCCAGTCTGACTTCGAGAAGCGCCACTACGCCTTGCTCGGCTTAATGTGCATCTATGGCATCGAGCTTTTGTCCGACAATATCGTCGAATGCCGCGCCAACCTGCTCGACATCTTCGTCGAATACCTCGGCCTTGACGAGGCGGATGACCTTTACCGTGCCGCCAGTTTTGTGCTGTCGGTCAACCTCGTGCATGGCGATGCATTGACCATGAAGGCCAGAGACGGCCTGCCCATTGCCTTCGCCGAGTGGGGCTATCTCGGCAAGGGAAAGTTCCAGCGGCGCGATTTCCGCTTCGACGTCCTCACTGGTTCCTCGGCCTTCAGCACCGAAGGAACATTGTTTGCTCACTTGGGCAAGCATGAAATCTTCAAACCGATCAAGACTTGGCAGCCAATGGGCGTGAAGGAACTGACTGGCGCGTCCGTGCAGGAGGTTGCATGAAACAAACACCGCCAGAACAGGCCAGCTTCACCTTGCGAGGACGCAACCCCGATGTGCTGACCTGCATCGCCAATCTCAGCAACGACGAGGTGTTCACCCCGCCAGAGTTTGCGAACAGGATGCTAGATACGCTGGCCGCTGCGTGGGCGAAAGACCACGATGGGACGAATTTGTGGGCGGATAAGTCGGTGCGCTTTCTCGACCCCTTCACCAAAAGCGGCATCTTTCTGCGTGAGATCGCCAGCCGCCTGACAGAGGGTCTGAAGGACGAGATTCCTAATCTACAGAGGCGCGTGGATCACATCCTCACCAAGCAGGTGTTCGGCATCGCCATCACGCAACTGACTAGCCTTTTGGCGCGGCGCAGTGTGTATTGCAGCAAGTACGCTAACGGCCCGCACTCGGTCGCCAAATCATTCCAGAGTGAAGCGGGCAACATCTGGTTCGAACGCATGGAGCACACTTGGGAAGGTACGAAGTGTACGTTTTGCGGTGCGCTAAAAACTATTTTTGACCGCGAGGACGGACAGGAAAACCATGCCTATGCGTTCATTCACACCAACGACGTCAAGGCTCGGCTCACCGAGATTTTTGGAGGTAAAATGCAGTTCGACGTGATTATTGGCAATCCGCCATATCAGATGACTGGGGGTGCGGGTGGCTCCAGTGACTCTTCCATTTATCATCTGTTTGTTGAACAGGCGATGAAGCTGGAACCTCGCTATCTCAGCATGGTCACGCCTGCACGATGGCTGGCGGGCGGACGTGGGTTGGATGAATTCAGGGCGCGGATGCTCAGTGAAGGCCATCTTCGCCATCTCACGGATTTTCCTGATTCCGGCGAAGCCTTCCCCGGCGTTCAAATCAAGGGTGGGGTATGCTACTTCCTTTGGGATGGTGCTTATAAAGGAAACTGCAATGTCACGCGCATCACCGCAGCCGAAGAACATATTCAGCGCAATCGACAACTTGGCGAGTTCGATGTTTTCGTTCGTGATGGACGCGCGCTGGGCATTTTAAGAAAAGTTCTTACACACAAAGAGCCTTCTGTTCTTGATCTCGTTTCTGGTGATACCCCTTTTGGTATTGCCACAAACTTTGAAGATTGGACGGAGAAAGGAGGCGCAGGGAAGATTGCCCTTCATCTCATCAATAAGAGCAAGCGTGCGGTTGGCTATATGAAGCGTGCCGATATTCGCAAGAACGCCGACGCGATAGATGCTTGGAAAGTTATTGTTCCTGAAGCCTATGGGGCTGGCGAGAGTTTTCCGCATCAAATCCTTGGCAAGGAGATCGTGGCCGCGCCTCCGTCTGTATGCACACAGTCATATCTTACAGTGTCACCTTTCCAGTCAGAAAAGGCAGCCAAGAGTTTTGCAAGCTATTACCGGACGCGCCTGTTCCGCTTTCTCGTTTCGCTTCGCAAAATCACACAACACGCATTGCGTTCGACTTACACTTGGGTTCCGCAGCAATCATGGAACAGGAATTGGACTGATGAACTGCTTTATGAAAAATACGGCATTACGAAGGACGAAGTCGCATACATCGAAAGCATGATTCGACCCATGGGTGAGAGCGATGACTAAACCCATCGAAGAAATCCTCGCACCCAAGCCGCAGGCGCGGCCTCGCCTCTGTATCCGCGCGTCTGCAAGGGGAATATTATGACCGAAAATCCACCCCGCCTCACCACCCCGCCCGCAGGCTATGCCGACTGGTTGGCGGAGCTGAAAACCCGTATTCACAGCGCCCAGCAACGCGCGGCGCTGGCGGTAAACCGCGAGCTGGTGTTGCTTTATTGGCAGATCGGACGCGATATTTTGGCGCGTCAGGCCGAACAGGGCTGGGGGGCGAAGGTTATTGAGCGGTTGTCACAGGATTTGCGGGCATCATTCCCCGACATGCAGGGGTTTTCGCCCCGCAATCTCAAATACATGCGCGCCTTTGCCGAAGCATGGCCTGATGAACAGTTTGTGCAAGGGGTGCTTGCACAATTACCATGGTATCATCAGCTGGCGCTGCTGGACAAGCTGCCCGCCCCTGAATCCCGCACATGGTATGCGGCCAAGGCCATCGAAAACAACTGGTCGCGTAATGTGCTGGTGATGCAGATCGAAACCCGTCTACTGGAGCGCAGCGGCGAGGCTGTGACCAATTTTGCCACAACACTGCCCAAGCCACAATCTGATCTGGCGCGTGAATCGCTGAAAGACCCCTACCGCTTTGACTTTCTCGGCCTGACAGAGGAAGCGCAGGAACGCACAGTGGAAAATGCACTGGTCAGACATGTAACCGAATTTCTGCTGGAACTCGGCGCGGGCTTTGCTTTTGTCGGGAGACAGGTGCTGCTGGATGTGGGGGGTGACGAGTTCTTCATCGACCTGCTCTTCTATCATCTCAAATTGCGCTGTTATGTGGTTGTCGAACTCAAGAGCGGAAAGTTCAAGCCCGAGCATCTGGGGCAGCTGGGTTTTTACCTGACCGCTGTAGACAGGCAGGTGAAGAGCGAGCAGGACAACCCGACCATTGGCCTTTTGTTGTGCAAGAGCAAGAACAGGGTCGTTGCAGAATACGCCTTGGGCGACAAAATACAGCCGATTGGCGTTGCAGAATATAAGCTCTTGGAAAACCTGCCAGAGCCTTTGCAAGCCAGCCTACCCAGCATTGAGCAGATCGAGCGCGAATTGGCGGAAGATGGTGGCCTCGATCAAGGGAGCAAAGACGATGAGTAAGACCATCGAAGAAATCCTCGCACCCAAGCAGCAAGCCAGACCCCGCATCTACGCCTATGCAATAGATGATGGGGCACACAAGGGCTTGCTGAAAGTCGGTCAGACCACACGCGACGTGAAACAGCGTGTGGCCGAGCAGACCAAGACTGCCGCCATCAAGGCAACCATTGTCCTCGACGAAAGCGCCGAGCGCGACGACGGTGGCATCCTTAGCGACCATGAAGTGCGCGCCGCGCTCAGGCGCAAAGGCCATGAAAACTCCTCGCTGGAATGGATGCGCTGCACGGTAAAAGATGTACGGGCCACGCTCATCGCATTACGCAAAGGCCAGCCCATCGCAGGCACCCGCGATCAGAACTTCCCAGCCCGCGCAGAGCAAAAAGCCGCAGTGGACAAAACTTTTTCCTATTTCCACAGCATCTGGACTGAGAACGAGAAGGCCACACCGCGCTTCCTCTGGAACGCCAAAATGCGCTTTGGCAAGACCTTTACCACCTACCAGCTTGCTAAAAAGCTGGGGGCCAAGCGCGTGCTGGTCGTCACCTTCAAACCCGCCGTGGAAGACGCTTGGCAGACGGATTTGGAAAGCCATACGGACTTTGATGGCTGGCAATACCAATCCCGGAACTCTGGTAGCGACCCAACGCAGGTGGCAAAGAACAAACCGCTGGTCTATTTTGGATCGTTTCAAGATTTGCTGGGCCGCGATGGGCAGGGCAACATCAAGGCCAGGAACGAATGGCTTCATGCAGTAAATTGGGACTTGGTGGTATTCGACGAGTATCACTTTGGCGCGTGGCGAGACACGGCCAAGGAACTATTCGAGGGCGAAGAAGAAGCCGTCGCAAAAAAGGAAACCACGCACGAATACGCCGAAGGATTGGAGAAGGTAAACGAAGACCTCTCTGGTTTGTCAGTCGAGTTTTACCCATCACCACGCGGGCTTACCTCTACCTTTCTGGCACACCGTTCAAGGCTTTGGCGACTGGCGAGTTTATCGAGGAACAAATCTTCAACTGGACTTATACGGACGAGCAACGTGCCAAGGCCGAGTTCGCACAAAAGTATCCCGGCAAGAAAAATCCCTACGGTGCGCTGCCACAGATGCGTTTGCTCACATACCAGATGCCTGATGAGTTGGTCGCCATTGCCAGCGGCGGCGAGTTCGATGAGTTCGACCTTAACGCTTTCTTTGAGGCCATGGGCGAGGACAAAAAGGCGCGTTTCAAGCACAAAAGCGATGTGCAGAAGTGGCTGGATATCATTCGCGGCCAATACGCGCCCCGTGCGGTGGAGTCACTAAAGACCGGCACGCGACCTCCGTTCCCGTACTCGGATGCGCGGCTGTTGCCCTATTTGCAACATTCATTCTGGTTCATGCCCAATGTGGCGGCCTGCTATGCGATGGCGAACCTGCTGGCCGAGCGGCACAACACTTTCTGGCATGAATACAAGGTAATCACCGCTGCGGGAGCGCAGGCTGGCATAGGGCTGAATGCGCTGCCGCCGGTACGCCAAGCCATCGGCAGCGGCTTCGAGAGCAAGTCAATTACTCTGTCATGCGGCAAGCTGACTACAGGGGTAACGGTGGCGCAGTGGTCAGGCATCTTGATGCTGCGTAGCCTGAAAAGCCCGGAAACTTATTTTCAAGCCGCTTTTCGCGTACAGTCGCCATGGAGCATCAAGAATCCAAATGGCGACAATCCGAACGAGGAAGAAATTCTGAAGCCTGTGTGTTTCGTTTTCGACTTTGCACCCACACGCGCACTGCGGCAGCTGAGCGACTACGGGATCGGCCTTGCTCCGGGCGAAGCGAACCCGGAAGCCGCCGTGCGTGAGCTTGTAAGCTTTTTGCCCGTTCTGGCTTACGACGGCGCGAACATGACACAAATTGATGCAAGCGGCATCCTAGATATTGCGATGGCTGGAACCACAGGCACGCTGCTTGCTCGTAAGTGGAAAAGTGCCCTGCTGGTGAATGTGGACAACGATACGCTGCGGCGCGTTCTCGAAAACGAAGAAGCTATGAAGGCTGTTGAGCGTATCGAAGGATGGCGCACACTGGGTGACAATATCATCGAAACTATCATCAACAAGAGCGATAAAATTAAAGAGCTGAAAAACAAGGCCAAGGAAAAGGAACTTTCGACGAAAGAAAAAAAAGAACTCAGCGCTGAGGAAAAGGAATTCAAGAGTAAGCGCGAGTTGGTGCAGAAAAAGCTCATCAAGTTTGCCACGCGCATCCCGGCCTTCATGTACCTGACGGACTTCCGCGAAAACACCCTGCAAGATGTCATTACCAAGATCGAACCTGACCTGTTCCGCGCCGTCACTGGCCTGACGGTACAGGATTTTCACCTGCTGGTAAAACTGCGCGTGCATAGTACCCTACTGGGGTTGGCTAACGCATTGAGGTGATTCATACTGTCGGATTCTTCACCTGTAATGGAGTCTCCGATGCCGAAACAAGACGATGCGTTAGCCGAGATACTGCGTAGCAGATTTCACCTCAGCCCGA
>CAIJXG010000137.1 GCA_903824505.1 uncultured Pseudomonadota bacterium | reverse complement strand
TCGGGCTGAGGTGAAATCTGCTACGCAGTATCTCGGCTAACGCATCGTCTTGTTTCGGCATCGGAGACTCCATTACAGGTGAAGAATCCGACAGTATGAATCACCTCAATGCGTTAGCCAACCCCAGTAGGGTACTATGCGTTATTGCAATAGAATGAGCCGCTCTTTCTTTTGTGCGCGTGAAACACGTGTTTTCTTCTTTTAATCTGTCACAAGCCCGATAGACAGCTATTCCAAGCTTGCCCTCCTTACTTTTCACTAAAGTACAAGTGGTTTCATCAAGGAGTGTGATTTGTCCCTTCAGAGCCGCTTGTGCGGATGAAAGCCCATTCCTTGAATGGGAGTGCCTGATGATCGAATAGGCATTGGGAGAGAGCTGAATCTCTCTACAAAAAGCTTCGGCTGGTGTTTCTTCGCTCATAATTCTGCTCCTGTAATAAGTATCTCCGCGTGAAAGAACGCCTGCTGCGCCTGACACTGCCACAAAAATGCATGAAAGTAATTGCTTTATTTTATTCAGACTCTGTCCAGTGCGGAATCTCCTCTAGATCGCGGGGCTTGTGATCGGTTGATAAGGCGTTGATGATATACTTTGACGCGGCACAATTTAACCTTTTTTAGAGAGATGTTTAAATGATCAATTTATGTCGTGCTGCAGTATATAATCCAAATTAGACTTGCGGGGCGGCGGACGGATTCGACGCGGTGAATTTTTTGTTGAAGGGGAGCGTATCGCCCATCAGGCCAAAAACTTTGACTCGACAGGACCCATCGCTTGAGCAAAGTCATTTTTGAAATAAAGCGAGGCGCCGAAAACGGCACCAGCCATTCTAAGTCCAGCCAAATTAAGTCCAATCGGTTGAATATACTCGGGCACCTTCGGTCCCCCTCACGTTTTGTCCATGCAAAAGGCGCATCAGCTTCGCTGCGTCCGTGTTTGGCACGGAATCTCATCCTTCCGCGTTCCAAGGAAATCGAGTACAGCATTGATATTTTTTATTTTTTGTTGGGGGTTGTTTTTTAAGCGCACGCCAAAAGTCAGTAAATACGCGGGATTCCCTGATAACCGCCCTGTCATAATCTTCAAACGCTTGCTTAGTATTGATAAGGTGGGTCTGCATAAATGCACTTCACTTAGGATCGTATGGGAACGGGCAAAATAACACAGAAGCCCGTGCTTGGCTTCTAAAGCAGTCTATCGCAGAAAGCGGAAGCCCTGACAATTTGAGTTTGTCCAGCCTTGCCAAGCGACAAGATGCCAGCGCGTTTGTCACCTGTGACCAAATAATGAGCTTGCGCTTCATCGGCGAGTGCCAAGAGCCAAGCATCATTAGGGTCTGCGGCTTCGTAACTATCAGGCACTGAATCAATGACCGTGGCTTTTTTCTGCATGTTGTTAAGCATAAGCCCGACACGGTGCGGTTGCAGGATGTTCTTGAACTTTGGGTAACGGCTGGCGCGGCGAATTTCCTCTATTTGCTCGAAACATGTCACCAATTCAAAAACATCCTTCTGCCATGCCTGATAAATGCGATGCGGCGGCGCATGAGGGGATATGAGCACACTTAACAGTATGTTGCTATCCAAAATAACCCGCATTATTGCCTTGCCCAAGCCAAAGCTTCATCAACGGCAGTGTCAATCTCTGCCTGTGAATGAGCGGCGTTTTCAAGCTTGGCTTCGGCGGCGGTTAAATCAAATATTTGATTACGAACGGCATCTTCCACGAAGCGCGACAAGTCGCCCTTGCGTCCGCCTCCCTGACTTGCCAGAAATTGGCGAAGCGCAATATCGGTATCGCGGGAAACAACAAGGCTCCAACGAGCGTTTGCATCTGACATAGTAAACCTCCACATAAACATACAAACATTTATACACTTATGTCTGGTTTGTCAAGTTCAATCACTTCGGCGCAGCAATTCTAAGTCCAACCAAATTAAGTCCAATCCGTTGAATAACATTGATATTTTTTATTTTTTGTTGGGGTTTGTTTTTTTAAGCGCACTCCAAAAGTCAATAAATATGCTCAGATTCCCTGATAACCGAGCATCTTAGCAAGTTGCACTTCACTTTGAGCCGGCCCTCCTACCAGCGGGTATATTATTATGAGCGATTGAGAATCGGTGGATTTCAACCAGTCAGGGCGCGGGTCACGGCTTCCGGCTCACGCGCAATAACCATGAGAAACGCCCTTGATGCGCCGGTCGGTGAGCGCCTCCCTTGTTCCCAATGTTCAAGCGTCCGTTTGCTGAACCCGTAGTTTTTGGCAAACTGGTCTTGCGACATATGAACGCGGTGACGAATGGCCTTCACATCGACCTTTTCCGGCACATGCGCGATGCAACCATGATTTTTTTCGCCACGGGCATAGGCAAGGGCTTCACGTGCGCCTTGCAGCATACTTTCGCCCAAATTAAACTCGGTCTTAGGGTCTTTGGTTCTTTGCGTTGTTTTCTTCATTTTTGTTCCCCCTTACGATATGTTTCCGGCAACCGTTTCAACAGCGATTTTAAAGCATTTTTCTGGTCTTGGCTGATGTCTTCTTTTTCATTCTTGGTATAGATGGTCAAAAGAAAAACCGGAATATCAGGGCCGCTGTAAAAAGTGATAATCCGGTAACTACCTCTTTTACCTTGTCCCTGTCTGGCGAAGCGTATTTTCCGCGCTCCGCCTGTACCCGGCATTTCGTCACCGCCCTTAGGGTTGGCGGCAATAAAATTGACCATCTCTTCCCGTTCATCTTCTGAAACGCCGCATTCCTTGGCGCGGCGCAGAAATGCCAATGTTTCAATGAGTGTTTGCATGGTTGATTGTACTCCAATGGCGTATGCTAGACAAGAAAAAATAGAGGGGAGCAAGCCGTTTGATTCTTAAGCGATTTTCGGCCACATTCCTAGAAGAGACCCCGGATGCTCTTCCCACGCCGCAAGGTGGTGTTCAGACGCAGGGGTATTTTTTGCTGAAGGGGAGCGTATCGCCCATCAGGCCAAAAACTTTGACTCGACAGGACCCATCGCTTGAGCAAAGTCATTTTTGAAATAAAGCGAGGCGCCGAAAACGGCACCTCGCTTTTTAGGTTCTTACGTAGGGAGAATTCTTGCAGGTTTGTATTGGTTAGGTAGGGCTAGGGCTTTTGGTCGAAGAACAATGATACTTTGCTGTCAAAGAACAGCCGGACCCGGCGGTCGCCCTTTGCTGTTGCTGGGCTATGGCACTTTTTCTTGCTGCGGAATCTGTCGATTCATGGCAGCCTGGAAGAAAAAGAGATGCTGCGGCTAGTGCAAGTGGTAAAAAATGTTTATTGAAGAAGGTCCTGGCTGACTGAGTACTCATAAACATCGCGCCGTCCGTTGGGACGGTGTCCTCTGGGTTGATGGGTGGGTCGAAAGATCCGAAAGACTCTTCCCAAAATAGGGCGTCAGAGTTGGCTTGCTTGCGGCAAGCGCGGGGACGTCTTTTAAAGAAAGCTGCATCTCCGGATAGTCGATTGGCGCGAACTTATTGCTGTTTTTTGCCTGAGTCAAGGGGGGACAGGGGGCTATGCTAAAAAATTCAGGTTCTGGGGAAGTCTCGGCTATATATACTCGGGTTCCTTCGGAACCCGAACGTTTTGTCCGCGCAAAAGGCGCATCAGCTTCGCTGAGCGCGTGTTTTGCACGGAATCGACTGCTGGGGTTTCCAAGGAAACCGAGTATAGGCTTTCCATCTTTGCCCTCCTTTTTCTGATTCTTTCCATGAACCCGTCGCGTCTTTTCATTGAACGGCCTGTGGCGACTGCGCTGCTGATGGTAGCGGTGTTTTTGACTGGTCTTATGGGGGTGAGGTTTCTGCCGCTTTCGGCGCTGCCGCAGGTGGATTATCCGACCATTCAGGTTCAGACTTTTTACCCGGGCGCGAGTCCGGATGTCATGACCTCGGCTGTCACGGCGCCGCTCGAGCGGCAATTTGGCCAGATGCCCGGGCTTATTCAGATGTCCTCGGTCAGTTCTGCGGGGGCGTCTATGCTCACGTTGCAATTCGATTTGGATCTGAATCTTGATGTGGCCGAACAAGAGGTCCAAGCGGCGATTAATGCGGCAGGAAATCTGTTGCCGTCCGATCTGCCTGCGCCGCCCATTTACGCGAAGGTCAATCCCGCCGACGCGCCTGTTTTAACTCTCGCGGTAACATCGACAACGCTGCCTTTGTCGCAGCTTGAAGATGTCGCGGATACGCGGTTGGCCCAGAAAATATCGCAGATGCCCGGGGTTGGGTTGGTGAGCCTGTCGGGGGGACAGAGACCTGCCATTCGCGTGCGGGCCAACCTTCAGGCGCTGGCCGCCTATGGGATGACGATCGACGATTTACGCACGGGCATTGCGAACGCGAACGTCAATGCGCCCAAGGGCAGTTTTGATGGGCCTCAACGCGCGACGACGGTCAATGCGAATGATCAGATCCAGCGTGCCAGCGCGTACGAAAATATCATCATCGCCTATGTCAGCGGTGCGCCGGTACGCTTGAAAGATGTCGCGCAGGTGACAGAGAGCGTCGAAAACACCAATCTGGGCGCATGGTCGGACAAGACTCCGGCTATTATTTTGAATGTTCGGCGCCAGCCCGGCGCGAATGTCATTCAGGTGGTCGATGCTATTCAGAAAAAACTGCCTGCGCTGAAAGAGTCTTTGCCTGCCGCGCTGGATGTCGCTGTTTTGACCGATCGCACCACGACGATCCGCGCCTCGGTACGGGATGTAAGTTTCGAGCTGGGCTTGGCCGTCGCCTTGGTGGTTGCGGTTATTTTTGTATTTTTGCGGAATCTTCCCGCGACACTTATTCCTAGCCTGTCGGTTCCTTTGTCCTTGGTGGGCACGTTCGGGATTATGTATCTGGCGGGGTTTAGCCTGAATAATTTGTCCCTCATGGCGCTGACGATCTCGACCGGTTTTGTGGTGGATGACGCGATTGTGATGATCGAGAATATCGCGCGCTATATCGAAAAAGGCGAAACGCCGATGCAAGCCGCATTGAAAGGCGCGGGGGAGATTGGCTTTACGATTGTGTCGTTGACGGTCTCGCTGATCGCCGTGCTGATCCCGCTTCTTTTTATGGGGGATGTCGTCGGGCGTCTGTTCCGCGAATTCGCCCTGACTTTGACGGTCACGGTTTTGCTTTCGGCGGTTGTGTCTTTGACTCTTGTGCCCATGATGGCGGCGCGGTTGATGAAACGGCACCCCGAGGCGGAAAGGGCAGGCGGTTTTTTCGACAAGATGCGCTTACATTATGGCGTTGCGCTCCATTGGGTTTTGGAACGGCAGCACCTGACTCTTTGGGTCGCGGTTGGCACGTTGGCTCTGACCGTTGGCCTTTATATCCTGATCCCCAAGGGGTTTTTTCCGGTTCAGGATACGGGGCTGATTCAAGCGGTCTCTCAAGCGCCGCCAAGCGTTTCCTATGCTGAAATGGCGCGGCGGCAACAAGCATTGGCTGCCCTTATTTTGCAGGATAAAGATGTGGATAGCCTGTCCTCTTTCATCGGCGTCGATGGGACAAACGCGACTCTTAATAGCGGACGGTTTTTGATTAATCTGAAGCCGCTGGAGAATCGCTCTTCTTCGGCCAGCGAGGTCATTCGGCGGCTCAATGCCCGTCTTGTAGGGCTTCAAGGCATCAGTCTTTTCATGCAGCCTGTGCAAGATTTGACGATCGACAGCGCCGTCAGCAGCACCCAATATCAATTTATGCTGGAGGATGCCAATCCCGATGAACTCGCTTTTTGGGTGCCCAAACTTTTGGACGCGCTGCGCCAAAAACCGCAGCTTGAGGATATCGCGGATAATCTGCAGGCGAACGGGCTGGCGGCGTATGTCGAGGTTGACCGCGACACAGCGGGACGCTTAGGCATTTCGCTCGCCGCCATCGATAACGCTTTGTATGACGCCTTCGGGCAGCGTATTATTTCCACGATTTTTACGCAATCCAATCAGTATCGCGTGATCCTTGACGCGGTGCCCTCGCGCGAGTCCTTGGGCGCTTTATATTTGCCTTCTGCCAGCGGCGCTTCGGTGCCGCTTTCGGCGCTGGTTCAGATCAAAGAACAAGCCGCGCCGTTGCAGATCAATCATTTGGGGCAGTTTCCTGCCGCGCAGATTTCTTTTAATCTGGCGCGTGGCGCCTCCTTGGGTGAGGCCGTAACCTTGATCGAAAACACGGAACGTGCGATCGCCCTGCCCCCAAGCGTGATGACAAAATTTCAGGGCGCGGCTTTAAGCTTCCGCGCGTCTTTAGGGAATGAGCTTTTGCTGATCCTTGCGGCGATTGTGACCGTTTATATCGTGTTGGGTGTTTTGTACGAAAGTTATATCCATCCCCTGACAATCCTTTCGACCCTTCCCTCGGCGGGGGTTGGCGCGTTGCTGGCCTTAAGGCTGACGGGACATGATTTAGACGTGATCGCCATCATTGGGATTGTTCTGCTGATCGGGATCGTGAAGAAAAACGCGATTATGATGATCGATTTCGCGCTAGAGGCGGAACGAAAAGAGGGCAAAACGCCGCGCGATGCCATTTATCAAGCCTCGCTGCTGCGCTTTCGGCCCATTATGATGACAACCATGGCGGCCTTACTGGGGGCGTTGCCCCTGATGCTGGGAACAGGGATGGGAGCCGAGTTGCGGCATCCTTTAGGCATTGCGATTGTCGGGGGGCTGGTCGTCTCACAGGTTTTGACGTTGTTTACGACCCCTGTCATTTATCTGGCCTTTGATCGGCTGAGCAAGCGGATGAGGAAAGAAAGAGAAGAAATGTGACGGTAATATGCCCTCTTCAAAAAATGGGAATCCCATGCTGACCCTTATTGATGGCTCTGGTTTTATCTTCAGGGCTTTTCACGCTTTGCCGCCGATGACACGGGCGGACGGGACTCCCGTCAATGCCGTTTATGGGTATTGTTCGATGTTGACGAAGCTGTTGGCGGAAGGAACGGACGGGCCTATTGCCGTCATTTTTGACGCGGGACGCAAGACCTTTCGCACCGAGATTTATCCTGCTTATAAGGCCCATCGTCCCCCTCCCCCCCCCGAGCTTGTGCCGCAATTCGCGTTGATTCGTGAGGCTACCCGCGCCTATGGGCTTCCCGCGCTGGAGCTTGAGGGCTATGAGGCGGATGATCTCATCGCCACCTATGCGAAAGAGGCGGAAGGCCATGGGATGTCGGTCCGCATCGTTTCTTCCGACAAAGATTTGATGCAGCTGATCCGCCCGCATGTCGGGCTTTATGATCCGATGAAAGCGATCCCCATCGGCCCGGACGAGGTTTTTAAGAAATTCGGCGTCACGCCCGACAAAGTGGTCGAGGTTCAGGCTCTGGCGGGCGACAGCACGGATAATGTGCCGGGCGTTCCCGGCATCGGCGTGAAAACGGCGGCGGAGTTGATCAACGCCTACGGCTCGTTGGACGCCTTATTGGAAGCGGCCCCTACGATTAAACAGCCCAAGCGGCGAGAGGCTTTGATCCAAAATGCCGAATTGGCGCGTCTTTCGCGCCGCTTGGTGCAGCTTGACGATGCCGCGCCTTTGCCCGCGCCCTTGGAAAGTTTGATAAGACAGAAAGATCATCACGCGGAACTTGGGGCGTTTCTTCAGGCGCAGGGGTTTAAGTCGCTGCTGGCGAAACTGAGGGGGCCTGTTTTGCCCTTGCAGCAAGATCTATCGTCATCTCTTGATTTAAAGAACAAACCGGATTCTGAACAGCTTGATTACACCTGCATCCAAACCATGGAGCAGCTGCACTTATGGATCGATGCGGCGCGGGAGGGCGGGATTCTGTCGATTGATACAGAGACGGATTCCCTGACCGCCTGCACCGCGAAACTGGTCGGGATTTCTTTGGCAACCGACATCGGCAAGGCCTGTTATATCCCGCTTCAGCATAGCGCGCCCGATGCCGCGCCTGATACTGGCGGCTTTGCTTTTTCAACCTCTCCCGCACCGCCACAACTATCTTTAACCGAGGTGTGTGACGCGTTGCGTCCGGTCTTGGAAGATCCGTCTGTTTTAAAAATCGGCCATAATCTGAAATATGACATGCAGGTGCTGGGACAACACAAGCTACATATCACCCCCTATGACGATACGATGGTTTTATCTTATGCGCTCAGCGCGGGGCTGCATGGGCATGGGCTGGATGACCTCGCGCAGCTTCATTTTCAGCATAAAATGATCAGCTTCGATGCCGTGACGGGGACGGGCAAACATCGCGTGAGTTTTGATCGCGTGCCTTTGGATAGGGCGACGTCTTACGCGGCCGAGGATGCCGATTTCGCGCTCCGTTTGTGGCATCACTTAAAACCTCAGATCGCGCAGCAGCATCTCTCCAGCCTTTATGAACGGATCGAAAAGCCATTGGTTCCTGTCGTCGCTGCGATGGAAACGCAAGGCATTCGCGTGGATCCTGAGATTTTGCGCCAACAAAGCCACGGCTTCGCGCTGCGGCTGCAAAAACTGGAAGGCGAGATTCACGCGCTGGCGGGGCATCCTTTCAATGTCGGCTCGCCTCAACAGTTGGGGACGGTGCTGTTCGCCGAAATGGGGCTGACAGGGGGCGTGAAGGGCAAAAACGGAGCCTATTCGACCGCGTCTGATATTCTGGAACCCTTGGCCGAGATGGGGCATGAGATTGTCATCAAACTTCTGGAATGGCGGAGTCTCGCCAAGTTGAAATCCACCTATACGGATGCCCTGCCGCAGCAAATCAGCCCGCGCACGGGGCGCGTGCATACCTCTTTCTCGCTGGTCGGCGCGGCGACGGGGCGGCTTTCCTCAACTGATCCGAATTTGCAGAATATCCCCATCCGAACGGAAGATGGACGGGCTATTCGCCGCGCTTTTGTGGCGGCCGAGGGGCATGTGTTGCTGTCGGTCGATTATTCGCAAATCGAATTGAGGCTCGCGGCCTCGATGGCCGGAATCCGCGCCCTGATCCAAGCCTTTCAGGATGGGGTGGATATTCACGCGCTGACGGCCTCGCAGGTTTTCGGGATTCCCTTAGCCGAGATGACCCCAGACAAACGCCGCGCCGCCAAAGCCATCAATTTCGGGATTATTTATGGGATCAGCGGCTTTGGCCTGTCGAAACAGATTGGGCTAACGCCCGGCGAAGCGAACAGTTTTATCAAAAGCTATCTGGATCGGTTTTCCGAATTGCGCGACTGGATGGAAGAAACCAAAAACTTCGCCCGCGCCCATGGCTATGTCGAAACTTTGTTTGGGCGGCGCATTCATCTGCTGGGGAGTCAAGACAAGAACCAAGCCCGCCGCGCTTTTGCCGAACGTCAGGCGATCAACGCGCCCATCCAAGGCTCGGCGGCCGACATCATGAAACGCGCGATGATCCGCCTCTCTCCCGCGCTGGAGTCGCAGGGATTAAAGGCGCAGCTTCTGCTGCAAGTCCATGATGAATTGGTCTTGGAAGTCCCGCATCAAGAGATCGAGGCCACCATCGCCTGTGTCCGCGCGGTCATGGAGAACGCCCCCGCGCCCGTTGTTTCTTTAAACGTGCCTTTGGTTGCCGAGGCTGGCTATGCCGAGAGTTGGGCGCAGGCCCATTGAAGGGGAGCTTTTTTATCCGCCGCACACAGGGTGCAGGAAGGGGCACAAGGTGGGGTTTGCCACATATAAGCTTAGGAATTTTTACAATCTGTTTCGCCACAACTTTGAAAAGATCGGGCATAAAACTGGGGTTTTTCTTGGCATCGCAAGCAAAATATCCGGTTCCGATAAGCGGATAAATGAGGGCCGAGGGAACATCCGGAATAGCAGAACCACCAGAAACATAGGTGTGGATGGCAGCAAGCAGGAAAGAAAATCCATACAAACGATGTGAGGTGATGTGTTTTTGGAAAAAATCTTGAAAGGATGTGACGGGAGCTTCCTCATTCACAGGTTTTTCCAAAAGAGCCTTTGCCAATCCTATCCCTACAATAAGCGATTCAATGGGCGCCCCTCCAAACATAAAAATCTCACTCCATCCCCAATAAGTCCGTGGATCTTTAACCCAATGATCCGGTTGTGTGGATCTTTTTTCATAATAGGCTTCACGTAAATAGGCCACCCCAGCACACGCCATTGTTCCTGCCGCAGTCCATGCGCTTAAAGGTATGTTTTGAAGAGTCCCAACACTTTGAACACCAAAATTCTCACAGGCTTTGTAACCGATAGACACGGTGTTACAGAAACGGCTTACAGCGGAGACTTCAAAAGGAAGATGAACCGGTGTCTTTTTCCAGCTCGCATAGGCACAACATGCTACACTCGCCGCTAGTGTGACACCTGTGAGGGTGACTCCCAACCTTTCTCCATGCTCAAGCATGTAGAAAAAAGTTCCCATGTTCCAGTGCGTTGTCGGATGCTTCGCGACATCCCATGAAACGCGCTGGGCTGTTTTTAAAAAAGACTGCGCTGATCTAAAATCCATTTCCTGTGCTAACAATCCATGATTTTGGGATGATGGGGTGCCCGCTCCATTTATAACATATAACATGCCAAAAAGAATTGCGTTTTTTACTTTCAAAAGAGAATCTATGGTTAATATGAAGCACTGTTACAGAAAACAATATACTCGGGCACCTTCGGTCCCCCTCACGTTTTGTCCGCGCAAAAGGCGCATCAGCTTCGCTGCGTCCGTGTTTTGAACGGAATCGAAACTCGGCTTTCCAAGGAAACCGAGTATAAGTCGAATAAGGGATCCCATTTTGGACTCCCCTCAACTCACAAGCGTAAACTTCCCTTTCCCCTTCATGACTTCCGCAAAAGCTCCATGCGTGAAGATCGAAAAGACGAGGATGGGGATATGGCTTTGCCGTGCGAGAGAAATAGCCGAGGTGTCCATGACTTGCAGATCCTGCGCCAGCACATCCATATAGCTGAGCTTATCATAGCGCACCGCGTTCTTATCCTTGGCAGGGTCGGCGCTATAGACTCCATCGACCTTGGTGGCCTTCAGTAAGGCATCGCACTGCATTTCAGAGGCGCGGAGCGCGGCCGCGCTGTCGGTCGTAAAAAAGGGATTGCCCGTTCCGGCCGCAAAAATCACGACGCGGCCTTTTTCCATATGACGGATCGCGCGGCGACGGATATAGGCCTCGCAGACCGAGGACATGGGGATGGCGGATTGCACGCGCGTCGGCACCCCTATTTTTTCCAGCGCGTTCTGCATCGCCAGCGCGTTAATGACGGTCGCCAGCATGCCCATATAATCGGCCGTGGCCCTATCCATGCCTTGCGCTGCGCCCGAGACTCCGCGAAAAATATTCCCGCCGCCGATCACGGCGCAGACCTCAACGCCCATCTCGACCACTGTCTTGATTTCAGCCGCCACGCGATCGACGATTTCCGAATCCAGCCCGTAATCGCGGGTTCCCATCAATGCCTCGCCCGAGAGCTTCAGCAGCACGCGGGGGTAGCGCACCTCTGGCGACAGGGCGTGGGAAGCTGCTTTGCGATCATTGGTATCGTCTTTGGGGGCCGAGAGAGGCATAAGAGATCCTTCACATCATAAGAGCTTAGGGGGCAATCGGCGCGCATTATACAGAGTTCAAAGAGGATGGGTAGAGATTTGGACATCACATTGTATGGGGTCACAAAAAGCTGGAAAGAGAGGGAGGCTGCGTCTGCGCGTCTAGAGGTGGTGGTTTATTTCATATAAATATATGAATAATCCTCTTGCATGAGGCCGGCGCTTCGTCTAAAAGGGGCTCCAGCGCCTGTAAAAAGAAACAAAAAGAGCTGAAAAGCTTTATTTTTGACGTCTCCCTCTTAAATAGGCTCGTAAAGCGTGAAAAAATGGGATAAGAGAACGGCCGATAAGGGATGAGCACAAGAGAAGACTAAGGAACCCATGACCGAAGAACCGAAAAAAGTCCTCAGCCTCGGCGGGAAGCCGAAACTTGAATTGAAGAAGCCGGTGGCTTCCGGCGGCAACGCGCCCGAAATGGTGCGGCAGAGCTTTTCTCACGGACGCTCGAAAGCCGTGGTGGTCGAGGCGAAGAAGCCCAAACGCGGCGAGATCGAAACACGCGTTGCCCCGACGACGAAGCCTCCCGCCGGAACGGTGACGAAGAGTGGCCGTGCCACCAGCGCTGTTCTGAAAAGCCTGACGAAGGAGGAGCGCGAAGCCCGCGCCCGCGCTTTGTTGGGGGCGCAGGAGGCCGAACAGGTGCCTGCTGAATATTTCCAGCCCGAGCTTGCGCGGCCGGAAGAACCAGAGATTGAGGTCCTGCCAACGGGGCCTTTGACTCGAGACGCTTTACGTCAGCGCGAAGTGGAAGAGCTGCGCCGCATTCAGGAATTCGAGAAAAACGAAAGCGCACGGAAGAAAGAAGAAGACGAAGTCCGACATCGTGATTTGCAAGCCAAGCGCAGCGCGGAAGGTGGACGCAGCGCGCTCGCGCGTCCGGGCGAAAGCTTGTCGGGCCGACCGACCGTGGGCGGAGCGCCTGCCGTTAGGGCCGGCGCCGGGCGGGGCGAGGAAGAAGAAAGCTCCAGTGGCCGCCGCAAGCCCGGACGAGCCGCGCCAAGCGGTGCGCGACGGGGTGGTGAGGCGGATCGCCGCGGAGGCAATCAGAAAGTTAACGTTCATCAGGCGATGTCGGATGAGGAAAGCGGCGGAAAACGTCGTTCTGTCGCCTCGATGCGCCGCCGCGCGGAACGTCATCGTCGCGAGATGATGGAAAAGGATCAAGAGCCCATCAAAGTGATGCGTGATGTCACGATTCCGGAAGCCATCACGGTTCAGGAATTGGCGAACCGTATGGCCGAACGGGGCGCGGATGTCATTAAAATACTGATGAAAATGGGCGTGATGGCGACCATCACCCAAACGATTGACGCCGACACGGCCGAGCTGGTCGCAACCGAATTCGGTCATCGCGTCAAGCGCGTGGCCGAATCCGATGTGGAATCCGGCCTCGGCGGGATTGACGATACAAACGAAACGCTTTTGCCGCGCGCGCCCGTTGTCACCGTTATGGGGCATGTCGATCACGGCAAGACCTCGCTTTTGGATGCGTTGCGCAAAGCCAATGTTGTGTCCGGCGAAGCGGGAGGTATCACGCAGCATATTGGTGCGTATCAGGTTGTGTTGCCGGAGGAAACGCATGGCTTCGATCGCGTGACCTTCATCGACACGCCGGGCCACGCCGCTTTTACCGAAATGCGCTCGCGTGGGGCGAAAGTCACGGATATCGTCGTGCTGGTTGTCGCGGCTGATGACGGCATCATGCCGCAAACCATCGAAGCCATTCGGCATGCGAAAGCGGCTTCCGCGCCGCTGGTCATCGCGATCAATAAATGCGATTTACCCGCAGCCAACCCATCGCGTGTACGGCAGGAATTGCTGCAACATGATGTGCAGGTCGAAGAAATGGGCGGCGAGGTTCTCTCGGTCGAAATTTCGGCCAAGACTCGCATGGGGCTGGACAAGCTGCTGGAAACAATCCTGCTTCAGGCTGAAATTCTGGATCTGAAAGCTAATCCCGACCGCGCCGCCGAAGGTACGGTTGTGGAAGCGAAGCTGGAGCGCGGACGCGGCTCTGTCGCCACGGTTTTGGTGCGACGGGGTACCCTTAGGGTTGGCGACATTTTCGTGGCGGGCAGCGAATGGGGCCGCGTGCGCGCCCTTATCAACGATCACGGCGTAAATGTAACCGAAGCGCTTCCGGCGATGCCGGTTGAAGTTCTGGGTCTGAACGGCTCGCCCATGGCAGGCGATGAATTCCTTGTGGTGCCGGACGAAGCCAAGGCGCGTGAAATCGCCGAATTCCGCGCGCGCCGGAAACGCACGCTCGCGGCGGCAGCCTCGACCCCGCGGGGTAATTTCGAACAGATGATGCAGAACATTAAAACAGGCGCGATGAAAGAACTCGCCGTTTTGATCAAAGGCGATGTGCATGGGTCGATTGAGGCCATCAAGAGCGCTTTGATCAAGCTGACGGACGAAAACACAGAAGTCAAAGTGCGCGTTCTGGATGCCGCTGTCGGCGCGATCACCGAATCCGACGTCACGCTGGCCAAAGCCTCGGGCGCGTTAATTATTGGATTCAATGTTCGGGCGAACGCTCAAGCGCGGGAAATGGCGAAGCGAGATGCTGTCGAGCTGCGCTATTACTCCATCATCTATAACGTGATTGATGATGTCAAACAGGCGCTCTCGGGTCTCTTGTCCCCCACCTTGCGCGAGAAATTCCTCGGCAACGCCCAAATCCTGCAGGTCTTCAACATTACGAAGGTCGGCAAGGTGGCGGGATGTAAAATTACCGAAGGCATCGTCAAACGCGGCGCGAAAGTGCGTCTGCTCCGCGACAATGTTGTCATTCACGAAGGGGCGCTTAAGACCCTCAAACGCATCAAGGAAGAAGTTAAAGAAGTCCGCGAAGGCTTCGAATGCGGCATGGCATTCGAGAATTATGACAATATCGACGCGGGCGACATCATCGAATGCTTCGAGGTCGAAGAAATCGCGCGGACCTTATAGAAGAGCGGTCCCTCCCTATTCCCCTGTGTGGCTGGGCATGCTATAGATTGAATACGCCCGTGTGGGCATGTTCACTCTTTTCTTTGTGTTTGGCCATGCTTTCCGCTTCGTCTCATGCCTATGCGCCTCCCTTGATTGGAGAGATCGTTTGGAATCCGGGCAGCCTCTTTTTTAAACGGGGTTTTGATCTTATCATCTCCGGCACACTTCTTTTCTTATTTAGTCCCCTGCTTTTACTTCTGGCGATTTTGGTCAGCATGGATGGCGGCGAGGTCTTATTCCGCCAGCCGCGTTTAGGGAAAGAGGGACGCGTTTTTTTGTGCCTTAAATTCAGGTCGATGGTTTTGGATAGTGACGCGGTCCTAGCCAAGCATTTCAAGGCGCACCCGCACCTGCGGCTCATATGGCAAACCCACCGGAAATTAAGGGGGAAAGACCCGCGAGTCACGCGTTTGGGCGCTTATTTACGTCGGTGGAGCCTTGATGAGCTTCCTCAGCTTATCAATGTATTTAAAGGCGAGATGAGCTTGATAGGGCCTCGTCCCATCCTATTGGATGAACGGGAAATCTATGGTCCCTCGCTGACTCTCTACGCGCAGGTTCGCCCGGGCCTGACGGGCTTATGGCAAGTCAGAGGGCGTAATGAAGTGAGTTACCGATCCCGCGTGCGTTTCGACCAATGGTATATTCGGCACGGATCCTTTAGGCTTGATCTCTATATTTTGGCGCAGACAGTTCCTGCCGTTCTCAAACATAAAGGGGCTTATTAGGTGCTCGTTAACCTTTTGCCTTTAAATCCTTATACTCGGGCCCCTTCGGGCCCCCTCACGTTTTATCCGCGCAAAAGGCGCATCAGCTTCGCTGCGTCCGTGTTTTGCACGGAATCGAATACTCGGCTTTCCAAGGAAACCGAGTATATGTCAGACTCTGATCTTGAGCAGACGATACGATCCATGAATCTTGGAAAATACAAAATCCTTATCGCGGATGACCATTTGCTCATGCGGCAAATGCTTGTCAAGATTCTTACCGAAGCCGGTTTTGCAGATATCAGCAGCGCGGCCAACGGTGCCTTATGTCTTGAGAAAATTAACGAGGCGCGTGCGCAAGAAAATCCCTATCACGTTCTTTTTTTGGATCTAGCGATGCCGGTGATGGACGGGTATCAGGTCTTGGCTTCCTGCCGCGCGGATCGCCGCCTCGACTCGCTTGCCATCATTATCCTCTCGGCCGAATCTGATGAGCCGAATATCGTCCGAGCCCTAGAGGCAGGCGCGACCGCCTATGTCCCCAAACCTTTTAAAGCGAACGATCTTCTTGCCAAACTAAAAAGCGTTCTTCAGTGGCGCGATAGCCAAGAGAATAGGGGACAGGCAGGATAGTTAAAACGTTCGGGGCCCGAAGGGGCCCGAGTATATACGGCGAAACGTTACAGGCTAAATTTTTTGCTCGACACCACGCGCAACCGCTCGGGACACAAAAGGCTAACTTAGGACGTGGTGCGGTATAATCAACGCGCCCCCTTGGCGTTACTTCGCTTCCGAAATGACAGATTTTCGGACGCTTTCAATCGTAAACATCAAAAGCCGCCCCGATTCCTGCGCTGCAAAAAGCGTATCGCCAAGGCCGTTCCAAACCAGACCAACGATGCGGTCAGCTGCGCCGGATGGGGGGTGAATCGTGATTTCCATCCGCCCATCGAGAGGGGCTAGCGCCACGCGCCCATCCTCATAACCGGCGGCAATCATTTCATCAACGGGATGGGGGGCAACATATGTGACCAGAACCGTCTCGGTGCCGCCTAGAGTCATGGGCGGCTTGCCCCACGGGCCGCCGCCTGAAAAAGGCCAGCAGATAATAGGCTCTGCCCCCGATGTCGCCAGATATTTGCCGCGCGCGGTAAAGGCCATCGACCGCACCTTGGCGGCATAGCCTTGCATCCGCATTTCTTTGCCATCGGCCACTTGCCAGCCATGCAGCGCGTCATCTTGCATCGCCGTCATCAGCACTTTTCCATCGGGCGACCAGAGGAGATTTAAGTGCGATCCCTTCCATTCCAATTTTGTGGGCGTGGCTTCTTTGGCTCCCATCCACCAGAGCGTCGCGCCGTTATAATGGCTTGCCGCCAAACGCTTACCGTTGGGACTAAAGAGTAACCCGCCCGGGCTGCTGGGCAACATAAAAGGCGCAGGGAAAGAGGGCTTGGCTTCCTCATCCAACACAAAAACCTCTTTCCCGACGCTATAGGCGCGGTGCTTTCCATCCGCAGCGCCCGCAACATGGTCAATCCAGCGGTTTTTATGCTCGGCGAGAATAATCGTTTCTCCTGCAACAGGATCCAACAGCAAAAGCTTTCCATCATCGCCGCCGGACAAAAAGGCGTGAGACTCGGCATCCCCTGCCAAAGACAGAGAAATCCCGGCATGGGTGGCAAGCTCTTTAGGCGTATCAGCCCCAGAGTCCGCTGGTAAACAGTGAACAGTCCCATCGGCAAGCGCCAGCGCAACCCATTCTTCATCTCGGTTCAGCACCAAAGAGAGAATAGGCGCCTCGAAAGACCACAGGTGATGAACGGCGGAAGGAAGCATGGGAGGAGGGTCCAAAATAAAAGACGGGTTTCAGAAATCCTCAGGCCGCAGGGGGCGCGCCAGCAAATCTGCAATCACCTGATCAATATCCGCGCCTTCCCGCACGATCAGATCGACGGCTCGCGTGACGGGCATATCAACCCCATGCCTATGCGCAAGCCCAAGCGTGGCGGCGGCGGTCGACACCCCTTCCGTTACGCTGGGACGCGTGGCCAAAATAGTCTCGATCTTTTCTCCCTTTCCTACAGCAATGCCGAAGGAAGTGTTGCGGGACTGAGGGCTGCTGCAGGTCAAAACGGCGTCCCCTAGGCCAGACAACCCCATCAAAGTTTCCGTACGTGCGCCCAGCGCAAGCCCTAAACGGGCGATTTCGGCAAGGCCTCGGGTGATCAAGGCCGCACGGGCGTTTTCGCCAAGCCCTCGACCCATAACAATCCCACACGCGATGGCCAGCACATTCTTCACCGCGCCCCCTATTTGCGCCCCGATGATGTCATCGGTCGTATAAAGTCGCAGCGTTGGTGAGGACAGCGCGTGCGCCAAAGCCATTCCATCCGTTTCTCCGCCCAGAGTCAGCGCGGTCGGAAGATTACGCGCAACCTCTGTCGCAAAACTAGGGCCTGTCAGGATAAAGATCGGGTGGGTGGGCAACGCTGCCGTGACAACTTCGCTCATTAACCGATGGGTCGTTTGTTCAACTCCTTTGGCTGCGATCAAAACAGGAGAACGCTCTGGCAAAGAGGGGGCAAGAGCCTGACAAACAGACCGCACATATTGGGCCGGCACCGCGAGAATTAACGCGTCACATGCCGTAAGCGCTGCGCCTTCCGCCGTGACGGTTACGGTTGTAGGAATCTGAATCTTGGGCAAATAACGTTTGTTTTCGCGTTTTTGAGCGATTTCTTGCGCGTGTTCCGCCCGCCGCGCCCAAAGCGTCACACGTTTTCCCGCACGATCCAACGCGACGGCGAGCGCCGTTCCCCACGCGCCCGCGCCAATGATTCCGATGGAAGGAAAAGAAAGAGACATAGCAAAGAGACCCTATAACAAAGTGAGAAGCCCCGAACGGGGAGATGGGCAGATGAGAAAAACGTCTTAACGCCCAACAAAACCGGCTTTACGCAGATTTTCCAGACGCTCCGGCGTCTCGACCAGTTCTGAAGGGATCATGTCGGCAATGGTCGCGACGCGCAACTCTCTTTGAGCGCGTTGAAGAAGAAGGGTCGCATCGCTGTCATATTGCAGCGCGTCGCTCACCAGACCGCACAGGGTCATGTAGGTTAGGGGCGAAATTTCAATAAGCATAAATTTTCCTTCGTTTTCGGTTTGCGTGGTGGTCTCTCTACCCCCACCATAACCGCAAATTTCCAAACCGGAAAAACTTTCTTACATTTTTTTGAGATAATTTCTTAATATGCTCGGTTTCCTTGGAAAGCCGAAGGATTCAATTCCGTGCAAAAAACGGACGCAGCGAAGCTGATGCGCCTTTTGCGCGGATAAAACGTGAGGGGTTCCGAAGGAACCCTAGTATATATGGTGAACGCGAAGGGAATCGGCTCTCCTTTAGTCCCCCAATATACCCTCTTTTCCCAAGAGATTCCTATGTTTTCACTCGATCTTCTGGCTCGTGCAAGCGAGGTTGTGGCCGCCTATGACAAGGCGACACGGCGGATTTCTGTGGCCGAATCCTGCACGGGTGGGCTTGTTTGCGCCGCGCTGACCTCGGTTCCGGGGGCCTCTCGCGTGCTGGATCGGGGCTTTATCACCTACAGCAACGAGGCTAAACGTGAGTCGTTAGGGGTTGATAGGCTAGCTTTGGAGCAATTCGGGGCCGTTAGCCCCCAAGTTGCGGCTCAAATGGCGCAGGGCACGTTGGCTTTCTCGCAGGCTGAAACGGCATTGTCTGTCACCGGAATCGCGGGGCCAGAGGGCGGCAGCGTCCAAAAACCCGTCGGGCTTGTCTGTTTTGCCCTTGCCACGCGCGAGGGAGTCGCGCTGAACTATACCTGCCACTTTTCGGGCGACCGCGCGCAGATCCGCCTTGCCGCCGTTGCCGAGGGGCTTAAGCTTCTTTTGAGTGTGTGTTCCTGATTTGTTTTCATTTAGCTTGTTGCGGTCGCAAATACGGGGGCTAGAAGACAAGACGAATTTCGCAAAGGCTCTACGCCATCTTCGGAAGGCGCTTGTGGGGGAAGCATGGATTCGGCCTGATCGACCGTTGCTTGGATGTTTTTTAATTTCCCTTGTTGGAGGCGCAAGCTTCTGAGATCAAATATAGAAGAGGGGGGCAGGCTGTCCAGTTCTTCCGCTGCGCGGGTGAGCTCACGTATTTGAGCATGCATTAATTGGTTCCGATCAACCAAGGGGTACAATTTAGCCGTAATCGGCTGCTGGCGCTCCCTTATTCGATCTCTTGCTTCTGTCAGCGCATGAGATTGTGTTGCGTCATCCAGAGTCTTTGTTGGAAGCGTTCTAACGGCTTCGGCGCCTCCCTCAAGGAGAGTCATCAAGATGGTAGCCTGTGGGTCGGATAGATAGGCTTGGAACGTGCCTTTATTTTTGATGCCCAAACTCATGCGTTGGGCACGTTCTAAAATTTGCATAGCGGTACGAAGTTCAATCTTTGGCATCATATCCGCATCGTCAGGAAGGGGATCCAAGCTGCGCTTTTTCCATAATTTCAGCCGTTTCGTTACGGCGGAGATCTCAGATTCAGGTTCGATGAGTTGGGCCTTCTGGTCGGCCAGAGCTTCCAGTTTAGCCTCATCTCTTTCTATTTCCGGACGAAATCTTTCTTCCCACGAATGCTGGGTTCTATCCCTTTTCTTGCAGGCTCCGGCAATTCTAATAATACCGTTGAGAGCCAATGCACAGAATTCAGATGCAGAGTCCTGCTCCAGTTTTTCTGGGGCTTTTTCTGTTTTTTCTGAGGGGGTCACTTGCGCTTTCATTCGTTCGCACAAGTCTCGGAGCTGATTCATAAGGCGCCCGCGCTCATCACGAAAAGCAGGAATCTCCCGGATAAGAATTATTTCAGCGCGGCGTTCCCATTTTGCCACAAGAGCAGCGGTGCCGATATGCTGAAATGCGGCTCTGGCTAAAGGAGGGTCATCCTGCGTACTAAAGAAAGAACCTAGTCCGCTTTTATAAGGGGATGGTTCAATCACTTCGTTCAAGGCAAAATCTATGTAAAAACGCAAGGTCAAGATAACTGCATTGACAACAGGGTCGTGCCCCAGAGGTCTGTGCAAAGGAGCTTTGTAGGGATTATCCATAGTACCGGACTCATTTTTTAACATTCAGCAATACCAATATGTTAACGCTCGTTCCGGGTAATATTAAACGGGCGAGTGTGGTTATTATTTTGGGGAGGCTTGAATTTGAGAACAATCGGCGCAGGTAATCGAG
>CAIJXG010000136.1 GCA_903824505.1 uncultured Pseudomonadota bacterium | reverse complement strand
TCCTCACCCTCACGACCTTCAAAATCCCAGATAACCTCCTTAAAATCCAAACAACCTCATGCTAAACCCTCCATCACCCTACTTTTAGAATTGCTGGCACGGGGGAGCATCCTTTCCGCTTTCCAAGGAAACCGAGTATATCTGGCGGCTTTTCCGAAGGGCAGCAAGAATGCAATGAAAAATAAACCGTTAAAACAGTTTGCTTGAAACGGCTTTTGTGGCTATGATTCGATTGTCTCGGTTTTCCAGCGCGTCTGTTTGACGGGCATGGAAAGGCAAAGGCAGGGAAATCAAAGGATTGTCTCTGCTCGCCCTATTTGTTTTCGTTTTGTTCTGATCGGCCTTGCCGATGGAACGCGAAAAACGAGAAGCGGCCGGTTCCCTCTGCGCGGAGGGGCGCGGCATGATGTTAACCAGTTTGCTGGTTTCGGCGCCTGCGGGGTTCGATCTCACCCCATGCGGCTGCGGATCGGCGGGAGAAGAGAATGACAAAGCGCATGTTGGTGGATGCCACGCATCCTGAAGAGACCCGCGTAGCCATCGTTGACAAGAACAGGCTGGAAGATTTCGACTTCGAAAGCGCCAGTAAGAAGCAGCTTAAAGGCAACATCTATCTGGCGCGGGTCGTGCGAATCGAACCCTCGCTTCAGGCTGCCTTTGTGGAATATGGCGGCAATCGCCACGGCTTCCTGTCTTTCACCGAAATTCATCCGGATTATTTCCGAATCCCCATGTCGGATCGGGCACCGGACGAGGAGGAGGGAGAAGACGATTCAATCCCAACTTCCACCCCCCTGCCCCGAGTGGAGCCGCCATTCGCCCACACCGAAGAGCTGCCACTCTCGCCGGAAGATCCCCCCCCTATTCTGCTGGCCTCGCCTTCCGCACCTCCCGAGAGCGCGGTCCCCGCTTTTGCGTACGAAAATCCGGCGGATGAGTTGGGCCTCATTACCGATTTCGGCGCGGCCATTGTGGAGCCGTCTTTTGCGCCGCAGCCCATCGAAACTATAGGCGGCGAAAGCGTGGATGAGGAAACAGAGGAGCATTTCCACCGTCAACGCCGTCCCGACTACCGCATTCAAGAAGTTGTCAAACGCCGCCAAGTCATGCTGGTGCAGGTGGTCAAGGAAGAGCGCGGCAATAAAGGCGCTGCTCTGACGACCTTTCTGTCTTTGGCCGGACGCTATTGCGTATTAATGCCGAACACAGATCGCGGCGGTGGAGTCTCGCGTAAGATCACCAGTCATCAAGACCGCAAGCGGATGAAGGACATCCTTGATCAGCTTGAAACGCCCGAAGGCATGGCGGTCATTTTGCGCACGGCGGGTATGGAGCAAGCCCCCCCCGAAATTCAACGCGACTTGGAACATTTGCTTCGTTTATGGAACACGATTCGCGAACAAACACTGGCGTCAAGCGCGCCGGCGCTGATTTATGAAGAAGCGAATCTGATCAAACGCTCGATCCGTGATTTGCACGCGGCGGATGTCGAAGAAATCACGGTCGCGGGACAGGCGGGCTATCTGCTGGCCAGCGAATTCATGCGCTCGATCATGCCCGAAGATCAAAGCAAGGTGAAGCTGTACGAAGATCCCGTGCCCCTGTTCTTCCGCCATAATGTCGAAAAACAGATCGATCAGCTTTACAACCCTGTCGTTCAACTGCGCTCGGGCGGATATATTGTTATAAACCCGACCGAAGCGTTGGTGTCGATCGACGTAAATTCGGGTCGTGCGACCAGAGAACGGCATATCGAAAGCACGGCGCTGAAGACCAATCTGGAAGCCGCCGAAGAAGTCGCGCGACAACTGCGCTTGCGGGATCTCGCCGGATTGGTCGTCATCGACTTTATCGACATGGAAGACGGGCGGAACAACGCCGCCGTCGAACGGCGCCTAAAAGAATCAATGAAAGCGGACCGCGCACGGCTGCAGATCGGGCGAATCTCGCCCTTTGGTCTGTTGGAATTGTCGCGCCAGCGCCTGCATCCAAGCCTGACTGAAATCAATTTTGAACACTGCCCCCATTGCGCGGGTGTCGGCATGATTCGCTCGGTGGATTCAGCCGCGATTTCGATCCTGCGCATGATCGAAGAAGACGGCATCCGTCAGCCGGGCGGCGAGATGGTGTTGCATCTGCCGACCAAGGTGGCCCTTTATATCCTGAATCAAAAACGCGGCGCGTTGCACGAGATTGAAGGCCGCTATGGCCTGCAAGTCTTGCTGCATAGCGACGATACGCTTGTCGCACCGGACTGTCGTTTGGAACGGGTGCGGGGGGCTTCCGTCGATCCACGGAGCCGCGCGGCTGTGGACAGCGATCAGATTCTGGCCATTTCCTCAGCCCAACGCGCCCAAGAACGGGCCGAAATTTCAGACATCGCCCTTCCTCAAGCCGAAGAAGAAGCCCCCGCGCCGCGCAACGATTCGGCGCGCCGCGAAGAAGGAACGGGACAAGGGGGCGAACGCCCCCCCCGTCGGAGAGGCCGCTTTGGCCGTGGAGGTCGGGACGATCCGCGCGATACAGCGACTCCAAGGGACGCGCGACCGGATCAATCCCTTTCCGGCAAGATAGAAACTGGCGACTCCCATTGCGAATCTGACAAAAACAGCCCAGAAGAAGAAAGCGATTCTGCGGCAGACGTACCCGGCGACGGGAGGCCTGCTGGCCGCCGTAGGGGCCGTCGAGGAGGCCGTGGCCGCCGAAGCGGGACAAGCGAACGGAACGGGAACGGAGAACCTGCGGATCCGCGCTTAGCGCCGGCCGCGCCGCGCCCACCGCTTATCATCGAACAGCCGCATAGCAACTATACGACGGCCGCGCCTGCCCTCCCCATAAGCATTCACGATCTGGATACAACGCCCCGCGATCCGCGTCCGGCCTCTGTCTCGGCCGCGCCCCCGCCCTCCCCTTACGAGGTTACAAACCCCGAAACGGACAAGCCCAAAGGCGGCTGGTGGCGCCGCCTGACAGGACAGTAGAGGCGGAAAGAAATCCTTAAGGAGTTCCGAAGAAACCCAAGTATACTGTGGAGCGGCACGTAGAGTCTTTTCCCCTCTTTTTCCTTGCTGGGGGCGCGGAGGAGTATAGAATCGGAGCTGGTTTCTTTCCGCCCTCTATCTGACGCCCCGCCCCATGTCCCTTCCGCCTTTTGTCATTTCCGATGCCGAGTTCGAGCCGCTTCTGGCTCGCTATACCCGCGATTTTACGGCGCAAGCGCGGACAGGGAAATTCGACCCCGTCACAGGACGGGATGTCGAGCTGGATCAAATGACCCTGATCCTTTTGCAGCGTTTACGCAAAAACATCATGCTGTTGGCAGGCGCGGGGGTCGGGAAAACTGCCCTTTTCGTCGGTCTGGCTCAATGGATCGTCGACGATAAAGTGCCCCCCATGCTGAAAGGCGCGCGGCTGATTGAGCTGGAAATGTCCATGATCGGGGCGGGATCCAACTCGCGCAGCGATCTGGAAGGGCGGCTCATCCCTTTGCTGAAAGGCGCGGCCGAGCGTAACGCGACTCGCACACAGCCGCCGATCATCTTCTGCATCGATGAAATCCATCAATTGATGATCGCGTTCAAAGCGTCAAGCTATGCGGGGATCGCGGATTTGATGAAGCCCTACCTGACGGCGGGGGATTTGTACATTATCGGCGCCACAACGCGCGAGGAATACGAAGATTATGTCACCGTTGAACCCGCCATCGACCGCCGTTTTCAAAAGATCCATGTCGCCACGCCGGATGTGCCCATGACCATCAACATCCTGATGAATATGAAAAAGAATTTTGAAAAACATTATGGGATCGAGATTCCCCGCGACGCCTGCGTGCGAATCACCCGCCTCGCGGACCGCTTTATCCGCAACCGCAACAATCCGGATAAGTCCATCCTCGCGCTGGACCACGCCTGCGCCCGCATGGTCAAAAGCGGCGTATCTGGTGCCCTCGACAGCCGCTTCATCGACGAAGCCATCGCCGCCGAAGCAGGAATCGATGCCGGAGCGCTTAGTGGTTAAAGAGCTGCGGCAGGCTCTTTGATGGGCTTAAAAGCCAAAGCAGCCAGAGATCGGGGCTTAGTGGCTGTGTCGGTGATTTTGTTTGGTGTCGAGGCCATATCCGCCTTCAATCCAAAAAGCGTCTCAGAAGGTTGAGGCTTTTGGGCAAGAAGAGCAGCCGCTGCACCTGTATTCAGATCGTTTTTAACCCCTTCCATGAATTGAGCAGCAGCGTTGTCTGCCTGAACCCTGCCAGAAGAAACGGTATTACCGTTTCTTCTCTCTTTAGAATTTGACGCCATATTAGTGGGAGAGAACCGATCTTCTTCCGTTGCAACAACATTCATCGTTGTCAATTGTCCGGCATGGTATAAACCAAAAAGAGTCCGCGCATCCTCTGGTGAAACAACCGGACACCCTTGGCTCTGATCATTCGGACTATTTGCTGCGTGAAAAAGAAAGGAAGGGGCATCTCTATTGGGTGTGTTCCATGGAGTTATCGCCGTCATATGTAAAACGGGAATTGTTATCCATGAATTATTTTTCATGTGAACAGAATGTTTAGGATCATACCCCCCCAAAAGATAGACCCCCGTCGGAGTCACACCATGTTTTTCATTCTGACTCAACGGATCATTATGCTTGTCTCCATAACCAGAACCTATGGTGAAGACTTGTCCTTGAAAATAAAGCTTACCCGTCTCTATAACATAAGTCGCCACATGAGGATCCAACGACCCGCCAGAAGAGAATTCAGGTGACGCCGCAGGGAATTCAGCAGCTTTTGTTGGCCCCGCCGTTTCACTCCCTTGTCCCCGTGCAGCCGCAACCATCTTGTCATAACGGCCCGCCGCCGATGCGGTCACGTTGATAAGCTTCTGGTCAAGCTCTTGAACAGTATAAGGGGTCCCATCTGGTTTATAGAAAAGACTGTGGTTCGTTCCAACGCTTGCCGCTTTTGGAAGAATAGTAGCAGCAGGCCCATTCGGATTTGTTTGAAGTGCTGAGAGCAAACCTGCGGCGCCACCCTGTCCCAAAAAATGAGGTTCATACATTCTGCCAGTGACAGCCTCTTCACCGAAACGGCTCTCGATTGCTGCCAGATTATCCTTGGCAAACAAAGCTCCAAGATTTGCGGAAATAGTTATATTCCTGCGCAAATTAAGAACTTCTTGTCTTAAACCACCAGTTACTTGATATTCCCCCTTTGAGTCGCGCTGAACCGCTTCCACATAACGGGAGTCTATACCAGCTTCGCGCCCGTGTTTATAAACTTGCTCAAGAAACGTACCATCAATGAACTGAAAAAGCCCCAAGGCAGAGCTATCGCGAGCGTGTGCATCTGGATTGAAAGAACTTTCCCTGAAAGCCATTGCTAATAATTCAGACGCATTAACCCCGGCCGCATCTGCAGCATTAAGGATGGCATCCATAACCTCAGCCGAAGGAACACCTATTGGCCCTGTGGACCGGCCATCACCAATACTAACCCCGGGCAGAAAACCCTGTTTATTCCAGTTGTCCCTAAATTCTGAATTGTGACGACCTGTACGATATGCTTCCACAAGCAGCTGGGCGCGCATATAATAAGCCGCAGCCAACAGGGTATCGTTGTCGTATTTGGCCTCGCGTTGCTCTTCTTCTTTTTGGCTTTGCCCAGAAGAGACGTAATTCTGCAAATCAATCGCGGAGGTGGAATCGAGAAGAGTCGCTGACGGTTTAGGGTCTTCTTGATTGACCACAACGGGCCCAATATGATTGCTATCATCAGGCCGATCCGCAGCCGCAACAGAGCCACCAGCAATTCGGGACTCCCCGTTAACTGAATCAGCCCCCGACTCAAAGGCTGGTCCGCCAGTTGAAGCATCATTTGTTCTTACATATGTCATCTCAAACCTCCCTGTATAGTAAAGGCAGAAACCTACACTCTCACCCTATCACAAAGGGAGGGGATTTGGAAGACAATCTTAATGCTTTCGTCTAAAATTGTTAGGATCTTGTTTAAAAACACATTAATGCGCGGGGGTGGGGTTCAGCCACGCAAAAAAGGGGGGGGGCTTTGTCAGGTTGTTTTGTGTGTGTTTTCTGTAACCCATGAAGAATTCTAAAAAAGTGGGAGGAAACCAACGTGCCGAAGAGCGGCAGAATTCCCTCCCACCAGCCTGCTGGCCTCGACGCTGTGCGTCAAGCCCCGCAAGGGGGCGGGAATTCTACCGCTCTTCCCGCCGCCTTGTAGGCTTAAAAAAAAAGGGAGGCGCAAGGCCTCCCGTTTTCTGTCTCACGCCCGAAAGATCAGCGCGAATAGAACTCGATTACCAGATTCGGCTCCATTTGCACGGGATAGGGAATATCGGTCATTTGCGGAATCCGGACAAAGGTGCCCTTCATTTCTTTGTGATCGACGGACATGTAGTCCGGCACATCACGCTCGGCAAGCTCGGCCGCCGCCAAAACCGTAGCAAACTGCTTGGCCTTACCGCGCACTTCGATCGTGTCGCCTTCTTTGACTTGATAAGAGGCGATATTGACCTTCTTGCCATTCACAAGGATATGGCCGTGATTAACGATCTGCCGCGCCGCAAAAACGGTCGCGACGAATTTCATACGATAGACGACGGCATCCAGACGCCTTTCGAGAAGCTGCAGCAAGGTTTCGCTGTTGTTGCCCTTGCGGCGCATCGCCTCTTGGTAATAACGGCGGAATTGACGCTCCCCGATATTGCCGTAATAGCCGCGCAGTTTTTGCTTGGCGTGCAACTGCGTGCCATAGTCCGAAAGCTTGGTGCGTCGTTGCCCATGCTGCCCCGGGCGATAGTCCCGCTTGTTGATCGGGCTTTTAGGACGCCCCCAGATATTCGCACCCAAACGGCGGTCGATTTTGTATTTAGATTCAAGACGTTTCGTCATTTTTTTGTCCTTGGTTTCAGATGTCCCGATAGGCTTTCGTCTGCATGACAAAAACGTGTCGGAGCCCTTGGACCGCGACCACATTCTCGGGAATGGCGGGGATTATAAGCGAAAAAGGTCTGCCTTGTCAAACAACGAACGAAACAAAACCATTCTTTCTTGGCCTTTGCGTCCGTTTCTGAGTATAGATGTCGCAGGTTCACTCTTCCAACAAGGTATTCCCATGGTCACGCTCCGCGAAGCCCTGACATTTGATGATGTGCTGCTGACTCCGGCGGCCTCTGACGTTTTGCCGGCCGATGTGCAAACAGCGACCAGGCTGACGCGCAAGATCACGCTGGGGATTCCCTTGCTGTCGGCCGCGATGGATACGGTGACGGAAAGCCGCTTGGCGATTGCCTTGGCCGAGGCGGGCGGAATCGGGGTCATTCACCGCAACATGACGGTTGCAGCGCAAGCTGAAGAAGTCCGGCGGGTTAAAAGATACGAAGCGGGGATGGTGGTCAATCCGATTACGATTGCGCCGCAGGCTCCTTTGGCTGAGGCGCTGCGTTTGATTCGGGATTTCACTATCTCGGGCATTCCGGTCGTAGAAAAACCCGCCGAGAAACTGGTTGGCATTATCACGCACCGCGATGTGCGTTTTGCAACGGATCCTGTGCAGCCTGTCTCCGAACTGATGACGCGGGATGTCGTGACGGTTCCCCCAGGAGTCAGCACCAAGGAAGCCAAGGCGATTCTGCATAAGCACAGAATCGAAAAGCTTGTGGTGGTAGATCAGGCGCATCGGTGCATCGGGCTAATTACCGTCAAGGATATGGAAAAGGCGCATACGTTTCCGCACGCCTGTAAAGACGATGAGGGCCGCCTGTGCGCCGCCGCCGCGATTGGAACGGGGGAGGATGGCATAACAAGGGCGGCCGCTCTGATCGATGCAGGTGTTGACGTGGTCGTTGTGGATACAGCTCACGGCCATTCGGCGCGTGTTTTGCAGCAGGTACGCGCGGTGCGGAAACTGTCGGATAGGGTGCAGATTATCGCGGGGAATATCGCAACAGGCGCGGCAGCCACGGCCTTGATCGAGGCGGGCGCAGATGCCGTCAAAGTGGGGATCGGCCCGGGATCCATCTGTACAACGCGCATTGTGGCGGGTGTCGGCGTCCCTCAACTGACGGCTATTATGGATGTGGCTGAGGCGTGCCGGAAACACGCTATTCCGGTGATTGCCGATGGAGGAATCCGCTATTCCGGCGAAATTGCCAAGGCGATTGCAGCGGGCGCGGATGCCGTGATGATGGGATCCATGTTCGCAGGCACGGACGAGGCTCCGGGCGAAGTCATCATGTATCAGGGCCGCAGCTATAAATCCTATCGCGGCATGGGCAGTGTCGGCGCCATGGCGGGAGGCTCTGCCGACCGCTATTTCCAAAAAGCGGGGAGCGATCCGGGCAAACTCGTTCCTGAAGGGATTGAAGGGCGCGTGCCGCATAAAGGATCGGTCCACACCATCATTCATCAGATGATCGGAGGTCTGCGTGCGGCCATGGGCTATACGGGGTCCGCGACGATCACGGATCTGCAAACCAACGCGCACTTTGTTCGAATCACCGGCGCGGGGCTGCGTGAAAGCCACGTCCATGATGTCCAAATCACTGCAGAAGCGCCAAATTATTCAATGAACCGGTAGGATTTCAAAGCTTCGCTGAGGGTTTCTTTAATCGTGTCGACAAGAATCTGAGTCTGACGGTCGATTTCGATATTCAAGCGATCGCCTACTTGTTTCTGATCGAAAACCGTTAAGCGGCGCGTTTCCGGAATGAGGGAGACCTCAAACCAGCCCTCGGCTTTGTTAAGGACTGCCACTGTTAGGCTTGCGCCGTTCACGCAGATATAGCCTTTGGAAAAAACATAGGGCGCAAAAGCGGAAGGCAGCGCAAAACGCAGAGTTTTATTCCCCTCACAAACCGTGACCGCATCAAGGGAAGTCGAAAAATCCACATGCCCTGAGACAAGATGGCCACCGATTTCTGTGCCCGTTTTTGCCGCCCGCTGGACGTTGACAGACTCGCCCACGCGAATTTGTCCCAGAGTTGTGATTTGAAGCGTGGGGCGCATGACATCGAAAATCACGCGGCTGGGGGAGAGAATTTTGGCTACCGTGAGGCACACGCCATCCACGGAAACGCTTGCGCCTAGGGCCAAATCGTCACAGAAAGTTTCAGGAAAATCAAGCGTCAGAACACGGAGGGCGGCCTGATCCTCGATGGCCTGAACAAGGGCTATGCCTGTAACGATACCTGTGTACATGGGGGCTTCGACGCGCTTAAGCCGAGACCTCGGATTCCGGATCTCCTTCGGCGGATTCTTCTTCGCCCTCATCAAGATCCTCGGCCTCATCCGGCTCTTCGCTTGCGCCGACATCGCCCATAGCGTTGATCCAATTCTGCTGCTCACCCGCCATCAGTTCAGAGACTTCCTCGGTGGGCTGATCCGGCTCGATCCGCTTTTGCAGGCTCTTGATCAAAGAATCCTCGACGCCGCACAGATCAAGTTTTGTTTCCGCGATTTCGCGCAAAGCAACCACGGGGTTTTTATCGCGATCCCGTTCGACCTGAAGCTCCGCGCCCGATCCGATACCGCGCGCGCGATGCGCCGCGAGCATGACAAGCTCAAAACGGTTGGGAACCTGCACAATGCAGTCTTCGACGGTCACGCGCGCCATAAACATCCTCACAAAAAAGAAAAGCCTCCGCACCCAGCGGCGCGGAAAGGTGACCCTTATACCGCCCCGCGAGGGCGCTTGTAAAGAAACTTGTGAGGAAAAGCGCAGCGGTCTAACGAGATTTTTCGCCGCCCGCAAGCGCTGTCAAGACACCGTGCCATGTGCGGATTTCCTGCTCACTCATGGCAGCGCGTTGCAGCATATTTTGCAGACTGCGCCGCATACTAGGGCGCATCGCCTCTGTCGGAAAAAAGCCGTGTGAGTCAAGCGCGGACTCCAGACGACGGAAGAAATTCAGATATTCGGCATGAGTCGCGGGTGCGCTATCGCCCCAATGAATCACGGAATCGGGCGTTTGATCCTGCGCCTGATACCATTCATAGCCGATCAGCAAAACGGCTTGCGCCAGATTCAGGGACGCAAAGGCGGGGTTCATCGGAATGGTGATTCGCGCATGAGCCAGCGCCACATAGTCGCTGAGAAGCCCCGTGCGTTCGCGGCCAAACAAAACCCCCGTCTTTTGTCCGGCAGCGCTGCGCGCCAACATATCCGGAATGGCAGCGCGTGGAGTCAAGATGCGGTTGACCATGTCATGAGGACGCGAAGTCGTGGCATAGACATAAGTCAAATCGGCCAGCGCGGATTCCAGATCTTGAAAAAGCCTCGCCCCTTCTAAAATTTCATCCGCACCCGAAGAGGCCGCCGCCATCCGCGCCCGATGCGTTTCGCCCAGCGGCCACGGATCGCGCGGCGTAACAAGGCGCAGCTCAGACAGGCCGGTATTCATCATCGCCCGCGCAGTCATGCCGATATTTTCGACAAGCTGCGGTTCAACAAGGATAATGACGGGAGGGGAATTCATCACAGAAGAGGAAAGGGGAGAAGGGTGTAAAATTTTATGGGAACCAAGCCCTAACTATACTCGGGTTTCTTGGAAAGCGGAAAGGATTCGATTCCGTGCAAAACACGCGCGAGGGCGAAGCTGATGCGCCTTTTGCGCGGACAAAACGTTCGGGGACCGAAGGTGCCCGAGTATACCTTGAATTGCTTTATATCTTAAAGGATGAAGAGCTCTAAGGGAGGAAGAGCGGTAGAATCCCCGCCACCTCACTGGGCTTGACGCACAGCGTCGAGGCCCGCGAGGGGGATGGCATTCTACCGCTCTTTCCGTAGGGCAGGCCTCTTTTCCTATACTTTTAGAATTGCCGGTCCATGACGCGGAAGGTGATTCCTAAAAGATTAAATCATTCGGCACGGCATTATAATCACGCCGCCTTCTTTTCCTTGGGCTTGACGGTCAGGGTAATCGTGCCGCCCACTTTTTCAACCGCTTCAACAGCTGATTTCGACGCCCCCGCGAGGGTCAGCGCCAATTTCGCGGTCAAAACGCCCTTGCCGAGCAGACGAACGCCATCCCGTGCTTTGGGCGCAACGCCGGACGCCATCAGGCTTTCCGAGGTGATCGGCTGAGCGGCATCAATACGCCCTGAATCGACCGCAGCTTGGAGGATACAGAGATTCAGCTCGGCATATTCCTTGGCGAAGATGTTTTTAAACCCGCGCTTCGGCAAGCGGCGAATGAGAGGCATCTGACCGCCCTCAAAGCCCTTGATCGAGACGCCGCTCCGCGCCTTTTGACCTTTAACGCCTCGGCCGCAGGTCTTGCCCTTGCCAGAGCCAATGCCGCGTCCAACCACGATGGGGGCCTTGCGTGCGCCAGGATTATCACGAAGATCGTTGAGTTTCATTTTCTTAGCCTTTCTTCTCTTCCACAGTCACCAAATGGCGCACGCGGGTAATCATACCACGAACCGAGGGCGTGTCTTCCAGCTCGCGCGAGGCACGGATTTTGCCAAGACCAAGCCCGATCAGGGTTTCCAGCATCTTAGGGCCTCGGCCTGTTCCGCCAGCCGTTTGGGTAACGATCAGTCTTTTCGCGGATGGTGTTTGCGTGTGTGCCATGTGTCTTTCTTTCCTATTCTTTATTCCTTGGCCGCAGGGGTTTCATCCGCCTGTTTCTTGCCGAGGATTTCATTCACCTTCTTACCACGGCGCAGCGCGACCGAGCGTGGGCTGGCGACCTGCGTCAGTGCCGACAAAGCGGCCTTGATCATGTTATGCGGATTCGATGACCCAATCGATTTCGCGACCACGTCATGGATCCCCAACGCCTCAAACAACGCGCGCATAGGACCGCCCGCGATGATGCCTGTACCGGCGGGAGCTGCGCGAAGCACAACCTTGCCCGCACCGAAACGACCCTGCACATCGTGATGCAGCGTGCGGCCTTCGCGCAAGGGAATCCGCACCATTTTGCGCTTGGCGGCGTTCGTTGCCTTTTGGACAGCTTCAGGAACTTCCCGCGCCTTGCCTGTGCCATAGCCGATCCGGCCTTTTTGATCGCCAATCACGACCATCGCCAGCATCTTGAAGTTCTTACCGCCCTTGGTCACGCTTGTGACGCGCTTGACACCGATCAAACGGTCGGTGAAGCCTTCGGACTCGCGGTCTTCACTTCTGTCTGTTTTCTTCGATGCTTTGTCTGGCTTTGCCATGGTATCCCCTGTGAACCCCGATGAGAACTTGATTAGAAAGAGAGTCCGGCTTCGCGCGCGGCCTCGGCCAATTCCTTGACACGTCCGTGATACAGATAGCCGCCGCGATCAAAAACGACTTCTTTGAAACCGGCCTTAAGCGCCCGTTCCGCAACCAACGCGCCGACGGCCCGCGCCGCCGTCTTATCCGCGCCCGTCTTCAGCTTTTTCCGCAGTTCCTCTTCCAGAGTCGAGGCCGCAACCAGAGTCTTGCCTTCCGTATCGTCGATCAACTGAACGGAGATATTCTTCCCCGAGCGATGAACGGACAAGCGCAGACGCCCATGCGCCTTTTGCGTGATCTGGTAGCGATTGCGCCGCGCACGACGTTCGTGAAGTTCTTTTGATGTGAGCATGTTCGTAACCCTATAACCCAAAGTTTCCAGTTCTTTGCATCGCTGGCTGTCCGTGTGCTTTTTGGCCTCGCGGACGCTCGGCGATGGATCCCCGCTTTCGCGAGGATCACGCCCCTAGGACGTCACTTCTTCTTCCCTTCCTTGCGGCGAACGCGTTCGCCCTGATATTTGATGCCCTTACCCTTGTAAGGTTCCGGCTTTTTAAAACCGCGAATTTCCGCTGCGACTTGGCCGACTTTCTGCTTGTCGATGCCAGTGATCGACAAAACGGTCGGCTTTTCGGCCTTGATCGTGATGCCTTCGGGCGGGGTGAAACGAACCTCATGGCTGAAGCCCAGATTCAGAACAAGTTCTTTGCCCTGCATGGCCGCCTTGAAGCCGACGCCTTCAATTTCAAGAACAGTCTTGAAACCTTCCGTGACGCCTACAACCATATTCTTGATGTTGTTGCGCGTGGTGCCCCACAGCACCCGCGCTCGCGCGCTGTCCTGACGCATCGAAACAGCAACAGTGCCCTCCGCGACCACAACGACAACATCAGGCGACAAAGGCAAAGACAGATCGCCCATCTTTCCCTTGACACAGACCGTTTGACCTTTGACTTCCGCCGTCACGCCTTGCGGCAGGGCTACAGGATATTTACCAACGCGAGACATCGCAGATCCTCACCTAAAAAAACAAAATCAGAACACGCGGCACAAAACTTCGCCGCCGACATGCTGCGTGCGGGCTTCGTTATCCGACAAAACACCGCGCGGAGTGGACAGGATATAAATCCCAAGACCGTTAAACACGCGATCTAGATCGCCAATGCCTTTGTAGACTCGGCGACCGGGTGTGGAGACGCGCTGAATCTTCCGAATGCCCGGCTCTCCTTCGTGATATTTCAGCTCGATTTGCAAAAGAGCTGGCCCCTTTGTCTTTTTCGTTTCCGAAAAGCCGCGGATATAGCCTTCGCGAGTCAGGGTTTCTAAAACATCCTTGCGGTGGCGCGAGGCGGGGCAGCTCACGACCGGCATCCGGGCCATTTGGCCATTACGGATTCGGGTCAACATATCGCCCAACGTATCGGTGACAACAGACATCGACGATCCCTTCCTTACCAGCTTGACTTAACGACGCCGGGAATATAGCCCGCCGAGGCCAATTCACGCAGCTTGATGCGACACAGTTTAAACTTGCGATAGGTTCCGCGCGGACGCCCCGTCAATTCGCAGCGGTTACGCTGACGAACTTTCGCGCTGTTGCGCGGCAGTTTAGCCAGCGCCATGACGGCAGCAAAACGCTCTTCCATATCGGTATCTTGATCCTTGATCGTCGCTTTCAAGGCCGCGCGGCGCTTGGCGTATTGCTTCGCCAAAGCCTGACGCTTGCCTTCTTTCTCGATCATGCACTTTTTAGCCATACGTTCTCTCCTTAGGGCTGAAACGGCATATCAAAAGCCCGCAGCAATTCGCGCGCTTCGTCGTCCGTCTTCGCCGTGGTGCAGATGACAATGTCCATCCCGCGGATTTCATCGATCTTGTCATAGTCGATTTCAGGAAACACGATCTGCTCCTTCAGCCCCAGCGCGTAGTTGCCGTTGCCATCAAAGCTTTTCAGCGAGACTCCCCGAAAATCGCGAACGCGCGGCAGCGCGATGGTGACCAGACGATCCAGAAATTCGTACATACGTTCGCGGCGCAGGGTAACCTTAGCCCCAATGCCCAAACCGCCGCGCAGCTTGAAGCTCGCAATCGCTTTGCGCGACTTGGTGATGACGGGCTTTTGTCCCGCGATCAGAGCCAATTCCTCGGCCGCGTTCTTGGACTTCTTGCTGTCATTGACGGCTTCGCCCACGCCCATATTGATGACGATTTTTTCCAACCGCGGCACCTGCAAGCCGTTCGAATATCCGAACTTCTTGATCAGATCCGCCTTGATCTTTTCTTTGTAACGCGTTTCAAAACGCGGCACGTATTTTTCTTTTTTCGCTGCAACCATGTGTGTCCCCTGCCCCTTAAACCTGCTCGCCCGAACGGCGCGCAATGCGGGTTTTCTTTTCCCCAATCACGGTGTAGCCCACACGCGTCGGCTTGTTCGTCTTCGGATCCACCAGCGCGACGTTCGACGCGTGGATGGAAGCCTCGCGACGGATAATCCCGCCTTCGGGATTCGTCTGAGACGGACGCGTATGGCGCGAGACCATATTCACACCCGACACGAAAACGCGGTTTTCCTTAGGCAAAACGGCGGTGATTTCGCCAATCTTACCTTTGTCTTTTCCCGTCAGGACAATCACGCGGTCCTTTGTTTTGATCTTCATCTTCGGCATCACAATACTTCCTCTGCCAGCGAGATAATCTTCATAAAGCCCAAGGTCCGCAATTCGCGCGTCACCGGCCCAAAGATACGGGTGCCGATCGGCTCCTTATCCTTGTTGATCAAGACGGCCGCGTTGCGGTCGAAGCGGATGGTGCTGCCGTCCTTACGGCGCAGCGCGAAACGCTGGCGCACAATAACAGCCTTGTGCACAGTGCCCTTCTGTACCTTGCCGCGCGGAATCGCTTCGCGGATGGAGACAACGATGATATCGCCGATCCCTGCCGTTTTGCGCTTCGAGCCGCCAAGAACCTTGATGCACAGAACGGCTTTCGCACCGCTGTTGTCTGCTACATCAAGGACTGATTCCATTTGTATCATGGGATGATCCTATTTCTAAACCCTGTTACGTCGCCGCCTTGTCTTCCACCAACACCCACCGCTTACGCTTGCTGATGGGGGCACATTCGATGATCGAGACCGCATCGCCGACTTTGCGGCTGTTGGTTTCGTCATGAGCGGCATATTTCTTCGATTTACGGATATATTTCTTGTAAATCGGGTGCATGATTCGACGTTCGACCAAGACCGTGATGGTCTTATCGCCCTTGTCACTAACAACCGTACCCTGCAAAACGCGACGTGGCATGTTTTTCCCCTTACTTTGTCTTAGCGGCGGCGCGCTGACGCTGGCCCACCACGGTGCTAATTTTCGCAATTTCCTTACGGACATGCGCCACGCGGGCGGTGTTGGCCAACTGCCCCGTCGCCTGCTGGAAGCGTAGGTTAAAACGCTCCTTATTCAGCTCGGCGAGGCGCGTGTCCAGCTCCTTGTCCGTCTTGATCCGCACATCGGCGGTTTTGACTGTGTTCTTTCCCATATCTTATCCCCTTACGCCGCCATACGCTGAACGACCTTCGTCTTGATTGGCAATTTTGCGGCCGCCAAAGCGAAGGCTTCTCTTGCCACATTTTCCGGCACGCCGTCCAGCTCAAACATGATGCGCCCCGGGTGAACCCGTGCGACCCAAAATTCAGGGCTTCCTTTACCCGATCCCATACGGACTTCCGCTGGCTTGCGCGAGACGGGAATGTCCGGAAAAATCAGGATCCACAGACGGCCCTGACGTTTCATCGCACGGGTGATCGCCCGACGGGCTGCTTCAATCTGACGTGCTGTGATCCGTTCCGGCTCCAACGCTTTCAGGCCGAATGCGCCATAGCTCAGGCGAAAGCCACCCTTGGCCACGCCATGAATGCGCCCCTTATGCGCCTTACGAAACTTGGTGTTCTTTGGTTGCATCATGGCAGTTAACCTATGTCCCTCTTACGAACGATGCGGCTGGCTGTCCGACAGGCGCTTATCCTGCGCCATCGGATCATGTTCCAGAATCTCGCCACGGAAAATCCAAACCTTGACGCCGCACGCCCCCATGGTCGTGAAAGCCGTCGCGGTGCCGTAATCCATATCCGCGCGGAGCGTATGCAAAGGCACACGTCCTTCGCGGTACCATTCCATGCGCGCGATTTCCGCGCCGCCCAGACGGCCACCGCAATTGATCCGGATCCCCAAGGCCCCTGCGCGCAAGGCTTGTTGCACAGCGCGTTTCATGGCCCGACGGAAACCGATGCGGCGTTCCAGCTGATCCGCGATGTTCGCGGCAACTAACTTCGCGTCGATATCTGGCTTGCGAATTTCAACAATGTTCAAATTCACTTCGGCGCTCGTAATCTTCGCCAATTCAGTCCGCAGCTTTTCGATATCCGCGCCTTTTTTGCCGATGATCACGCCCGGACGCGCCGAGTGGATTGTCACCCGAGCCAGCTTAGCCGGACGTTCGATCACGATCTTGGCGACGCTCGCGCTCTTGCCGATCTGCTTCATCAGATAGGCACGGATACGCAAATCTTCATGGAGAAGCTTCGCGTAATTCCCATGATGAGCGAACCAGCGGCTGTCCCATGTCCGGTTAATCCCCAGACGCATACCGATTGGATTGACTTTCTGACCCATCTGTTAGGCTCCCGCTTTTTTGGAGAAGCTGCGCACGCGCTTCGTGGACAGTTCCGTATCGTTTTCACGCTCTTTGACGACAATGGTCAAATTGCTAAAAGGCTTTTCAATGCCGGCGCTTTTACCGCGGCCGCGAGCGTGGAAACGCTTCATCACAAAAGCGCGGCCAACCCACGCCTCAGCGACATAAAGCTTATCTACGTCGAGCGCATGATTTTGTTCAGCGTTTGCTACGGCAGCCTTCAAAACCTTGTGCACCTCATCCGCAATGCGGCGCTTTTCGAAGGCCAACTGCGTCAGAGCTGCCCCAGCAGACTTGCCCCGAATGCTTGCCGCGACAAGATTCAGTTTGCGGGCGCTAGTACGCAAGGCTTTCGCCTTGGCGAGCGCACCGCCTTCGCGGCGCAATGTTTCTTTTAAGAAGGCCATAACTTAAAACTCCTTACTTCTTCTCGGTCTTCTTCTCGGCCGCGCTATGCGCCTTGAAGGTGCGCGTGGGCGCGAATTCACCGAATTTGTGACCGATCATGTTCTCGGTCACTGAAACGGGCAGAAACTTGTTGCCGTTATAAACACCAAAGGTCAAACCGACGAACTGCGGCAAAATCGTCGAGCGTCGCGACCAGATCTTGATGATCTCGTTCCGACCCGACGCACGCGCCTTGTCAGCCTTCTTCATCATATACCCGTCTACAAACGGACCTTTCCAAACCGAACGTGCCATTGTCTTTCCTTACCCTTTTGTTACGATGTCTGGCTGTCGCGCCGCTTATTCGCACGACGGATAATCCAGTGATCGGTCCGCTTGTTGTTCCGTGTCTTGCGGCCCTTGGTTCCCTTGCCCCACGGCGTGACCGGATGACGGCCCCCAGAGGATTTACCCTCACCACCCCCATGAGGATGATCGACGGGGTTCATCACAACACCGCGCACGCTCGGACGAATGCCCTTCCAGCGATTCGCGCCCGCTTTACCGCGCTTTTCGTTTCCGTGATCCGCGTTCGAGACCGAGCCGACTGTGGCCATACATTCCTGCGGCACGAGGCGAACCTCACCCGAGCTGAGCTTGATTTGCACGACGCCCGAATCACGGCCGACAATCTGAACATACGTCCCTGCTGACCGCGCCATTTGGCCGCCCTTGCCGGGCTTCAGTTCAACATTATGCACAATCGTGCCGACAGGGATGTTCTTGATGAGCATCGCGTTGCCGGGCTTTACGTCCACCTTGGGCCCCGCCGTCACAACATCGCCTTTTTTGACACGTTGGGGGGCGAGAATGTAAGATTGGGTACCGTCAGTATAGATGATGAGCGCGATAAAAGCCGTGCGGTTGGGATCATATTCCAAACGCTCCACCGTCGCGTCCATGAATTTCCGGCGTTTGAAATCAACCAAGCGATAGCGCCGCGCATGCCCGCCGCCGATATGGCGAGTCGTGATGCGCCCATGATTGTTGCGTCCGCCAGTCTTGCTCAGGCCTTCCGTCAAAGATTTGACGGGCTTGCCTTTCCAAAGCTCGGAGCGGTCAACGCGAACCAACTGACGAAGGCCCGGGGTTATTGGATTGTATGTTTTCAGTGCCATGACTTGCTCTCTCTTCCCTTACACGCCCGTCTGCATGTCAATACTATTACCTTCGGCCAGCGTCACGATCGCAAATTTTGCATCGCTACGGAACCCAACGCGGCCTTTGAAGCGCTTTGTTTTACCTTGGCGATTATGCGTATTCACGTTTGTAACAGTGACGCCAAACAAAGCCTCAATCGCGGATTTGATCACCGGCTTGGTGGCAGTTTTAAGGACGCGAAAGGTATATTGACGATGGGCCGTGTTGTTATTCGCCTTTTCCGTAATCACGGGAGCGACAATCACGCTATAATCATTCGCCGTCGGCGTTTTCTTTGTCTCGACCATGTTAAGCTCCCTTACCTTCGTCTGACAGACGGGCTTGCAGCTGTTCGACCGCATGGGTCGTCAGCACCAGCACATCCCGACGGAGGATGTCATACACATTCGCACCTTGCTCGGGCAACACATCAATATGCGGCATGTTGCGCGTCGCCTTGGCAAAATTTTCGTCCAAATTCGAGCCATCGATGATCAGCGCGGAGGTCAGACCAAGCTTTGCAAATTTCGCGGCCAATTCTTTCGTCTTGTGGCTATCGATCTTCGCGGAGTCCAAAACAATCAATTTGCCGTCTTTTTGCTTGGAGGCGAGCGCCATACGCAAAGCCAACGCACGAACTTTCTTGGGCAAATCATGCGCGTGGTCGCGCACGACGGGTCCAAAAATTACCGCGCCCTTGCGAAATTGTGGCGAGCGGAGGCTCCCTTGACGTGCGCGGCCCGTCCCCTTCTGCGCCCACGGCTTTTTGGTTGTGCCATTGATCTCGCTGATTCCCTTGGCTTTATGATTGCCAGAGCGCCGCTTGGCGAGCTGCCAATTTACTGTGCGAGTCAGGATATCGCGGCGCGGCTCCACGCCAAAGACGGCGTCCAGAAGTTCGAGCGTGCCGACTTCCTTGTTTTCGAGGTTTTTGACTGCTGTTTGCATGATCCAATCCTACCTTACGCTGCCACTTCAGTGCTGCCCGAAGTCATGGACTTCAATCCCGCTGGCAGCGGCGCGTCTTTGTGACGCTCGCGCTTCACCGCATCGCGGATGGTGACATAAGCGCCCTCGGCCCCGGGAATAGCGCCTCTCACAAGAACAACGCCCAATTCCGGATCTACCGAGACAATTTGAAGATTTAGGGTCGTGACCGTACGATCCCCCATATGGCCGGGCATTTTCTTGCCCTTAAAGGTACGACCGGGATCCTGACGCTGCCCCGTCGAGCCCGGGCTGCGATGCGAGATCGAGACGCCATGCGTTGCACGCAATCCCCTGAAATTCCAACGCTTCATAACACCCGCGAAGCCCTTACCGATACTGGTCGAGGTGACATCCACATATTGGCCCGGTACAAAATGCGTTGCCGATAATTCGCTGCCAATCTCAAGCACCGCATCGGGGCTGACGCGAAATTCGACAAGCTTTTTCTTTGGCTCAACCTTAGCTTTGGCATAGGTCTCGCGCTGCGCCTTGGCGACATTCTTGACCTTAGCCGTGCCATAGCCGAGCTGCAGCGCCGTATAGCCATTCTTTTCCTGCGTGCGCACGCCCACGACCTGAACGGCGTCCAGCTTCAGCACCGTCACGGGGACGTGCTCGCCCTTTTCGCTGAAAACGCGCGTCATACCGAGCTTTGTCGTGATCAGCCCCGTGCGCTGTGATGTCTTTGTCTGCGTCATTTTCCTAACCCTTTTGTTCCTCAGCACCCCCGCAAAGCGGAGGCCACCGACGGTAACCTAAACTCTAATCTCCACATCCACGCCCGCAGCCAAATCAATCTTCGACAAGGCGTCAATGGTTTGCGGTGTTGGCTCGATGATGTCCAACAAACGGCGGTGCGTACGAATCTCGAACTGCTCGCGGGACTTCTTGTCCACGTGAGGCCCGCGATTGACCGTAAAACGCTCAAACCATGTCGGCAGCGGAATAGGACCGCGCACCTGAGCGCCCGTGCGCTTAGCTGTGCTGATGATCTCGCTCACAGACTGATCCAGCGTCCGATGATCGAACGCCTTTAAGCGGATACGTATTGTTTGTGCATTCATAACAAACCCCAATTTCCGGCGACCGCGCGCCCTTCTTTACCCAAACAGAAAAACCCCAGAGACGAACCCCGAAGCCGAGGCAGGTATCTCTAGGACAAGTTCAAAGTAAACGCGATAACCAAACTACGCGCCTTCTTTACCACTAACCTCGAAACAACTCAACCCCTAAAACAGCCCCTCGCAACTTTTTTATTGCGAGGGGATTCATAAGCTTACTCGATAATCGAGGCCACAACACCCGCACCAACGGTCCGGCCACCTTCGCGGATCGCGAATCGCAGCCCTTGATTCATCGCGATCGGCGCGATCAAATGCACTTCGCAGGTGATGTTATCGCCTGGCATGACCATTTCGACGCCTTCTGGCAGATGAACTTCACCCGTTACGTCCGTTGTGCGGAAGTAGAATTGCGGACGGTAGTTTGTAAAGAACGGCGTATGACGGCCCCCTTCGTCCTTGGTCAAGATGTAGCATTCCGCCTTGAACTTGGTGTGCGGTGTGATACTGCCGGGCTTGGCCAAAACTTGTCCACGCTCAACATCCTCGCGCTTTGTGCCACGGAGCAATGCGCCGATATTATCGCCCGCCTCCCCCTGATCCAGAAGCTTCCGGAACATTTCAACGCCCGTGACCGTCGTCTTAACCGTCGGACGAATACCGATGATTTCGATTTCTTCGCCAACCTTGACCACGCCTTGTTCGACGCGACCCGTGACAACCGTACCACGACCCGAGATCGAGAATACGTCTTCAACCGGCATCAGGAAGGCCATATCCAGCGCGCGAATGGGCTGCGGGATAAATTCATCCACCGCATCCATCAGCTTGTTGATTGCGTCTTCACCGAGTTCAGGGTTCTTGTCTTCCAAAGCGCACAGAGCCGACCCACGGATAATGGGGGTGGTATCGCCAGGGAAGTTGTACTTAGTCAAAAGGTCACGGATTTCCATTTCGACCAGCTCGGCCAGTTCCGGATCGGCCATGTCCATCTTGTTCATGAAGACAACAATCGACGGAACACCAACCTGACGTGCAAGCAAGATATGTTCGCGGGTTTGCGGCATCGGTCCGTCGGCAGCGGAGACAACGAGGATCGCGCCATCCATCTGAGCCGCGCCCGTGATCATGTTCTTAACGTAGTCCGCGTGTCCAGGGCAGTCCACATGCGCATAGTGTCGCTTGTCTGTGCGGTATTCAACATGGGCGGTCGAGATCGTGATGCCGCGCGCCCGCTCTTCAGGTGCCGCGTCAATCTGGTCATAGGCCTTGTATTCGGCACCGCCCTTCTTGGCGCGGATCTTCGTAATCGCCGCTGTCAAAGAGGTCTTGCCGTGATCGACGTGACCGATCGTGCCGATATTCAAGTGAGGCAGACTGCGGTCGAACTTTTCTTTTGCCATGGGGTGCTCCGTTGGTTCTTTGGTGAGTTGCGTTAAGGTACTTAAAGCTTGAGACTTGTGTGTTAGCCCGCCATTTTCAGTTTGACTTCCTGTGCAATCGCCGCAGGAACCGGTTCATAGTGATCAAAGACCATCGAGTACATCGCGCGGCCCTGAGTCATGGTGCGGAGCTTGTTAACATAACCAAACATATTCGCCAAGGGGACTTGAGCATCGATCGTTCGCGCATTGCCGCGTTGATCCATGCCACTGATTTGACCCCGACGGCTGTTCAGATCGCCGATGACATCGCCCATATAATCTTCCGGCGTCACGACTTCAACCTTCATGATCGGCTCGAGCAAGATGGGGCCCGCCTTCGGCATGCCTTCGCGGAAAGCGGCGCGTGCTGCGATTTCAAACGCGAGCGCCGAAGAGTCCACGTCATGATACGCGCCGTCAACCAGAGTCGCCTTGAAGTCAATCGTCGGGAATCCGGCAATCACGCCCGTATCTTTCGACGCGTTGAAACCTTTTTCGACGCCCGGAATGTATTCCTTAGGCACCGAACCGCCAACGACTTTACTTTCGAACGAGTACCCCGTCCCAGCAGGCACAGGCTCCAGCTCGACAATGACGCGGGCAAACTGACCCGATCCGCCGGACTGTTTCTTGTGCGTGTAGTCAATCGTGTATTTCTTGGTGATGGTCTCGCGGTAGGCGACTTGAGGTGCACCAACATTGACTTCAACCTTATAGGTACGCTGAAGGATATCCACCTTGATTTCAAGATGAAGCTCGCCCATGCCCTTGATAACGGTTTGCCCCGTTTCGGGATTCGAAGCCAAACGGAAAGAAGGATCCTCCTGAGCCAGCCGCAACAACGCGCCTGTCATTTTGTCCTGATCGCCCTTGCTCTTCGGCTCAATGGCCATTTCGATGACGGGCTCGGGGAATTCCATCCGTTCCAACACGATGGGCTTGGCCGAATCACACAGCGTGTCGCCCGTAGTCGTGTCTTTCAAAGCAGCCAGCGCGACGATATCGCCCGCATAGGCTTCCTTGATTTCTTCGCGGTTATTCGCATGCATCAACAGCATGCGTCCGATTCGTTCGCGCTCGCCCTTGACTGTGTTTTGGACATAGGTGCCGGATTCCAGCTTGCCCGAATAGATGCGGAAGAAGGTCAGCGAGCCGACAAAAGGATCGGTCATCACTTTGAACGCGAGACCTGAGAAAGGCGCGTCATCGGACGGCGCACGTTCATCCGGCTCATCCACATGATCGACCTTAAACCCCTTGACCGCCCCAACATCCAAAGGCGACGGCAGGTAAGAAGTCACGGCATCGAGCAAAGGCTGCACGCCCTTATTCTTAAAAGCGGATCCCGTCAGGACTGGCACAAACTTCATTGCCACGGTGCCCTTGCGGATACAGGCGTCTAGAACCTCTAAAGAAGGCTCTTTCCCCTCCAAATAGGCTTCCATCGCGGCATCATCCATTTCAACAGCCGCTTCAAGCAGCTTTTGACGGTATTCCAAAGCCTGAGCCTTCAGGTTTTCGGGGATTTCCTCGTCATGATATTTCGCGCCAAGGGCTTCATTTTCCCATACGACCGCCTTCATGCGACGGAGATCAATGATTCCCCTGAAATCAGCTTCGGCACCGATAGGCAATTGAAGCACTAGCACATTCGCGCCAAGACGTTCTTTGACCATCTCGACACAGCGGAAAAAATTCGCGCCAGTGCGATCCAGCTTGTTGACGAAAACAAAGCGGGGCACATGGTATTTGTCGGCCTGACGCCAAACGGTTTCCGTCTGCGGCTCCACGCCCGACACGCCGTCCAGCAAGCAGATCGCGCCGTCGAGGACGCGCAAGGAACGCTCCACCTCAATCGTAAAATCCACGTGGCCGGGCGTATCGATGATGTTAATCCGGTACTTATCGTTCGTCTGGGTGTTCGTCCAGTAACAGGTCGTCGCCGCCGAGGTAATCGTGATGCCCCGTTCTTGTTCCTGCTCCATCCAATCCATCGTGGCATTGCCATCATGGACTTCGCCGATCTTGTGCGACACGCCTGTGTAATACAGCACGCGTTCAGTCGTCGTCGTTTTACCGGCATCAATGTGGGCCATGATGCCGATGTTACGGTAGAATTCGATAGGCGTTTGACGAGACATAAGCGATCACTTCTTGAGACGTTTAAACGAAAGCAAAGACAAAAACACCACCATCCCCGCGAAAGCGCGGATGACGACTGCTCTAAACTCTCTTACCACCTAAAATGCGAGAAAGCCTTATTCGCTTCCGCCATGCGGTGCGTGTCTTCGCGCTTTTTGATCGCCGTTCCAACATTCTTGGCGGCATCCCCAATCGCGGCGGCCAGACGATCCATCATCGTATGTTCGCTGCGGCCGCGAGCGGCGGAAATGATCCAACGCATGGCAAGGGCTACACCGCGCTCTTTCCGGACTTCGACGGGCACCTGATAGGTAGCACCCCCGACGCGGCGCGAGCGGACTTCCAAATGCGGACGGACATTTTCAATCGCATCCTTAAAGGTGTCCAAGGCGTTGCTGCCTTTGGCAAAACGCTGAATCTTTTCGAGCGCCCCATACAGGATATGCTCAGCCGCAGATTTCTTCCCGTCATACATCAAGACGTTCTGAAACTTCGTGACAATGACTTCCCCGAACTTTGGATCCGGAAGAACCTGACGCTTTTCTGCGCGACGACGACGTGCCATGGTAGACTCCAAAAAATTCTAGATAGGCTTAACCCCATCAAGCTTCGACTTAAGATAACGTTGCAACCCACTCAACTCAGGAAGAGTCCCTAGAATTTCTAAAGCACTCACTCCCCACTTAAGAGCATCCTGAGGATACTCACGGATAAAGATATCAACTAAAGCAAAATAATCATCAAAAGATTTCTCCAAAGTAACTTCATAGTAAACAGAAGCTACCTCGCCCCCCCCCATTTAATTCTAGCTTTTCTTCTATATTCTTAATGTTTGCATTAAGAGCACGAATATAAGAAGAACTCTCCATAATACCTCCCCTTAAAAAGCGTTATTTCGGCCTCTTTGCCCCATACAACGAGCGCCGCTTTTTGCGATCCTTCACGCCTTGCGTATCCAGCGTGCCGCGAATGATGTGATAGCGCACACCGGGCAAATCCTTGACACGGCCGCCGCGGATCATCACGACACTATGTTCTTGCAGATTGTGGCCTTCGCCCGGAATATAGCTGATGACTTCATGGCCGTTGGTCAGACGCACGCGGGCGACTTTCCGCAAAGCCGAGTTCGGCTTTTTCGGCGTTGTCGTATAAACGCGCGTGCAGACTCCCCGCTTTTGCGGACATTCCTGCAGAGCTGGAACTTTGTCCTGCTTTTTGACCGCCTTGCGCGGACTGCGAATCAACTGACCAATCGTTGGCATTGAACCCTCTGTTAAACTCTGCGGCACCCCCAACGGGCCGCCACCAAAAAACAAAAAACCACCTCGAAGCGCTTAAGAGCCGCGCCCCGCGTGGAGACCCTTTCAAACGCCGGATGACACCACTTGGCAAACGCGCCAGCCGTTTCGTCACCACAGGCTATCGTATCGTTCCCGCGCAGCCCCTTTAATTTTGCAAGGACATTGCGAGATCCCCAACCGTGCTTTCGCACTGTCGGAGCCGTGTTTGAAACCGCCCTTGGAAGGCTAAGCTTCACGACCGATTCCGTAAAGGCAAGCGGTTTTTATGCTGTTCCCATCCGAACGTCAAGAAGATATTCCGAAACTTCTGACAAAAAATGCGCACGGCCAAAAGTTTTCGTTTTTTTTCCAAAAACATGCGAAGAAAAAACGCTCAAGTCCCGTTACTGCCAATAGCCCTGCACGAACGACCAGCCATAGGTATGGTGATCCCAACGCGCGGGGGCCCAAACGGCGGTGGGATCCGGACGCGCCACGACTGTGCCTGCAACCCAAATAAAATCAAGCGGGCCCGGAGCCCAATAACCGGGAATCCAGATCTCGATTTGCGGATTTTGAATCTCTAGAGCCTTTTCTTCAACTTGCACAGGCGGCGGGCAATCTCTGTTCGTCTCAAGCGCCGCGATAATTCCGCCCTGCGCGCAGGCCGAAAGGCTGCCCAGTAGAACCAAAGCCCTAAGACAGGAAACACAAAAAGAAGCGCGACTTACAGAAGCCATGATACTTATATCACCCCACAACGGTAACTTTAAAATCCTCGATAACCAAATTGGCCAAAAGCTTTTCAGCCATCTGCCGCACCGTTTCGACCGCTTTGACCGCGTCCGTTTCGGCCAATTCCAGCTCGATCACCTTGCCCATCCGCACCTCGCCTACATCGGCAAAGCCCAAATGCCCCAACGCATGGCCAATAGCCTTGCCCTGAGGATCCAGAACACCGTCTTTCAGCATGACATCAACGCGCAATTTCATAGGTTTTCTCACTTACGTCAGAGGGAAGATTTTCGGGCATAATACCCAAACGGCGGGCGACTTCCTGATAGGCCTCAGCGACCTTGCCAAGATCCAGCCGGAAACGGTCCCGATCCATCTTTTCATTTGTCTTAATATCCCATAAACGGCAATTATCCGGACTAATTTCGTCGGCCAAAACAATATACATTTCGTCATTATCCCACAAGCGGCCGAATTCCAGCCTGAAATCAATCAACTTGATCCCGATCCCCAAAAACAAGCCCGACAGATAGTCGTTCACGCGCAACGCAAGCGACATCATTTCATCAATTTCGTAAGGGCTGGCCCAACCGAAAGCCGTGATATGCTCGTCCGAGACCATCGGATCGTCCAGCTCCTTCTTTTTATAATAAAACTCGACGATGGAGCGGGGAAGCGCCGTACCCTCCTCCATGCCCAAACGCGTGGCCAAAGAGCCCGCCACGCTGTTCCGCACAACAAGAACAACGGGGATAATCTCGACCTTGCGAATCAGCTGTTCGCGCATATTTAAGCGGCGCATGAAATGGGTCGGCACGCCGATCTCGCCCAGCTTGACCATCAGATATTCGGAAATCCGGTTATTCAAAACCCCTTTGCCCGTCACAATGCCTTTGCGCGCGCCCTTATCCGCCGTGGCATCGTCTTTGAAATACTGCACCAGCGTGCCGGGCTCCGGCCCTTCGAACAGAACCTTAGCCTTGCCTTCATACAGGCGGCGACGGCGATTGACGCGAAAATTCATACAAATCTCACCCGGTCAAGGCTTCCCCAAGGAGGTCTCGTATAGCAAGCTTGCGGCCTAAAAACCAGACGCAAGGAAGCCTCTTCGGTTTTTCGTTTACCTTGAAGGGGTTGCAAGGTAAAGAAAGGGCATGATTTTCCCTTCTGTTGACCCCATCGCCTTTTCTCTTGGCCCCTTGGTAATCCGCTGGTACGCGCTGGCCTATGTCGCAGGCTTTGTGCTGGGCCGATTCGAATGCATGCGGCTGGCGCGCACAAATCCGGCCGGTCCATCGCCCGAGCTTTATGACGCGTTTCTGACATGGGCCGTTGTGGGAGTCCTTTTGGGCGGCCGCTTAGCCTATATTCTTTTCTATAACCTGCCGAACTATGCCGCCCACCCGATCGAGGCTTTGGAAATCTGGCATGGCGGAATGTCTTTTCACGGCGGCATGGCCGGAGTCATTCTCGCAGCACTTCTTTTCACGCGGCGGCATAAAATTTCGTTTTTCGGCTTTACGGATCTTTTGGCCTGTGTGACTCCCATCGGGCTAGGACTTGGACGACTCGCAAATTTCGTGAATGGAGAGCTGTACGGCCGCGTCACGAGCCTTCCTTGGGGCATCATTTTCCCGCGCGGAGGCCCCCTGCCCCGCCATCCCAGCCAAATCTATGAATCCGTGGCGGAAGGCCTGATTCTTCTGCTGCTTATGGCGGTACTGGTGCGCACGCCCGCTATGCGCGCCCGCACGGGCCTTCTGTCCGGCCTGTTTCTGGTTTTGTACGGGCTGTTCCGATTCGCGCTTGAGTTTTTCCGCGAGCCCGACGCGCAGCTTGGATTCCTGTTCGCGGGAGCCACCATGGGGCAAGTCCTTTGCGTGCCGATGATGATCGCCGGAGGGGTGATTGTCGCGTGGGCGGGGAGGAAGTCGAAACAAAAGGAATTGTCATAACAACCGTGAGTGCAGCAATTCTAAAAGTAGGGATAGAATTGCTGCCCCCCCCCCACAATTAACTATTTCCTAATCCTGCACTTGATAGTATACTCCTTCCATCGTCCGGCGGGGTTTTGAGGATCCTGTCTCTTTGGTTTTCGGGGGTTTCTATGCTGAAAAAAGGCCATTTCTTAGCCTTTACGCTGATTCTCTTTTTCGGCCTGTTCTCCCTCGGCCCGCAAAAGGCGTGGGCGGCACAGCAGCGTGATGTTAATCAAATTGCCAGCGAATGTGATACGGCAAATCCGGATAATGATATGCAGCTACCAATCAATCAACAATATCAGACAAATAGACAAAACTTTTACGGCAATCTTTTTACAGCCAGCCGCCCGTGGGCGGCCGCTCAAACCGCCGACATCATACCTTCTGTGAACAACTGTGTTAAAAACGTCCTTCAAGCGGTCCAACCTCTTATGGACATGTTTGATGTGCTTGGAAATCTTAGCGATCCAAACATGCTTTTACAAGTGGTCATGGATTTTGCCAAGAAACAGATAATGAAGATTATCCTACAAGTGATCAACCAAGTGTGCCAAGCTGTTTTACAAGAAGTTAATAATATCGTAAGCCAAATTCGAAATGTTGGCATCTGCCTACCTATACCTCCCCTTAATTTTAATCTTCAAGTGCCCAATTTCAATCTACCTTGCCTAGGGAGTGGCAATACAAAAATCACCTTGGGCAATGTTGCTAATTACACCCGCATGTATCAGACGACGCCGTTCCTCTATTCCCAATTTCAGCTGCAGTGAGGGAAAAATGATTAAAAGCGCTCCCTCTTGTCAAAAAGAAAAGTTTGGATCACGTTATCTGATTAAAATCTTTTTCTTTATTCTTTTAAGCGGCCTTCTTGTACCGATAGAATCGGCTAGAGCTAATTTAGTATCTGATCCCGTCACTGAATCAGCAACATCAGGCCTGCTCTTATTCGAAATACTCACCATTTGGCCTCAACTAATGGCAATCGATACAAAGCTTGCCCAGATCAACCAAAGAATGGACACCTACGCTAATGAATTTCAGGGAGTTATGGAATCAGTAGGGAATGCATCCGGCGCCAATGGGGAGACTACGGCAGAACGCGTCACAGGCAGAACTGCTTATGTTGAGAATACTGATACACAAAACCTATGTCCCTTCAAACAGTCGTCGGATGCCCACAGAGTTTTGCAGAAAATGAATAAAACTCTTGCTGGGGCTATGACACGAAATGCAATTGGGGCTATTTCCACCCCTGATAAAAAAGTTGCGAAGCTGAAATGGTTAATTAGTGCAGGCTTTGTTAAATGCACCCCCTCGCAGAATGTACCAAGTGGAGGCACGGGGCCAACCTATGCAGACGAAGCCGATATGAATCAAAAAGCAGGCTGCCCTTCGGGTCAAGGGACAGATTGGGATGATAGCCCTGGCTTAGATCTTCCAGATCAAATCAAAATGCCTGACAATTTTGTCGTGCCTCCAAACAATACGGATCCTTTTTTGAGTCTAAAAACTCCCAGTGGGGATGACGAACACTCTTTCTATGCCGCTTACGCCTACTGCCTTATGCAAGCTCACCCGAAGCCCCCTGCTCGTCGTATAAGCCCCAATGGCCCAACGGCAGATGACATAATCGGCATTTATGACCGGTATGTTGAGTCCATGATGAACAACGGCAAATCCGCTGCAGAAGCCTGTTTTGCTGAACTGGTTGATCATCTTCAGATCCCAGCGACGGCAACGGCGCTCCCCATTTATCAAGATATGCATAAAGCGCAGGCAACACAGTGTGTAGCTGATAAAAATGCCAATAGGATAGATCAGGGTGCATCAGATGATTGTCAAACAAATGGTCGCAGCCCCTATCAGGCCAGAATGGATCATGCAGGAGGGAATGGATCTGTAGCTCAACTGGCTGTTGGTGATGTCACCTTGGATCGCAACAGGGCTGAACAAGAACGCCGCCGGAGACAAGAACTTGAAGATCAAGCAGAATCGTCAAAGCTTGTGAGAAACTCACTTGCTAAAATGATTGGATCTTTTCAACAATAGGAACCTTACACACGAGCGAGGGGGGCTTTCTTTGTCCGATGCCGTGCGTCTTATGCTGAAAAGAGTTGTGGCGGAAAAGGCGCTTCCCTTTGAACCGCTTGTTCCAAACGCTGAAACAGTCACCGCCATCATGGCGGCGAGATGAGAGGAGCTTGTGACCGTGGGTTCCGTTGAAAATCTCTTCAAAAGCCTCAATGCGGACGATTAAACACACAGCCAGATTCAAGCGCGATTATACTTAGCCGCGTCATAGATTGAGGTTTATACACAAGTGCCCAGCTCGTCCCCGCCCCCGTTTTTACGGGGGGTAAACTCTGGCGGGGGGCGACGGTTCCCGTCTACTCAAAACCCTTGACAGCCCACAACCGTCCACACATGACGCGGTTTTTTATGCGGTTAACTTCGTTCACTCAATAGTCCCCTTTTCCAAGATTAACCTTCGGCTTTCGCCGTCAAATCTGTTACAAGCGCGGCACACGCCCTGTTCCTGCCCCACGATGCTTTTCCGTTTTCTTCTCCTCCTGTTTCTTTTTGCCCCGCTGACGGCTCAGGCCGCCAAGGACGAGGTCGCCTTTTATCGCCAAGCCTTCAGCGCGGTTGCGACAAATAATCCCCAGCAGATTGAGGCTTTTGCCTCTCGAGGGGACGATCCCATCCTGAACAAAGTCCTGCGGGCCGCCGCGATGGCGATGCCCGACAATGGCTATAATTTTGAACAGCTCAACGCCTTTATTGCGGGAAATCCGGGCTGGCCGGGCCTTAAGGGAATCCAGATGATCGCGGAGCAGAAAATCCCCGCGCAAGCCCCTGCCCCCCAAGTCACCACATGGTTTGCCGCCCATCCTCCTGTAAGCCTCGCGGGTTTTTACCGTTATATCGACGCGCTGAACCAATCGGGTCGAGCCGAAGACGCGCGCGCCGCGATCCGCAAACGCTGGGTCGAGGGCGATTTTTCAGGGGATCAGCAAACAGCGTTTTCCTCCCGTTTCAGCCCCTTGATTGATTCCGATAGCCTCTGGGCGCGGATGGATCGCCTGTTGTGGAAAGGCGAGATTGCGGAAGCGCGCCGTTTGATGCCCTCTTTAAACGCAAAAGACCAAGCGCTCGCCCTGACGCGAATCGCTTTGGCCACGCAGGATTCCCGTGCTTGGACGTGGCTGGAGCAATTATCCCCTGAAGTCCAAAAAGATCCGGGCATTTTATATCTGCGCCTGAAATGGGACGTTAAAGCGGGGCGAAATGACGCGGCGCTTGAGGCTCTGTTGCATCCTCCTGCAGATCTTGGGGATGCGAATGCGTGGGGCGAGCAGCGCCAGATTATGATCCGCCGCGCGATGGAAAAACATGATTACCCGCTAGCCTATCAACTGGCAGCCCATCATGGGCTTAGCGAGCCGAAAAACGTCGCGCAGGCCGAATTTCTGGCCGGGTGGATCGCCTTGCGTCTGCTTAGCAAACCGGAAGTCGCGCTTAAACATTTTCAGGCTTTAGATGCCGCCAGCACAACACCGATTTCCCAAGCCCGTGCTGGCTATTGGCTCGGCCGCACGCAAGAGGCTCTGGGCGACCCGAACGCGGCTGAGCAAGCCTATGAAGGTGCCTCTGTTTTCAACACGACCTATTACGGCCAGCTGGCCTTAACGCGCCTTTATGCGGAGCCGCAACTGCTTGCAAAGGCGGACCCTCCTTTGCCAGAATCCGTCCGTCACACGATTTTGACCAAAGATATGTTCCGCGCGATTGAACGGCTGGCCGCGATTGGCGAGACCGCGCGCGCTCAGGTCTTTTTCCATGCGGCGGGTGAGGCGGCGACAGCTCGAGCTGATTTTGTGGTCTTGGCTGAGATTGCGGCGCGGATTCATCGTCCGGATCTTGGGATTCAAGCCGTTAAGGCGGCTGCACATAAAAACATGATGGTCGAAAACGGGGGCTTTCCGCTTCTCTTGCTGCCCTTTCCGTCTCCGCCAGAGCCTGCTTTTACCCATGCCTTGATCCGCCAAGAAAGCCTGTTTAATGCCCATGCGCAAAGCGGCGTGGGCGCAAGGGGGTTAATGCAGCTGATGCCCGCAACGGCGCGTGAAGTCGCGCGAAAGATGGATTTGCGTTATACGGAATCTCTGCTTGAGGATCCCGCCTATAACATCAAGCTGGGCACGCACTTTGTGCAAGATCAGATTGATAAATTCGGCGGCTCTTATATCATGGCGCTGGCGGGCTATAATGCGGGGCCCGGCCGCGTGCATGAATGGATTGCGACCTTTGGCGACCCACGCAGCGGCGCGGTGGATCCTGTGGATTGGATCGAGCTGATCCCCATTCAAGAAACCCGTACCTATGTGCAGCGAATCATCGAAAGCACCCAAGTCTATCGCGCCCGATTGAACAACGGCACAGCCCCTTTGAAGATTTTAAAGGATTTGGGGTATGCGGACAGAAGCGGCAGCCTCGCCCCTTGACGATTGAGTGACGATTTAAGTTGCTTTTTGTCCTTTGGGTGCGCTATCACCCCTCTCATCCGTGAGCTGAGGCCTTTGGACATGCCCCGCCACGTCAACGAGAACACAACAAGAACAAAGGATAGAAAATGCCCAAAATGAAGACCCATAGCGGGTCCAAAAAGCGTTTCCGTGTGACCGGAAGCGGGAAGGTCAAGGCGGGAGCCTCTCATCGTCGTCACTTCATGCGTCGCCGTTCCCAAGATTCCAAGCGTGACTCGCGTCAAGGCTTGATCTTGTTTAAGGCCGATGGCGAGAACATCGTCCAATATTTCCTTCCCAATAGCTAAGCGGAGATGCTCTCATGGCTCGCGTAAAAAGAGGCGTGACGACTCACGCTCGTCACAAAGAAATGGTCAAGCTCGGTAAAACCTACCGTGGCCGCGCCAGCACGAATTTCCGCATCGCGATTGAAAAGGTCGAAAAGGCCTTGCGCTACGCCTATCGCGACCGTCGCGCTAAAAAGCGTGAATTCCGCGCTCTATGGATCCAGCGGATCAATGCCGGAGTCCGGGAATACGGCCTGACCTATGCCCGCTTTATCAATGGGCTGAAGCGCGCGGGGATCGAATTGGACCGCAAGTCCCTCTCGGATCTCGCGGCGACAGAGCCGGACGCCTTTAAAGCGCTGGTTGAACAAGCCCGCGCCGCTCTGGCGGAATAAAACTTACGGGGTTCCGAAGGAACCCAAGTATAACAGGACAAAAGAAAAAACCCCGCATCTTTCACAAGATGCGGGGTTTATTTTTTGCCAAGACCGCTGAAAAATTACTTCCGCAAGCCCAATTGGGCAATCAGCTTTTCGTAAACAGGCTTCTGTGTTTTCTTAAGGTAGTCCAGAAGGCTGCGGCGATTGCTGACCATCATCAACAGGCCACGACGCGAGTGGTGATCTTTCTTGTGCTTTTCAAAATGGGCAGAAAGCTCGTTGATCCTGCTGGTTAGAAGCGCAATCTGAACCTCGGGTGATCCCGTGTCCTTCTTGCTGCGGGCATGTTTCTTGATAACGTCTTGTTTAAGAGCTGGTTGAAGCGACATCTGTGTCTCCTTTAGAGGTCAAAACAAGCGCCGGAACCAGGATGTCGTCCAGTGTTTCCGACGCGAACCCACCTCTTATGCCTGATAACACGCCCTTTGACGAGTCAAAAACGACAGCTTAAAACGTCTGGGAATACCCCAAACTCCTCCTAAAAACCGCGATTAGACAAAGGATCGACAAAAAAGACTCAGAGAGGCAAAAGAATAGATGGTATCAAGACAAGCTGATTTTTAAGAATCTATGGGGTTCTCTCCCAAAAAGGGGAAAGCCGGTGGATCAACAGGCAAAAGGGAAAAGACATGACTCTTCGTGCGCCAAGCCCTGATGTCTCTCAGGCTCGCCAGAAAAGCGTTATCGCGTTAGGCGCGGAAACTTGGGAAAATTTACTGGCCTTTCTCAAAGTTCTGGCTTTCTTCGGACTTATCCTCACGCTTGTTCCTGTTCAGTTTGCCTATGGGTATCTAAGGCCGCAGGATCCCTTCCGGATTCCACGGCTTTTTCATGTCTGTCTGTTACGGATTTTCGGCATGCGGCTCCATGTAATTGGCCAGCCGACCGGAAGCGCACCCGTCTTTTTTGTCGCCAATCATGTCTCGTATCTCGATATTCCCGTTCTGGGCAGTCTCCTTAACGCCGCGTTCATCGCCAAGTCCGAAGTCGCAAGCTGGCCTCTGTTCGGCTTTTTGGCCAAAATGCAACATACGGTCTTTATCGAGCGCCGCCGCACCCGCGCGGCGGATCAACGAACGCAGCTGCAAACGCACCTTGCTCAAAAGGGCAATCTGATCCTTTTTCCGGAAGGAACCTCAACGGAAGGGGTAGATGTTCTGCCCTTTAAAAGCACGCTCTTCAGTATTGTCGAAGAAGCGATGGAGGATATCGCCGTAACAATCCAGCCAGTTTCCGTGACCTGCACCGAGCTGGACGGGCTGCCGCTCTTACGGGATCAACGCCCCCGTTACGCATGGTATGGCGATATGGAACTGATTCCCCATTTATGGAATGCCTTTAAAAAAGGTGCGTTTACGGTCGAGGTTATTTTCCACATGCCGTTGGCGGCCTCTTCCTATCCCGACCGCAAAGCGCTGGCCGCCGCGTGCCAAGCGGCCGTCGCTGAAGGAGTCGCGCGCGCGCTGACTCGCCACATGTAATACCAATACAAAAATCCATTGTGCAGAAACCATCTCGACAATTCGTCCCATTTATGTCTTGTTTAAGTTATGCGGAAAAGATACACGCGCTTTTTTAAAAGGGTGGGCGTCTTTTTTGACATTTTTCTCTTCAAACGAAAGGATCTCCCATGCTGACCGTTGGTCAACCCTTCCCCGCCTTCTCGCTGAAGGCTGCCGTGTCAAACGACCTGTCGAAAGCCTTTACGGATATTCGCAATGATAGCTATGCGGGCAAATGGCTTGTGGTTTTCTTCTGGCCCAAGGACTTCACCTTTGTATGCCCGACCGAAATCGCCGAGTTTGGCAAAACGAACAAAGCCTTCAACGATCGCAGTGCTCAAGTCTTGGGCGCGAGCATCGACAGTGAATTCGTTCATCTGGCTTGGCGTCAGAGCCACAAAGACCTGAAGGATCTACCCTTCCCCATGCTGTCCGACATCAAGCGCGAGCTGTCCTCGGCGCTTGGAATTCTAGACCACGAGGCGGGCGTGTCCCAACGCGCGACTTATATCGTCGATCCTCAGGGCGTCATCCGCTTTGTGATGGTCACGGATATGAGCGTCGGCCGGAACGTCAAGGAAGTGCTGCGCGTGCTGGACGCGCTTCAAACCGATGGCCTCTGCCCCTGCGAATGGCAGAAGGGCGAGGACACCCTGAAAGTCGCGTAAAGCATCTTGGAAATCTCTCCCCTTTTCGCGAATCGGAAAGGGGGGAGGAGTCCCCTGCCCTACCCCGCCGCTGGCGGATAGATCGGCACAAAGCAACTAATCCGCGTGCCTGTGTCGGGGGTGCTTGTGATCTCGACGCGGCCGCCGTGAAGTTCAATCAAGCTTTTGACAAGGCTGAGGCCAAGGCCTGCTCCGGCTTTTTTGTCCTCTGGATCGCCGCGCTCGAATTTCCCAAAAACGCGATCAAGAGAGTCGGGCGGGATGCCAACCCCTGTATCCACGACGCTGAGGATAATCCACGGGGAAGCGCGGCGCGCTTCCAGCGTAATTCGTCCACCCGCTAGAGTCCATGTAATCGCGTTGTTTAGTAAATTCAGCAAGACTTGTTTGATTCGCGCGGCATCCACCGTAAAGCTGCCGACATCTGAGGGGCAGTCGATCGCGACCTCTAGCGCTTGCTGCCGTGCCCATTCTGCCGTGACCTGCCGCGCGGCATTCATGAGATTAGCCGCCAAAACCGCTTCGCGGTTGAGGGTCATACGTCCCGCTTCGATGGTCGCGAGATCCAACACATCGTTAATCAGCAAAAGCAGCTTCTTGCTGGCCTCCATAATCGTGCGCGTATACTCCATTTGGCGGTCGTTCAGGCTTCCGAAATACTGGTTGGTCAGAATTTCAGAAAAGCCCATGATGGTGTTCAAAGGCGTGCGTAATTGATGCGAGACCGTCGCGACAAAGTCCGACTTCACCCGATCTGCGGCGGCCAGTGCGGCGTTGCTCGCCCGCAACGCCTGTTCGATTTTGACCGAATCCGTGACATCCAAATAGCTGTTCAAGGCCGCGCCATCCGGCAAAGGCGCTGTGATGCAGTCAATGATCTGGCCATTCGTCAAATTCAGCCGTGTTTTGCGGGGTGTGCGATCAAGGGTGCGCGAGACGAAATCTTTCTTAAACGACTCCCAATCCGCCTCATGCCCCAGCAAAGCCCGCGCCCGTTCGACAAAATCCGCGATATGGGGGCTAGAGGCCAAATAATCCGTCGGCAGATTCCAAATTTGCGCGACAGCCTGATTGAAAAGCCCCAGCTTGCCTCCTGTGCCAAACACGGCCACACCTTCCGCCAGATTGTCGATAGTCTCGCGCTGGACTGCTATCAGGGTGTTGTACGAGGATTCCAGCTCCAGCCGATCCGTCACATCCTCATGCACAAAAATCAGCCCGCCCATCGGGTGCGGCGAGACCAAAATCCGCAGAGTCGTGCCGTCGGGCAGATGCATCAGATCCTCGCGCGGCTCCAAAAGCGAGGTAAAGAGCCCCACGCGTTCCCGCTTATAGCGCGGGAAATCCGACTGTTCCGGCGCAACGCGACGTGTACGCGAATCTTCGATAATCTCGCCAAAGGTCGGCTTGGTATCCAAAAAGGCCTCAGTCGCGTGCCACAAACGCACATAGGCGCGGTTATAGAATTCCAGCCGTGTGTCAGGCCCGTAAATCGCAATCGCGCTGCCCAAATGTTCCAAAACTTCGCGCTGAGAGGTTGCATGGCGTTCGATTTCGAGTGCCTGTTCTTCCTCAGCCGTCACATTGACCGCGAATCCGAAAACACCCCGCGTCTCAGGCGTTGGGCTATAGGGAATCTCGGTAATTTCCAAAAGCTGACGTTTACCCGCCACAATCACGTGGCGCCGTTCGATTTGCGGCTGGCCTGTTTCAAGCGCCTTGGCCGCCAACGCCCGCCCGCTTCCACCCCGCGCCGTGGCCGAGGTCAGCTCGCTTTGAGCCTCTAACACAGCGGCGACCGTCTGATCCATTATCCGCGCATAAGCAGGGTTGCATCCGGTCAGAGTCAAATCCGCCTGACGAATCCAGATCGGAAGCGGAAAAGAATCCCGCATCGCCGTCAATTGCTCCACAGAGGCCTTATTTTCCGCTAGTGCGCTTGTGACATGCGCGCGCTCCGCTTGCACGGCGGGACTGTTATCGAACCACAAAACATCATAGGGCACAGAGTCTCGGCCAATGCGAACCCGCTTTCCGGTCACGGGAATGACTGTGCCGCTTTGCGCAAGCGTAACTGAAAGAGCGAACCCCTCCCCCGCCAATTGCAGCTTGCGAAAAGCGGCGAGAAAAAGTTCAGGATCACGGATAGCGGCGACCAGATCCTCGGCATGCGCCACTTTCTCGACCCCCAGAAGAGCCGCCACGCCAACAGACTCCCGCAAAATACCTTGAGGCGTGAAAAGGCAGAAAACGGTAGGCGCCGAGGCCAAAACCGCTTGAGCGCGTTCCGCCAAGGGAAGGAGCGCGCGAATCTGCGCCGCCTGCCGCCGCCCCTGCCGGATCAACAGATAAGACAGCCCCCCAAGCCCCGCCGTCACCCCCGCCAAAATGACAATCATCAGCATCGGCGTGCCAACCCCCAGCGTAATGCCCAAAAGAAGCACGACAGCCAACACAAGGGCGGCCACGGCCATAAAAGGAGCATAGGTCAAAAGAGGCTGAGGCATGAGAACCGATCCAAAACACGTCTTCCCTTCCTAAAGCATCTTGACGGACAAGGGAACAGGGGAGGAGGATTCGCAGTAATTCTAAAAGTATGGGAAAAAGAAGTGCTCTACGGAAAGAGCTGTAGAATTCCCTACCCCCTCACGCGGGCCGCACCTTGGCCTCTATCAAGCAAGGATCTTCCTCGATGTCTTTAAAAACAGGCCTTATCTGCGCTTTTTCGCGCCTCTCTTGCATGGGCGCGCGCCCTTATAAGGGGTGTCCATGACCTTAAACCGCGCGCTTCTTCTGGATCGGGATGGAATCCTGAATCAGGACGGCTACATTGCCTCTGTTGACCAATTTGTTTTTCTTCCTGCCGTGTTTCCCCTTCTGCGCGGCGCAAGGGAGGCGGGGTATCGTTTGGCGATTTTTACGAACCAATCCGGCGTGGCGCGGGGTTATTACACAGAAGAAGCGTATCGAGCCGTGACCACGCATATGCTGGCAGGGCTGCGCCAAGAGGGCATTACGATTGATCTTGTGCTGGAATGTTTCGAATTTCCAGAAGGCAGGCCGCCTTATGCGCGGCAAAGCTTCTGGTACAAGCCGAATCCCGGCATGGTGATGGAAGCCGTGCGGCGGCTGAACCTCGATCCCGCCCGATCAATGGCCCTTGGCGACAAGATACGAGATCTGCACGCGGCAGCGCAGGGCGGAATCAAGACAGGCCTCTGGCTGACAGACGAAACAACCGCGCCCGAGGGCGTCACAATCGTCAAAACTCACGCCGAGGCTTTGCGCATTGTAACCGCCGGTGTATGACAAGCCAGCAATTCTAAAAGTATGGGAAAAACGCGTGATCCAACGCGCCCCCAAAACCCTCTGGCCCAAGAAATCCTGTCCGGCACCATCAAAGATGGGCAGGTGGGATGGGCTGCGGATTCAGGGGTAAGGAAAAGACTCGGCAAAATTCCTATCCCACACTTCGCGCTCATCCTTGAGCGCAAGCGATGAGAGGGAGCTTATGGTTAAGATTCCTCCTTTGCGGCTCAAGATTTTTACCAACAGATGCGCAATTTGTATATTGGAGCCCACCACACCTCCCGACATCAAGAATATCCGCAAGAATTTGAACCGTTTCATTCTGAATTTCAATCTGCATGAGTTTCTCGTAGGTTGCCTTAGCCCTCTCGTAGGCTCGCTCTGGAAAATGCCATTTCAATGCAACAAAATCATAGGCAGGCACACCATATTTTGTTGCACCAAAATCCGTGATGCCAACATCATCGAGATGGGTGGAAGCATGGATTATATTGCCTGTATGCAAGTCGCCATGAAGTCGCACATAAAGGCCTTCAGTGCGTCCATATTGATCCATATAATTTTCGGCCTCTCTCAAACGTAGCAAATTTTGAGGGTTTGCTTCTGTCATAATGGCGGCCTTAATATGATTCAAAATTTGGAGGCGTCCCAGAATTTCAATTGTTTCTTTCTTGGGAAAAAAACTGTGCATTTGGGCAAGAAACATCCCTATCTTCTCTCCAATTCCTTCTTGAATTTGAGGGGACAGAGTCCTGAATGACTCTGGAGAAAAAGACTCGCCTTGAAGCCGAGAAATACACATAAGGCCTTTTTCTTTATTAAAATCAAGAACTTCGGGTGTTGGCACGCAAGTGCGCCGATAAAGTTCCTTGAGCACAGATACTTCCTCAGGCATAAAATCTGCGAAAGCTTGGTTACGGGCTAAACGATAGACTCGATCTTTGCCAAGAAAAGCAAAAACCTGTTCCCCTTGTCTGCGGGGCAAGGTTAAATCGCTTGGATTCAATCCACATAGCCCCGCAACGTGGGATTGAGCCATCGCTAAAGCTGTCTCTTTATTTTCTACGTGTTCAAGGTCATCCTAGATAGCCATTTTGTTAAACTCCAAGAATCTCCATTCCCAATATTTTATGCTACCATATTTTTATTGTTTCTTAATACTTTCATTTTGGCTTTGGCAGAAGATTCGAGAAGAATCTGCTAATTCTCCAAGGATTCAGAACGGGGTATAAGAGTCCGTTGGATCCTCCCCCTACCTGCTTTTGCAGGTGGGGAGACAGCTTCTAAGAGCCTTACGGCAGTCGCCACTGGCCCCGAAAACGCCCGAGGGGCCGTTGATGCCGTTATTGGTCGATGCGGCTGAAGAGTCCATACAACGCGCGTAGTCCTGATTACAGGCGCGGTCGCACTGTTCGCGGTCGCTTTCAATGCGTGTCGTTTGACCATTCGCGCCGACATAGGTGTCGGCTGGTCTCGTGCCGGAAACACAGGCGGAAAGCAACGCCCCCACAGCCAAAAGCATGAGGAGGCGCGGCGCTTTCATCCTTAGGCCTTTTTGTCGGCTTCGGCCGCTTCGGCGGCCTTCTTCTTTTCCAAAAGGGCGCGTTGCTTGGCGCCCTTGGCTTCTGGATCGCGATCGACCAGCTCGATCACCGCCATTGCTGCCGCATCGCCATAACGGAATCCCGCTTTAATCACGCGGGTATACCCGCCTTGACGCGCTTTGTACCGTTCAGCCAGCCCATCAAAAAGCTTCCGGACGCTCGTTTCATCATGAAGGATCGACATAGCGCGGCGGCGATTCGCCAGCCCGCCTTTTTTGCCCAACGTGATCAGACTCTCGGCGATCGAGCGCAGATCCTTCGCCTTGGCCAAAGTTGTTGTAATTTGTTCATTTTCAATCAGCGCGACCGACATATTCGCGAACATCGCCTTACGATGGCTCGCCGTGACGCCCAATTTCCTGTGTGCATTTCCATGACGCATGGTCTGTTCCTTCCTTGGGCCTTTCAAGCCGCGCTAAGGCTTCTGTGATTCCGCCCTTTGGCGTTCATGCAGAAACCGATTGTGAAACTCCGCCACTTGAAGGGACAATCCCGTCAATATGGGGAGAAAAATTTTACTTCAACTCAAGACATCTCAATCCTGTATTCGCAATCCTCAACGAGCATCTTTCCTAATCTCTCAGATCGTTATCCCCGTCCCCGTTTTCACGGGGACAGGCCCCAGCGGGAATGACGCGGAAAGGTGATTTCAAAAAGATCAAACTATTTACGACTGAAGCATGTCTGCTCTTCGAAAGAGTTAAAAAGGCTCTTCTAGCCTTTTAGCCAGATCTTCGATATTTTCCGGTGGCCAGCCCGGGATTTGCATACCCAAAGTCAACCCCATCTGAGTCAGAACTTCTTTGATCTCATTCAGGCTCTTCCGGCCGAAATTCGGCGTGCGGAGCATTTCGCCTTCGCTCTTCTGGACCAAATCGCCGATATAGACGATATTGTCGTTCTTGAGGCAGTTGGCGGAACGTACCGACAGCTCCAGCTCATCAACCTTGCGCAGCAGATTGCGGTTAAAGGGCAGATGGGATTCGGATTCTTGTCCACCCGAGGCCTGACGAGGCTCCTCAAAGTTAATGAAGAACTGAAATTGGTCTTGCAGGATGCGGGCGGAAATGGCCACAGCGTCTTCAGGAGAGATAGAGCCATCCGTTTCAACGGTCAGCGCCAATTTGTCGTAGTCCGTAACTTGGCCAACGCGGCTATGTTCGACCTTATAGGCCACTTTGCGAACGGGGCTGAACAGAGCATCTATAGGGAGCAAACCAATTGGCGTGTCTTCCTTGCGCAAAGCCGCCGCCGGAATGTAGCCGCGACCAGTTTCAATCGTCAGCTCCATCGACAGTTTTGCCCCGCGATCGAGCGTACAGATCACGAGGTCAGGATTCATGATCTCGACCCCCGCGCTGGCTTCAATCTGACGGGCTGTCACTTCGCCCGCCCCTTCAGCGCGCAGACGGACACGCTTCGGCCCATCGCTATGCATACGAATGGCCAGCGCTTTAAGATTCAAGACGATATCCGTCACATCTTCCCGCACGCCCGGGATTGAGGAAAATTCGTGCAGAACGCCTTCAATCTGCGCCGCCGTCACGGCCGCGCCCTGAAGCGAGGACAAAAGAACGCGGCGCAACGCGTTACCCAAGGTCCAGCCGAAGCCTCGTTCCAAAGGCTCAATCACCAAGGTGGCGAGGTTCGGGTTGGTGGCGGCAGCCTGAACATGCTTCGTAGGCTGAATCAGCGACTTCCAGTTCTTTTGCAACACGGTCGAACCCTTTCGGTTTATAATCTCAGACTTCAGCGAAGGATCCGCCCTTCTTTAAAAAAAGGCGCGGAACCGTTTCCAAACGATTAAACGCGGCGACGCTTGCGCGGACGACATCCGTTGTGCGGGATGGGAGTCACATCGCGAATGGCGGTCACTGAGAATCCAACGGATTGGAGCGCGCGCAGCGCCGACTCCCGTCCCGATCCAGGCCCCTTGACTTCAACTTCAATCGTGCGAACTCCATGTTCCATCGCCTTACGGCCCGCATCTTCGGCGGCCATCTGCGCGGCATAGGGCGTCGATTTGCGCGAGCCCTTGAACCCCATCAGGCCCGAAGAGGACCATGCAAGAACATTCCCCTGCGAATCCGCGATGGTGACGATGGTGTTGTTGAAGCTGGCATTCACATGCGCTGTGCCGTTCACAATATTCTTGCGTTCGCGGCGGCGGCGAATGGGCGCTTTGTCCGACTTAGAGTCTTTAGAAGAAGCCATACTGTTTTCCTTGTTCGGTCTTATTTCTTGGCAATTTTCTTGCCGGCGATAGGCTTAGCCTTCCCCTTACGGGTGCGGGCGTTGGTGTGGGTGCGTTGGCCACGCACAGGCAGCCCCTTGCGATGACGCAGACCGCGATAGCAGCCCAAATCCATCAACCGCTTGATATTCATCGCGACTTCACGACGCAGATCGCCTTCAACCTTGCAGTTTTGGTCGATATCTTCGCGAATCTTCAGAATTTCGCCTTCAGTCAGCTGATTCACGCGCTTGGTCGGGTCCACACCAATCCGCGCACAGATCTCCAGCGCGTTGGTTGACCCAATCCCATAGATATAACGCAACGCGATATGTAACGGCTTCACCGCCGGAATGTTAACGCCCGCAATACGTGCCACTTCTGTTCTCCACAAACAACAAAAACACCGCACGGGGGGTCCAAAGGAATCCCGTCGCACGACATTTGATTGCGCAAGCCATCCCCCCACCATGGGCGGGAAGGTGACGCACTATAGCCTCTGAAAAAGAGGAGTCAAGGGGGCTTAGACTGAAAGATTCAAGAAAACAGGAACACTCTGCTTCCAAAAGAGTGCTGTTTACTCAAAGCCGCTTTAACCCCACTGACGGGCAAACGCTTGGCCCTTTACGTCCGTTTCTAACAGGGGGTAAAACATTTTAATAAAGACATCTTCATCGTGAATAAGGTCTAAACATAAAGCGTCTTGGGGGGTCACCCAGACATAATTTGTATGTTCGGTTGGACTCAAAGTAACAGTCGGCTCCTCATCCAAATAAAGCCGAAATTTGTGGTAGACAATGCGCGTGCCCCCGTCTTTGACAAAACCTGTTTTCAAAAAATGAAAATCTTCCACCGGCTTATCGAGGCCTGTTTCCTCACACACTTCACGTTTGATCGCCTCAGCGAGACTTTCCCCTCCGTCAACCTTCCCGGCAGGAGTTCCCCATGTGTTGCCGTAGGATTTTGCGGCATTCCGCTGCAAAAAAAGAATCTCCCCTCGCGCATTTTCGACAAAACATCCGACAACATGAAGTTTGGGATCAAACCCTTCCGGTTTTTCTTCGTACACCATGAATTAGGCCTCTTCCTTTCTCTTGGGTCTTTCCGACAGCAAGACAAACCCGCCAAGCGCGATAAGGCTTGCGCCGATATAGATCCAAGGCAATAGCGAATGCGAAAAAAGAAACACGCCCCCCATGACGCCCCCTGCGGTAAAAGCCGGAAGTTTCAGGCCCAGCGCGGCGAAAGCGAGGATTAAAAGCGCCGCCTGAATCCGCGCCGCTGCGCACCCTATTTCCATAAGCTGCGGCCGCCCCTTCCCTGCCCCAATGAAAGGAAAGACAGCCTGAATCAGCGCAACACACAACGCGAGAATCAGGGCAAAGGCGCCGATTTCAGGAGACATGAAACGTAAAAACCATTTCGGTGGAACGAAACGAAAGATGGGACAGACGCAAGCGCTTGTCAAACAAGCCACAGCTGACTTTTTACTTGATTCTCCCAACGCCAACGCTCACCCTTTTTATCCGGTTCTTTTAAAATCGCTTCAAAGACGTCCCCATGCCCTCGCCCCTCCCTTCGGTTCCTACCTGTATTTATGCCATCGGCGATATTCACGGCCGCGCGGATCTGCTGAGCCAGCTTGTCGAAAAAATCACCGCCGATGCCGCTTCCCTTGAGGAGGCAAAACATATTGTTTTCTTAGGTGATTATATCGATAGAGGTCCAGAATCTCGCACGGTGCTTGATTTTCTGATTCAGGAGATTCCCTCTGGCCTGACCCCCATCTTCCTGCGCGGAAACCACGAAGATATCTTACTGCGTTTTTTGGCAGGTGATGAATCCGTCTGCAAGGATTGGCTGCATTATGGCGGCAGAGAGACTCTGGCCAGCTATGGGCTGAGCGCCCAGAATTTTGAAGAAATGGACACCGAAAAACGCCGCGCCACCCTGTGGGCGCATATACCCCAAGCGCATCTGGATTTTCTTGCCGCCACCCAATTTTCCTATACCTCTGGCGACTATTTCTTCGCCCATGCCGGAATCCGCCCGGGCGTGCCGCTGAGCCAACAAACGACCAGAGATCTTTTGTGGGCGCGTCATATCTTTATTCCAGAAACCCGAAACTATGAGAAAATTATCGTCCATGGACACACGATTTCGATTGAACCGGACATTCAATTCAACCGAATCGGCATCGATACAGGAGCCTATGCCAGCGGACGGCTCACCTGCCTAAAACTGCACAAGAACACGCGTGCCTTTCTTTCAACCTGAGAAGGGAGCTGTTTTTGCTGGGCATCTCATTTATCTATCTTCATCATTCAGATATTCACGAAGCATCGTCCGTGCCCGATGAATCCGTGCTTTAACACTTTCGCGCGTCAAACGAAGAGCGCTAGAAATCTCATGGATGGACATTTCTTCAATGTCGCGCAAAAGAATAACCGTGCGATAGTGTTCGGGAAGCGACTGAATCGCTCGCGTCAGGTCAAGGCGTAAATCATCTTGAGACTGATAAGAGAAGCGCAAATCATCAGAAAAGTCGGCGATAGGTGTGTCATGATGAAACATCTTTTTTGCCAACCGCGAACATTCTCGCCTGACAACAACCCAGAGCCATCCTGACAACGATGTAAGGGCGCGTAATACCCCAATTCGGCGATACAGGAGCCACAGAGTTTCCTGAACCGCATCATCAATGTCCGCGGCACGGCAAGAAGTGCGCGCGTAGCGCCTGATATCCGGCTGTGCGGCGGCAAGCAAAGAAAGCAAAGATTCTTTGTTGCCAGCGCACGCCGCTTCAAGCATCGCGGGGTCGAAACGATTGCTCATCTGAGTGGGTTTTAAAGTTTACGCCCAACCATTGCACACATAGGACAGAACCCCAAGAATCCAGTAATGAGAACCATCATTCCGCCTCCGGCAACGATACAACCGAGCATTTGCCCCCTCATTTCTAAAAGGCCATAGCCGATCATAGCCACAGCCATCATGATGCGTACAATGCGTTCCCACAGGGGGATATTTTTGAGGTAAAGCATGGGGCTCTCCTTGAGTTGAGTGTTGTCTATGGAGACGACCTTATTACCGCCTCCTGTATTAGAAGAGGCGGCAAAAGCTTCTTTGGATTCGCGAATAAGGAAAGAAATACGAGCCGAAAGCTTTTCTCTAGAACTCTACCACCGCACAACCGCCGCGCCCCAAGTAAACCCTGCCCCCATCGCGTCGAGCAGCAACAGATCTCCCTTTTTGATCCGCCCATCCTGAACAGCCGTTGCGAGCGCCAAGGGGATCGAAGCTGCCGATGTGTTGGCGTGAATCGCAACGGTGGAGACGACGCGCTCGGGCGGCAAATGCAGCTTTTTGCCCGTGCCGTCGATGATCCGCTGGTTAGCCTGATGAGGGACAAGCCAGTCGATTTCGGCCGGAGTCAAGCCGTTGGCGTCCAATGCTTCATCCACAACGCTCGCCAAATTCGTGACGGCATGTCGGAAAACTTCCGCGCCATTCATCTGCGCATGACGCGCATCGCTGGCCTGAAGCTGTCCGTAATGGCTTCCATCGCTATGCAAATGGGTCGACAGGATTCCGCGGTCGCGCTTGTTCCCCGTGCCTTCCACGGCTCCCAGCACAACAGCCCCAGCCCCATCCCCGAAAAGCACGCAGGTGCTGCGATCGCTCCAATCCAAAAGGCGCGAGAATTTCTCGGCCCCGATCACCAGCGCATGCCGCGCCTGCCCCAGCCGGATAAAATGATCCGCCAGCGCCAAGGCATAAATAAAACCGGAACAAGCGGCCTGAATATCGAAGGCGAATCCACGGCTCATCCCCAAATTGGCCTGAACCTTTGTCGCCGTAGCGGGAAAAGCATGATCGGGAGTCGTTGTAGCAAGAATAATCAGATCCAACGCCGCGACCTCAACGCCGGAATCTTTCAGTGCCGCACGGGCTGCTTCTGTCGCCAAATCGGCGGTCTGTTCGTTTTCGGCGGCAAAGGCCCGTTGCCGGATTCCCGTCCGCCGCGCAATCCATTCGTCCGAGCTGTCAAGGCCCTTAGCCGCGATCAGCGCCTCATTACTTAGAACTTGCGCGGGCAGATACCCCCCGCATCCTAAAATAGCCGCTCGGATCATCAGCCTTCACCCATTTTCGTGCGCTCACTGTTCAAGCCATATTCCCGCGCCATTTCCTCGGCAATGCGGCGATTAAAATCCCGCGCCACAAGATCATGCGCGACGCCAATGGCACAAGCAAAGCCTTCCCCGTCAGTGCCCCCATGACTTTTCACGCACACGCCTTGCAATCCCAGAAACATCGCGCCGTTATAGCGCCGGGGATCCGTACGGGATTTCAATTTTTGAAACGCACCACGCGATAGCACATAACCAAGCTTGGCGATCACCGAAGAGTCAAACGCCTGACGCAAAAAATGGGCGATCAAATGTGCCGTGCCCTCGATGGTTTTAAGCGCAATATTGCCGCTAAACCCATCCGTCACCACGACATCAACGGTTCCGGCCGTAATGTCATTGCCTTCGATAAAACCGTGAAATTTTGCGGGAATGGGCCGTTCGCGCAGGATCGAGGCGGCAATACGCACCTCGTCATGGCCTTTCAGTTCCTCGGTACCAATGTTCAAAAGCCCAATCGTCGGCTCACTCCGCCCTAGCACCGTCCGACAAAAAATCGCGCCCATGAGCGCGAATTGAAACAAATTCTCGGCATCGCATTCGATATTGGCGCCCAAATCCAGCATCACCGTTTCGCCTTTTTCTGTCGGAATCAGCGTGGCAATGGCAGGACGGTCAACCCCCGGCAGCGTTTTCAGAACGAATTTGGCCATAGCCATCAAGGCGCCCGTATTGCCCGCCGAAACGATACAAGCGGCATCGCCCTCTGCCACCGCATTGATCGCAAGACGCATACTGGATTTCCGCCCCTGACGCAGCGCGACCGAGGGTTTGGCATCCGCCGAAACAACCTCGACGGCATGACGAATCTCACTGCTCTTTTTCAGGATCGGATAAGTCCCTAAAAGCGGCTCGATTTTGGCCTCATCGCCGAAAAAGATGAAGCGAATTTCTGGATACCGCTCCCGCGCCTTAGCGGCCCCTTCCACCACAATGGCCGGCGCGCGATCTCCCCCCATGGCATCCAACGCAATGACATGCGGGTGCAGAGGCTGCAAGAAAGGAAGGTCGCTCATGATAAGGGTCCATAAGGGAGGAAACGGGCCGCTTGACAGCGCACGCGCAGGGATCACAGGTTTTTAAGACTATTTTCCGAGACTATGGCGCAAAGAGGCATGGGACGGCAAGAGCTGCGGAATCCTGAACTGCGATTTGTGTTATGCCTTTGCAAATTTCTCAGCTGGTCAGTCCATACGTCAGGGGCCTCTTTTTTGGGAAAATCTGCCTGTTAGGCTTTACATCTATCCATATCTGCACGGCTTCTTCTGGGTTCATTTGTGAAGCTTCGTCAACAAGAAGCTTCGGTTTACAAAGAGGCGCCCCTCCTCCGTTCTCCCTCATATAATAGATTCCCCAGTCTGCCTCCCCTACCCCATTCATTTTTTTAAGTTTTAGCAAATATTTAAATTTTTTCAGCAGACGTGCTGGATCGCCGTTAAAACGCACCCCCATCAGAATAGGAACTGTCCCAAGGGGTGTTATAAATTCAAGCGGAATTCCCCCTTCAATCAGGATAACAATGGCTCCATTGGGAGAGATTTGTATCTTTCTCGGGTTTACACACATCTCAGAAACATCCGGAGGTGTAACGTCAAAACCTTCTGATTCAAGCACGGTAAGGAGTTTCTCTCCCACTGCAAAAAGGTTCACGTAATATGACGCAAGTCCATTTATATCGATCTTCTTGTCCATAGTACCCTACTGGGGTTGGCTAACGCATTGAGGTGATTCATACTGTCGGATTCTTCACCTGTAATGGAGTCTCCGATGCCGAAACAAGACGATGCGTTAGCCGAGATACTGCGTAGCAGATTTCACCTCAGCCCG
>CAIJXG010000135.1 GCA_903824505.1 uncultured Pseudomonadota bacterium | reverse complement strand
TCGGGCTGAGGTGAAATCTGCTACGCAGTATCTCGGCTAACGCATCGTCTTGTTTCGGCATCGGAGACTCCATTACAGGTGAAGAATCCGACAGTATGAATCACCTCAATGCGTTAGCCAACCCCAGTAGGGTACTATGGCACGATCGAATAAACCTCGTCGATACGGTTTTCGACAGGCGTTCCGGTCAGAACAAACACATGCGAGGCCTGAAGAGTCTTTACGCGCTGCGCCGTTTTCGTCGGCCAATTCTTGATGCGCTGCGCCTCATCCAACACAACAATATCCGGCTTGAATAGGGTGTTGATATCTTCGGCATCGCCCAAAACCTGTTCATAATTCACGATGGTGAAAAGGTCTGGGGTTTCTTTAGCATACAAAGCCAACCGCGCGGCGCGAGGTCCGAAGACCAACCGCGAGGTTTGATCCGTAAAGCGGGCAATTTGATCTTCCCATTCGGCTTTTACGGAAGCGGGACAGACGATCAAGACGCGCTTAATCTCCTTGCGCTGGCGCAGAAGCTCGCATGCCGCAATCGCTTGAATGGTCTTGCCAAGCCCCATTTCATCGGCCAACAAAGCGCGTTCGCCAAACGCTAAATGGATCATGCCCTCTTGCTGATAGGGCAGGAGCTTGACCTTCAGAATATCAAGATCAATCCGCCCTTCTTTCCGCTCGGTTTCAAAGACAGCGCGCGCTGCTGCGCGGTTTTTTAAGCGTGTCGCGCGGGCGATCCACGGGTCAAAATGCCGCGACAGGCGCAGATTTTTGCGCACAAGCGGGGACATAGCCGGATAGGCTTGGATCAGGGCGTCGATTTTCTCGGGGTCATCCGTTAGTCTTTCGGTGCGCGGATCTATCCACGGGCTTAGACAGGCGCGGACAGCGTCAATCGCTTTGCCTCCTTTAGGCGGAATGTAAATCTGCGGAACCGCAGGACCATTGCGCGTCAAAAAAACCTCTACGCGCGGAGATCCCTCTTTCACCGCCTGCCGGAACATCGCCGCGCGGCGTTTTTTCAGCGCAACCAAAACGCCTTCGATATGTTTGCAGGTGCCAAGCCGATTGACCTGATGATCGGCGCAGCCGCAGGAATTGGTGAATCCCGCCGGATCGCGAATTTCGACTTCGTAGGCCGAGCCGCTGCCCGAGGCGACCCGGAACGTCCCCAGAATAGGGTGATCCTTCTCCATCACCTCGATGGTCGTCAGATCCGCCGCGCCGCGCTCGCGCCGCCGGTCGATTTCTTCCTGATCCGTCGTGTCCCACCCGAATTTTTGTTGTTTTTTCAAGACCTTTTTGGCCTTGCTGGGTTTCCGGCTTGTCTGCTGGGGGCGGGGTGTCTTCTTCATGCGAGAAAGATCCTTGTGAGGGGCTATAATATAGGGTCTAGCCTTCCGCCCCCGAGTCCGTCAATGCCTTCGGGGGAGCCAAATTTGCTTTAGAGCGGTTTGTTCCTCTTGCGCTGGGATCAATCGAGACATTATGCTCAACCTGACGCTGCGCTCCGTGCGAATCTACACGCGGGGGTACAGGGTCTTTTCTAAAGGCTTCGCGTGAAGTCATCAAAGCAGGAGAACGAAGACGTGAACGCTTTTCTGCAAACCCTACGCAGTCTAGGCCCCATGCGGCTTGTGGCGATTGCCGTTGTGGGCCTTAGCATTTTGGGCATGTTGGGCTTTATTACGTCCCGCGTGTCGACCTCGCCCTTGGCGCTTTTATACACGGAACTCGATCCGCATGATTCGTCGGCGATCGCTCAAAAGCTCGATGCGCTTAAGATTCCGTATGAAACGGATGGAACGGGCGCGCTGATTCGAGTCCCTTCCGATCAGGTTGGGAAGATCCGGATGATGATGGCCTCGGAGGGGTTGCCGCGCGGCGGGTCCATAGGGTACGAGATTTTTGACCAAAAAGAAGGCTTCGGCACGACCAGTTTTGTTCAGAATATCAATCATCTGCGGGCGCTGGAGGGCGAGTTGGCCCGCACCATCAGCGCGCTGGATCCCGTTCAGTCGGCGCGGGTTCATTTGGTCTTGCCGCAGCGCGAACTGTTCAGTCATGCGACGCAAACCGCAACAGCCAGTATTTTCCTGAAAATGCGGAATGGCGCTGTGTTGGCGCGAGAGCAAATCGCCGCCATTCAGCATTTAATCGCCGCCGCCGTGCCTCAATTGCAGCCTAATCAGGTCTCGATTGTTGATGATCGGGGGGCCCTTTTGGCTCGTCCTTCAGCTTCAGGCGAAGCGGGAAGTGGCGGGGGATCCGACGATCAAGACGATCTTCGCATCCAGTTTGAACAGGCTCAGGCGCGTAAGATCGAGGATTTGCTGACCCAGACTCTGGGGTATGGCAAGGTGCGGGCGCAGGTCTCGGCCGATCTGGATTTCGACCGAATCACGACAAGTTCAGAAATTTATGATCCGGAAAGCCAAGTCGCGCGGTCGACTCAAAATACGATTGACGAGTCGAGTAATGGAGAAAGCGCAAACGGCAATGTCTCGGTCGCGGGCGCTTTGCCGACCAATCCGCAGCAAATTGCGGGGGGCAACACTGCGGGCGCGAGTGGGGCCAAGAACAACCGAACCGAACAAACGACGAATTATGAAATCAACAAGACCGTTCGCAATCAGGTGCGCGAGGGTGGGCATGTGCGTCGCCTCTCGGTGGCTGTTGTTGTGGACGGCGCCTACAAAGCCTCCGAAGACGGCAAAACAACCAGTTACGTGCCGCGCACGGACGAGGAAATGAAGAAGATCAAGGATCTGGCTCGATCAGCGATTCCCTTTGATTCCACCCGTGGCGATACGTTGGAAGTCGATAATATGCCGTTTGCGGCCGTCGAGAACGAAAAGACAACCGGCACGTCACCGGATTTGTTAATGGGCATTCCGCGTGCGGATCTTTTCCACGCGGCGGAGACCCTGATTCTCGCCCTGATTGGCTTTTTGGTGGTGGTGTTGCTCGTCCGGCCCATTTTGCGGAAAATCCTTGAAGGCGGCGGTGGGCTTTCCGATCAACAAATGCTGTTGGCGGGGGCCGGATCCGCTGGCCTTGCGCAGCTCCCTGCGCCCAGAGGCGGTGGTACAGGGATGGATAGTGGCGGGGAGGGCGAGGGGGACAATATGATCGATGTTTCCCGTGTCGAAGGGCGCGTTAAGGCTTCTTCTCTCCGCAAGGTCGGAGAAATCGTTGATAAGAATCCGGATGAGGCCGTCTCGATTATTCGGACATGGATGTATCAGGAGAATAAATCATGAGCGGCGCACGGCTTCGCGAAGATGTCAAATCTCTGACGGGAGTCGAAAAATCCGCGCTCTTTATCTTGTCTTTGGGGGAGGATTGCGCCGCGCGGATCTTCGCGCATTTGAGCGACGATGAAATCCGGGATTTGTCTCAAGTCATGGCAAATTTGGGGAATGTCAGCTCGACCTTGGTCGAGAAAATTCTTGTTGAATTTGCCGAGCAAATGTCCTCGGCGGGCGGGACGGTCGGGACTCTGGAATCAACCGAACGCTTGCTGGGCAAGGCGCTTGATAAGAGCCGTGTCAGCTCGATCATGGAGGAGATCAGGGGCCCTGCCGGACGTACCATGTGGGACAAACTGGCGAATGTGAACGAGGCGGTGCTCGCGGCCTATTTGAAAAACGAATATCCGCAAACGGTGGCCGTGGTCATGTCCAAGATCAAGCCCAACCATGCGGCGCGGGTTTTGACCAGCCTGCCCGAAAGTTTCGCGATGGAGGTGATCGCGCGCATGTTGCGGATGGAAGCTGTTCAAAAAGACGTCATCGATGATATTGAGCGCACGCTTCGTAACGAGTTTATGAGCAACCTTGCGCGGACCAACCGCCGCGATTCTCACGAGATCATGGCCGAAGTTTTTAACAATCTGGATCGATCCAGCGAAGCCAAATTCATGGCCGCGCTGGAGGAACGCAACCGCGACTCGGCGGAAAAGATAAAAAGCCTGATGTTTACCTTCGAAGATCTGGGCAAGCTGGATGGTGGCGCGATTCAATCTATCTTACGCGTGGCTGATAAAGCGAAGCTGCCAATGGCTTTAAAGGGCTCATCCGAAAGTATCCGCGATCTTTTCCTGTCTAATATGTCCGAACGCGCGGGTAAATTGTTGCGGGACGACATTGCCTCTTTAGGCCCCGTTCGCCTAAAAGATGTCGAGGAAGCGCAATCTCATCTGGTGAATGTCGCGAAAGATCTGGCGGCCAAGGGCGAAATCGCGATCGCTAAGGATACAGAGGAGGATCAGCTTGTCTACTGACCCTCCTGTGGTGAAAAAATTCTTATTTGATCGCTCCTTCGATGGCGCGAAGGTCGTGCATCGTGCGGTAGAACGTCTGCCTGTTCTTTTAAAACCCGAGCAAATCGACGCGCTGAAACAAGAGTCCTATGATCAAGGTTTTGCCGCTGGACAAAAAGCGGGGCATGACGCGCAAACGGCCGAACAAAATGGGGTTTTGGCGGCTCTGACCGCCGCGCTAGAAACGCTAGGCGGTCAGATGGATGCGTTGCGCACGGAACGGGATAGGGACACCCGCGCTTTGGCCGTGACGATGGTGCGTAAACTGATGCCTGTTTTGATGGAACGCGAAGGGGTGGAGGAAATCGAGGCCTTGCTGGCCGCGACTCTGCGCGATATGGCGCGGGAGCCGCGTCTTGTGGTGCGGACGACCCCGTCTCAATTCGATGCGGTGGAGGAACGGATTAAAACTCTGACAGCCCAGCTTGGCTATGGCGGTCAGGTGATTCTTCTGGCAGATAAGGAGGTTGCAAAAGGAGATTGCCGGATCGAATGGGCCGATGGCGGCGTTGTTCGCGATACACAAACAACGGTTCAGTCGATTGAGCAAACGCTTCTTGTTGAGGAACCATAGACTATTTCTTTGTTTGGAGCGTTTAGAAGTTTCTGCAGCAACTCTAAAAGTAGAGAGAGACCAACGCGCTGAAGGGCCGGCGGTATTCCCTCCTCCTTGCGGGGCTTGACGCGCAGCGTCGAGGCCGCAGGCTGGTGGGAGGGGGGGGATTCTACTGCTTTTTCCATACGGCAGGTCTTTTTTCTGATGCTTTTAGACTTGCTGGTATAGACCACCCAGATTTAAGCAAATCGCTCACTATGCCTATCTTTCCTCCTCTTCTCTCAGGAGCCACCTATGGATGAAAAAGAGTCTCTGACTCTGACTGAACTTACGAACGACAGCGGGGGGGCGTCTTTTTCTGCCGCGTCTTCCGTCAGCGAGCTGGACGCCGTCTATGGCGTTCCTGTCGAGGTGACGGCCGTCCTTGGTCGCGCAGAAATGCAAGTAAGCCATTTACTGAAACTGGGACGTGGCGCCGTCATCGAATTGGATCGCAAAGTGGGCGAGGCCATTGACATCTATGTCAACAACCGCCTTGTCGCGCGAGGCGAAGTCGTGGTCGTCGAAGACCGCCTCGGGATTACCATGACAGAAATCATCAAGGCCGACAGGGTAGGGTAGATGTGAAAATCCCACGGTGTTGCCAGAAGCCTGAGGCTTCGGACATGCTGCGGCGCGATCTGCGTCAGGGCCAAAGCCAAGACGCCTCCCATGCAATAGCCCATCACGTGCGGATTTAAAGGCGCAAGAAAATCCAAAACCGGACAAAGCCTAATTTTTCATGACTATATCTCCTGTCATGACGATCTCCTTCAGCTTTTATCCAGTTATCAACATCGCCCCTTCAGGGGCTGTTCGCCGGATATACACCAAAAAAGGAAAAATCTTGCAAGTTAAAAAGTAAAAAGGAGTCACTGAGTGCTGTCCACCCCAAACGCGGCCCCTTTTCTAGAATCGGTATCGCGCCTGCAGACCATACTCGATGGTCTGGTTGTGAGGTTCAGCTCCGCACACCCCATATACGGACCCAACTCCGCAGATTATGTTTGATTGATTGATATTCCAGTAATCAAAAAAAGGACCTACGCCCCAATGACTCCATTCGTAGGCAACGCTGCCACGCAATCCGTATCCCCTATGTTGATCATTTTTAAGAGTTGGAAGGCCGCTCAGCGAATCTCCCAACTTGCTCTCCTGCCACCCTTCCAAAAGATAATCATATTCCAGATTGGCGCTAATCCGGGAGGTCCCCGTTGCACGAAAACGGGAGGTCAAACCGGCGGGCAAATAGAGATACTGACTATCTCGCCTGTATCCGCTGCTGAAATTGCTTGTGAATCCACGACTGTCGTTGAAGAGGGTGCGATACCCAATGCCGGTATAAGGAGAAAGTGCGAAGCGATTTTCGACAAAGTCTTTTCCGCCCAAAAGCCTAATTTCACCAAGATAGTCCGGAATGTTCGATTGCGTTCCAGACACAGGGCTTGAATAATCATTGGTGCTATAGGCAACCCGCGCATCAATCGTGCCGAAAAATCCAGAATGAAGCGCCTTAGTGGCGGTCCCGATCAGACCAACTTTCGTCCCCGTTTCATGCATGAAATCGACACCGGCATCCAGATGTTCTTGATAGCGATAGCCTGAAACCTCTCCGCCAAGCTCAATGCCTGTCAGTGTAGAAAGGCTGATCGCATTTTTTTCGGATTGATTACGGTAAACGGGAGGTGTCGTCACCGGCGCATTCCGAACATAGGAATCGGCAGCCGGTGCAGCTTGGGCAAAAACGGCGTGAGTCCAAAGAAGAACAATCAGCACGAAAAAAGGCAGCGCTTTCAAGTTTTTTATCAACATAGGAGGATGCCTTTTTTGCCGATTGCAACGGATCCAAGCTCTAGAAGACAAATAGGAGGTTGGCAAGGCATTTTTGCCCCCCTCACCCCCGTGTTTTGATCGCCAGAATCCGGTCCACGCTGAAGACCCGTTCTTCTTGGCGCAGCGTGCAAAAGGCGCGCAGCCCCAGAAAGGCTTGGCCTTTATAAACTTCCGGCCCCAGCGAGAGGGGCCGCACCGTCCGGACGGTTTCGTCGTTCCCACCTTTCAGATAGGTGATCTCGATTTCGTCTTTGTCCCGCACGGCCCGTTCGATTTGGGCTTTTATTGACTCCCCCTGCGCCTCAGGCGGCGCGTTTCGGGCCCGCAAGTCCCCTAGAAAATCGTGAATCTGGGCATCCGTGCGAATACTGCCGCGTCCGATGGGCGTCGCCAACGTGATCCCCTCAAACGCCGTGCAGCGGCTCAAGGCCACATAGACTTGGCCAGAGGCAAAGGCACCCCGCCCCAAATCAATATGCACGCGCTCGAACGTCTTGCCTTGGCTTTTATGGATCGTGACCGCCCAAGCCAAACGAAAGGGATATTGCATGAACGTCCCGACGGATTCGGCCGTGATCGTTTCGCCCTCTACCCCGAAGCGATAAATCTCCCACGCATAGCGGGTGACGCGAACGGACTCGTTGGTGTCTTGAAGGCGGATTTTCAGATATTCTTTGCCTTCTTCATCTTTGCCTATCGCCTCAATCACGCCAATACTGCCATTGACCCATTGCCGTGCGGAATCATTGTTCAACAGCATGATCTGAGCGCCGATTTTGTACTGCAGCTCAGGCGCGGTCGGGAAATAGTCTTTGGTGAAATCGCCTTTTACTTCCGCCCGCGACACAAGACGCCGCCCTTTCAGCGCCTCCAGCCGCTGGGCGTTGATTTCGTCGGCCCTTTGATTGGTGGCAGTCAGCGTGATGGGCGAGAATTCGCCCTTCTTGCCCTCGCCCCCGCATCGGCTATTCAGCTTCCGCAGATCGGCATCAGAGGCCGTATTTTCCCGCACTTTGTTCAACAGAGCCACAAACGCGCCATCTTTCTGGCGATAGATTTTCTCAAGTTCGATGAAGGCCAAAGGCACATCCCGCAACGCCTGAGCGCTGAAAAAATAGGGCGTGGGGTAGAGGCTTTTGAAAATCTCTCGCTCTTGCGCCGCCACAACGGGCGGTAATTGGTGCAAATCGCCAATAAAAATCATCTGCACGCCCCCGAAAGGCTGCATCATATGAGGCCCGTATTTCCGCAAAAAAGCATCAATACAGTCCAAAAGATCAGCCCGCACCATCGAGATTTCATCAATAATGATCGTCTTAAGCTTCTTATAAAGCTTCGGCTGACGGGGCTTGGATTTGCCGTCACGAATTTTCTGCGGCGTGACATCGATATAGAAATTGAAAAAACTGTGGATCGTCTGCCCTTTGACGTTCAAGGCTGCGACCCCCGTAGGCGCCAACACAACAGGCCGCCGCGTCGCGTTTTGGCAAAAATAGGACAGCAGAGTCGATTTTCCCGTCCCCGCTTTGCCCGTGATGAACAAACAGCCCGAGCCGCTCTCTATCGCCGCCAACGCCTGTGTAAAAGAAGGAGAGTGATCGAGGACAGGCGGCGGGGACGCGTTTTTCATGCCTCAAGATAGAGAACATTTGTGGAACGTGTCTAGAGAAAACTTGCCCTTCCGCATGGCTATCTTGAGAGAGGCCCCCTTCTTTTCTTTTGGATCACACTTTCTTTTGGATTGACAGGAGGGGCAACTTTGCCTAATGGTTCGGCCTCCCCAGCAGGTTGTGAAACGCCTGTTCAACGCGGGTGTAGCTCAGTTGGTTAGAGCGTCGGCCTGTCACGCCGAAGGTCGCGGGTTCGAGCCCCGTCACTCGCGCCATTTTTTGGCCTGTTTTTTAAATAGGCCCCCCGTTACAAATGGGCAATCCCCCATCCTTTAGGCTTTCACCACAGGGCTGTTGGCTAGAACAGAGGATTGCTCCGCCTCTTCCTCAGGCGGCAGAGTCTTTTCTCCCCCGCCCCGTCAATCCCTTCAGCACATAGGGCAAGATGCCTCCATTGTTGAAGTAGTCCACCTCGTCCAGCGTATCGATGCGACAGACAAGGGGAATGCTTTGCGTGGTGCCGTCGGTGCGCGTGATCGTCAGCGTGACCTCCATGTGTGGTTTCAGCCCTCCTGAAATTCCCGTCAGGTCAAAGCGTTCCGTTCCGGTCAGATTCAGTGCGGCTCTCGTCGTACCGTTGCGGAATTCCAGCGGAAACACCCCCATGCCAACGAGATTCGAGCGATGGATGCGCTCGAAACTTTCGGCAATGACAGCCTGAACGCCCAGCAGCTTCGTCCCCTTAGCCGCCCAATCACGCGAGGATCCCGTGCCGTATTCCTTCCCAGCGATGACAATCAGCGGCACATGGTCGGCCTGATAGCGCATCGCGGCATCGTAAATCGACAGCGCCTCGCCGGAAGGCTGGTGTATCGTATTCCCGCCTTCCGCGCCGCCCATCAGTTCATTTTTGATTCGGATATTGGCGAAAGTCCCACGCATCATCACATCGTGATTGCCGCGCCGCGCGCCGTAGGAGTTAAATTCCGACACCGGCACGCCTTTTTCTTGCAGATATTTTCCGGCGGGACTGCTTTTCTTGATGTCTCCGGCGGGTGAGATATGATCGGTTGTGATGGAATCGCCCAAAAGCGCGAGCAGCCGCGCCCCTCGAATATCCCGAACCGTCCCGACTTCGGGGATATTTTGGAAAATCGGCGGAAGCTTCACATAGGTCGACTCCGCCTCCCATTCATACGTCAGCCCCTCGGCCACCGCGATTTTCTGCCACGCCGTGTCGCCCGCAAAAACATTCGCGTAACGGGTGCGGAACATATCCGGCGATAAAGCCGCGCGGAGCGTATCCTGAATTTCCGCATTGGTCGGCCAGATATCTTTCAGATACACAGGCTTTCCCTTTTCATCTTTACCCAGCGGATCCGTTTCCGCCTTCCATGTCATAGATCCCGCCAACGCATAGGCGACAACCAAGGGAGGCGAGGCCAGATAATTCGCCTTGCAATACGGGTTCACGCGCCCTTCGAAATTGCGGTTGCCCGACAGGACAGCAGCCGCGACCAAATCACCCTGTGTAATGGCGTTGGCAACAGATTCCGGCAAAGGCCCTGAATTGCCGATACAAGTCGTGCATCCATAGCCGACGATATTGAATCCCAGCGCGTCCAAATCCCTTTGGAGATCGGCCTTGGCCAGATAATCCGCAACGACTTGACTCCCCGGAGCAAGAGAAGTCTTGACCCACGGCTTGACCTTCAGCCCTAAAGTCCGCGCCTTTCGCGCCACAAGGCCCGCCGCAATCAACACGCTAGGGTTCGACGTATTGGTGCAAGAGGTGATCGAGGCAATGACCACCGCCCCATGCGCAAGAGTCGTGTCGCTTCCGGCCAGCGGAATCGCCTTGTCCCGAGCTTCCGCTGTGACTTTAAAGCCACCCGCCAGTTCTTTCTCAAACTCGCTCGCGACAGTTCCCAACGCGACTCGGTCTTGAGGGCGGCGCGGACCTGCCAAAGACGGCTCAACCGTTGCCAGATCCAGCGACAGGACATCCGTAAAGACGGGATCCTCTCCGGTTACATCCGCACTTTCATCGCGCCACATGCCTTGAGCCTTGGCATAGGCTTCCACCAAGGCAATGCGTTCGGGATCGCGTCCCGTCAGCTCCAGATAACGAATCGTCTCGGCATCAATCGGGAACAGACCACAGGTCGCGCCATATTCCGGCGCCATATTCGCAATAGTCGCGCGATCGGCTAAGGGCAAATCCGCAAGGCCGGGTCCATAAAATTCGACGAATTTATTGACAACGCCCTTTTTGCGCAGCATTTGCGTAACAGTCAGAACCAGATCCGTCGCACTTATGCCTTCTTTCAACCGTCCCGCCAGCTTAAAGCCCACAACTTCAGGAATCAGCATCGAAATGGGCTGGCCCAGCATGGCGGCCTCAGCCTCAATCCCCCCGACGCCCCAGCCCAACACGCCAAGACCATTCACCATCACCGTGTGACTATCGGTGCCGACGCACGTATCAGGGAAAGCGACAATCTCGCCCTTTTGATCCGTGTCCGTCCAAACGACTTGCGCCAAATATTCAAGATTCACCTGATGGCAAATGCCCGTACCCGGAGGCACCACGCGGAAATTATCAAAGGATTTCTGCGCCCATTTCAAAAACGCATAGCGTTCACCGTTGCGCTTGAACTCGAGGGCAACATTTTGGCCAAGCGCATCGGGCGTGCCGAAGAAATCAATCGTCACCGAATGGTCGATCACCAAATCGACGGGGCAGAGAGGATTCACGCGCTTGGGATCCCCCCCCCGCGCAATCGTCGCATCGCGCATGGCCGCCAAATCCGCCACGGCAGGCACGCCCGTGAAATCCTGCATGAGGACTCGCGCAGGACGATAGGCAACCTCTGTGTCGCTTTTATAGGTCTGCAGCCACGCGCCAATCGCCTTGACATCCTCAGCCGTCACCGAGCGTCCATCTTCAAAACGCAACAGATTTTCCAGAAGAATCTTAAGACTGACAGGCAGCCGCGCAAGGCTTCCGATGGTTTTCTCCGCTTCCTTTAGACTGTAATAGGCGTAGTTTTGATCGCCCACTTTCAGCGTCTGACGAGTCTTGAGCGAGTCATGTCCGGTCTGGATGGTCATGGAAAATCCGAGGAGAGAGAACAAGGAGAGGTTGAGTCTGTCTAACCGGATAGCCGATTCGACTCAAGGAGAGAAGCGAGCGTTGAGAGTTATCAGGGCTATTGATCTTACTATATACTCGGGCACCGAAGGAACCCGAACGTCTAGCTCTGGACAATCTGTGATTTTTTAAAGGAAGAGCCTCTTGCAAAACAAACTAAGCGCGGCCACGCGTCTCGCTTTGAAAGTCCGGCTAGAGCGTGATTTGCAACAGAGTCTTGCTCTGCTTGTCACGCACAAAGACGCGAAGCGTTTGCAAAAGAGGTACAAAAAACACGGCGCCTCCGTGTTCACGTTTTTGACGCACCCGGAAATCGCGCTCGACAGCAACAGCTCGGAACGTGCCCTGCGGCTTCCGCTCCGAGTGGGGCGCCGAACCCTACGCCGCCGCCCGATCCGTCATCGCCACCGCCGCCAACAAGGAACCCACGCCCAATCAAATGCCTATAGAATCGGCTCAGCAGTTACTAAAAAAGACACGCTTATTTCCTCTCGAGTCCTAAAAGCACACCGACACACGTGCCGTTTATCTGCCTTTTTCAGCCTGTTTCCTTTGCGGCGTTCCGCCCTGAAACAAGGGTAAAAGCTCCGTCAATAAGCGCAATTCGGTTGTGCGGAGCAGCGGCGGCGCACCTGTTTTCCGCGCCTTGTCGTTTTGTGGCATAATCGCGCCGGTGAAGCCCAATTTCACGGCTTCTTTAATTCGCAATTCTGGCTGGCTGACGGGTCGGACCTCACCCGACAAGCCGATTTCACCAAAAGCAACGCAAGAGGTAGGCACAGGCTCTCCCGTCAAGGAGGACAACAAGGCAGCCGCCACGGCCAAATCCGCAGCGGGTTCCACAATTCGAAACCCCCCCGCGACATTCAGATAAACATCATTGTTTCCAAAAGCGACACCGCAGCGCGCTTCCAAAACAGCCAGAATCATCGCCAAACGACCTGTATCCCATCCCACAACGGCGCGGCGGGGAGTCCCATAAGTCGTGGGCGCAACAAGCGCCTGAATTTCGACCAAAACAGGTCGGGTCCCCTCCAATCCAGCAAAAACGGCCGCACCGGACATATCCTCGCGCCGATCCGACAGAAAGAGTGCAGAGGGGTTTTGTACCTCCATCAACCCTTTGTCGGTCATCTCGAAGACCCCTATTTCATCCGTGGGGCCAAACCGATTTTTGACGCCGCGCAGTACACGGAATTGGTGGCCGCGGTCACCTTCCAGATACAACACCGTGTCGACCATATGTTCCAAAACGCGCGGCCCCGCAATGGTGCCGTCTTTGGTCACATGCCCCACAATCAGCAGAGAAATATCGCGTTTTTTGGCAATGCGGATCAGCTCCTGCGCGGAGGTGCGCACCTGCGCGACGGTGCCCGGCGCGCTGTCCAGCGTGTCCACATACATGGTCTGGATGGAATCGATAATCAAAATGTCGGGCGTATTCGCTTGATCAATGGCAGCAACGATATCACGCACCGACGTTTCACAAGCCAGCTCACACGGCGCATCGGCCAAGCCCAGCCGCACAGCGCGGAGCCGCACTTGCTCGATTGCTTCTTCACCTGAAATATAGGCAACCTTATATTGCGCGGCGAGATTGCACACGACCTGCAATAAAAGAGTGGATTTCCCGATGCCCGGATCGCCGCCGACCAGCGTGGCCGAACCTGAGACAAGCCCTCCCCCCAGCACGCGGTCAAACTCGCCAATGCGCGAAAAACGGCGCGGAATAGGCGTATCGGAGTCGCTTTTCAACGGCACGAAGTCGATCCGGTTCGCGCGTCCACGCCCTTTTCCATCATGCAGCCCTTTGGGAGGTCCCGCTTGAGTCTCCTCGACCAAGGCGTTCCAGCTGCCGCAGGCTTCGCACTTCCCCGCCCATTTGGGAAAACTCGCGCCGCAGCTTTGACAGACAAAATGAGAAAGAGCTTTAGCCATAAGACACCGATGAAAAGAGACACCCACACGATACCCTATGGAACCTACCGCTTAAGACGAAAATCTGCGATGAGTTTCTGACCGAACGGAATCGACGCAAAGCAGGGTATATTCTTGGCCAGAGTTGATATCCCGAAGGGTCCTCTAGAGCGATTTTTAAGACAGAATTTTAAAATCGTGTATCTCCGCCGGCTCCATAAAGTCTTCTCTCTCAACAAGTCGACCCAGTTCGACGCGGGCGATTCTTTTGAGGTTTTAGAAATTAAATCATGGTATACTCGGTTTCCTTGGAAAGCGGAAAGGATGCGATTCCGTGCCAAACACGGACGCAGCGAAGCTGATGCGCCTTTTGCGCGGATAAAACGTGAGGGGGCCCGAAGGGGCCCGAGTATAACATACAGGCCATGACTGACGTTCCTGCCCGCTGGGTTTACCGCTTTGACAATTACCAACGCGCCTTTTTGCTTTTGCGCGAGGCTCTTGAAGACTCGCGCGCCCTGTCGCCGCTTGAAAAAGAAGGGGTCGTTCAGCGGTTTGAATATACGTGTGAACTCGCATGGAAGCTTTTGAAAGATTATCTGGAGGCAGGGGGCGTTACGTTAGCCCCCCTTACGCCCGCAAGCGTTTTGCGCGCAGCCAAATTCGGATATTGATATGGTTATTTACGGGGATCTCTCTGAGCGCGACATTGATTGTATTCGAACCTTGTGTGCTGAAAGCACGTTGGAGGTTCCCGTCGATGTTGTTTCCTATAAAGAGATTACCTCTCCAGCTCTTAAAGACCACATCAATTCTGTGATGCGTCCTCTTTTCACACAAGACGCGTTGCGCCATTCTTGAAATTTTAAAAAAAGGAATTGAACACTCATGTCTCTCTCTGAAACTCTTGCACGTGTTCTGGCGCGCCATGATGAGGTGCGCGATGCCTTGGCGCAGCCCGGGCTTGTGCCTGACGTTTTTACAAGATTATCCAAGGAATATGCCGATCTTTTGCCGATTGCGGGGGCTATTCAAGATTTGACCCGCGTGCAGCGCGAGCTGACGGAGGCTGAGGCGTTTTTGTCCGATCCCGATATGCAGGCGGAAGCCAAGGCTGAGATTGAGCGGCTGAAGCCTCTTTTGCCGCCCTTAGAGCGGCAGGTTCAGAAAATGCTTCTGCCCAAAGATGCGACAGATGAACGGAACGCGATTCTGGAAATCCGCGCGGGCGCAGGGGGCGATGAGGCGGCGTTATTTGGCGCGGTGTTGTTTGAGATGTACCGCAAATATGCCGTCGTGCATGGCTGGCGGTTCGAGGTGCTGGATCTGTCCGAAAACGACCTCGGCGGAATTAAGGAAGGCGTCGCGCAAATCAGCGGCAAGGGGGTGTTCGCGCGGCTGAAATACGAATCCGGCGTGCATCGCGTGCAGCGCGTGCCTCAAACCGAAGCTTCGGGGCGGATCCATACCTCGACCGCGACGGTGGCCGTTTTGCCGGAGATGGAAGAAACAGATGTTGCTGTCCATGATAAAGACCTGAAAATCGACATTTATCGGGCCTCGGGCGCGGGGGGGCAGCATGTCAATAAGACCGAAAGCGCGGTCCGAATAACCCATCTTCCAACAGGGCTTGTGGTGGCGATGCAAGATGAACGCTCGCAGCACAAAAACCGCGCCAAGGCGATGAAGATTCTCTGTGCCAAAATTTATGAACAGAAGGATCGCGCGATCAAGGCCGCCCACGCGGCGGAACGCAAAAGCCAAGTGGGGACCGGCGACAGATCCGAGCGAATCCGCACCTACAACTTCCCCCAAGGGCGTGTCTCGGATCACCGGATCGAAATGACGGTGTATAAAATTGATGATATCATTAACGGAACTGCGCTGGATGATTTTATCGACGCGCTGATCACGCATGATGAGGCGGAGAAGCTGGCGGAGCTTGGGGTGGTGTAAGGAGATCGGATTCATTGTCGCCTCATTTCCGCCACGATTGACCCTTTTTCATCTTGTGCTAAGGTCGGTTCAGCTTCTTGCCGCTTGGTTTCGTGGGCGTTCGCCTTATGTGGCTTTTTTCAACTTTCCCAAATAATCGGATCTTTT
>CAIJXG010000134.1 GCA_903824505.1 uncultured Pseudomonadota bacterium | reverse complement strand
TCGGGCTGAGGTGAAATCTGCTACGCAGTATCTCGGCTAACGCATCGTCTTGTTTCGGCATCGGAGACTCCATTACAGGTGAAGAATCCGACAGTATGAATCACCTCAATGCGTTAGCCAACCCCAGTAGGGTACTATGGCTCTTTCTAGAAGGTTCTTCATGCTTGTTTCTGTTTCCAATCGTCACATCGGTTTTGCGATTCTGGTCGCGGCCTTGGGCTATTTCGTCGATGGGTATGACATCGCGATTTTCTCGGCTGTGCGGGTGGCGAGTCTGAAAAGCCTTGGTCTTTCGGGAAGCGATTTGACTACGACAGGCGGTTTTTTGATGAATGTCCAGCTGATCGGGATGCTGCTGGGCGGTGTCGGCTGGGGGATTCTGGGGGACAGGCTGGGGCGATTGCAGGTTTTGTTCGGCTCGATTCTGCTTTATTCTCTTGCGAATTTTGGAAACGCTTTTGTCCAATCGGTTGACCAATACGCCTTTTGTCGTTTTATAGGCGGCGTGGGTCTGGCGGGCGAGATTGGCGCCGGTATTACGCTCGTCAGCGAGTTGATCAGCAAAGAGAAACGCGGCTACGGCACGATGCTTGTGGCCTTTATCGGCGTTTTGGGGTTTGCCTCGGCAGGATTCATTGGGGATCTGCTAAGCTGGTCCAACGCCTATATCGCAGGGGGCTGCATGGGGATTGCGCTGCTTTTCCTGCGTCTGTCCGTTGTTGAATCGCCCCTTTTTCGCGCCACAGAGATGATGGATCTCACACGGGGCGATTTGAAGCTTTTTTTGACGTCGAAGGAACGCTTTTTTCGGTATCTCTGTTGCGTCTTCTCAGGCGCGGCTTTGTATGTATACCTCACGCTCTTCGTGGTCTTTGCCCCAGAGGTTGGGACGGCCTTGGGGATTGTGGAGCCTTTAAAATCGGGCAAAGCGCTTATGTATGCCTGCTCAGCTCTTGCCTGCGGCTGTGTTGTGGCAAGCTATGCGTGTCAGATTTTGCGCAGCCGAAAAAAAGTTCTTTATGGATGCGCGATTGCCTATTGCGGGGTCGGCTTGTATTTGTTGACCGCTGTTCATGAGGCCCAAGCCTATTACACAACCCTTGCCGTTATGGATTTCTTTAACGGCTCTTGGGTCGTTTTGCTCAGCACGGTCACTGAGCAGTTTGGCACCAATCTTCGTGCGACGGCGGCGACCTCTGTGCCGAATTTCATTCGAGGGCTTGGGGTTGTACATACGTCCTTATTTATGGCGCTGAAGCCGTTTGTAGGGGTTTTGCCTGCGATTGCGCTGATTCTTGTATCTTTTACCTTGATTGCTTTGCTATCTATCCATTTTCTGCGCGAGACGTTCGGTGCGGATCTGGACTTTGTGGAAAAGGATTAAGATGAAGGCGGTCAGGTTTTGTCTCTGTGTAACGCTGTTTTTTCTGTGCGCGTTCCCGCTTCAGGCGGCCGAGCCGCCCGAGCGGCAAGGACCCGAAGGTGTCGTGCGCGCTTTTTATACCCAATTGGTCACAACCATGAAGCAGGGCGAGGCGCTGGGGATCGAGGGGCGGTACAAAAAGCTGGATCCCCCTGTGCGGACGGCCTTCAATCTTCCTTTAATGGCCCATGCTGCCGTCGGTCCAAGTTGGAGCGCAGCGACGACACAGGAGCAAGAGGATCTTATCGCGGCTTTTACGGATTACAGTATCGCCAGTTACGCCGCCCGTTTCCCAGATTATCATGGCGAGCAATTCACGGTGACAGGTCAAAAACCTTCAACAGCCGGTGGCGTGATCGTAGAGACAACGCTCGCCCCTCCTGACAATGCCCCGCCTGTCGCTCTGAATTATCTGCTCCGCACCGATAAAAAGGGCGCATGGCGGATTGTGGATGTGTTTCTGAACGGCGCGATCAGCGAAATGGCGACAAGACGTGCCGAGTTTTCTAGCATTGCTCGCCGCGATGGCATGCCCGCTTTGACCCATTCGCTTTCAATCAAAGCCAAACAAGGACTTTAAAGGAGGTTTCCCATGCAGGTACTTCTCGCCCAACCTCGCGGTTTTTGCGCCGGAGTCGAACGCGCGATAGAAATCGTTGAACGCGCGCTGGAGAAATTCGGCGCGCCCATTTATGTCCGGCACGAGATTGTCCATAACCCGCATGTAGTTCAGCGTCTGGTCGCTAAAGGCGTAAAATTCGTCGAAGAAACGGACGAAGTACCGGAAGGCGCAGTCGTGATTTTCAGCGCGCATGGCGTGGCCGAGGCGGTCGAAAGCCACGCGCGGGCCCGTAATCTTCAGGTGATCGACGCGACCTGTCCTCTAGTTTCGAAAGTCCACACCGAAGGGCAGCGTTATGCTAAGAATGACCGTGAAATCATCCTGATCGGCCATGAAGGCCATCCGGAGATCGAGGGCACGTTGGGACGCATTCCGGGCACAGTGCATTTAGTGTCAGAAGTCGCGGATGTGGCCAAGCTTCAGGTCACAAATCCGGACATGTTGGCCTATATCACGCAAACGACTTTAAGCGTGGACGACACCAAAAGCGTAATCGACGCGTTGAAAGCCCGTTTTCCGCATATCGTTGGTCCGGCGACCAAGGATATTTGCTACGCCACACAAAACCGTCAGGGTGCTGTGCGCGAATTGGCCAAACATGTGGATGTTGTGCTGGTCATCGGGGCGCATAACAGCTCGAATTCCAATCGCTTGCGGGAACGAGCCGAAGAAGTCGGCGTGCCGGCCTATCTGATTGAAGATGCCTCTCATTTGAACCCTGAATGGCTCGTGGGCAAGAAGCGCGTAGGGATTACGGCGGGCGCCTCCGCGCCGGAGGATTTGGTGCAAGGGCTGATTGAGCGTTTGAAATTGATTGAGCCGGTCGAGGTTTCAGTTCTTCCCGGCGTTCAGGAAAGCGTTCATTTTCGGCTGCCTCTGGCCCTGACACGCGCGACGGGCCGCGCGAGCTCTTGACGGGCGGGGGGCTGCGGCTCGGGGGTTCCGGCCTAAAAATCTTCCTTCCTTCCCCGTTTTTTATCTGTTAGGATTCGTAGGCTAAGGGTCCTAAATTTTAACCGCTGCAAGTCCTTGAAAAAATTTAGGACCTTCGGCGGCATAAGCCCTATCCCTATCTTTTCGGAGTCCTCCATGCCTGCACCTTTTGCCTTGCCAACCCTTCCCTATGCCCAAGATGCACTCGCGCCTGTAATCTCGGCCGAGACGATGGGGTTCCATTATGGCAAGCATCATAAGGCCTATGTGGATAATCTGAACAAACTGGTCGATGGGACGGAGCTGGCCTCGTTCAATCTTGAGGAAATCATCACAAAAACCGCCGGACAAGCCGACAAAACGGGGATTTTCAACAACGCCGCACAGGTTTGGAACCATACCTTCTTTTGGGAAAGCCTGAAGCCCGGGGGGGGGGTCAGCCATCGGGCAAGATTGCGGAGCTGATCGACCGCGACCTCGGCGGTTATGAGAAATTTAAAGCCGATTTCGCAAACGCGGCCGTGACCCAATTCGGCAGCGGATGGGCGTGGCTTGTGCTAGATCAGGGGCGACTGGCTTTCCGTAAAACAAGCAACGCCGAAACGCCTTTGACGAGCAGCGTGATCCCCCTTCTGACCCTCGATGTCTGGGAACACGCTTATTATCTGGACTACCAAAACCGCCGCGCCGACTTCGCCGCCGCCGTGATCGATAAACTCATCGACTGGACCCGCGCGAGCGCCCGGATGGGTTAACTAAAAACCCGCGCTAATTCGGCGTAAGTTGCCTCCAGATCCACGCGGTGGGCTTTTTCTTGCTGAAGGAAGGCTTCAAGCGGGGCGTGGAAGCGGATCGCCTCGTCCACTTCGGCGTTGGTGCCCATGCGATAGGCCCCCAGACGGATCATTTCGGCCATATTCTCATAGGCCGCCATGGACCGTCGCGCGCGGCTCACAAGGGCGTTTTCACTGTCGGTGTTACAGGAGGGCATGGTGCGCGAGATGCTCCGCAAGACGTTGATGGCGGGATAGCGGCCCCGTTCTGCAATCGCGCGATCCAAGACAATATGCCCGTCCAGAATGCCCCGCGCCGCGTCGGCAATCGGCTCGTTATGATCATCGCCATCCACCAACACGGTGAAGATTCCTGTAATCCCCCCCTGCCCCACCTCCCCCGGCCCCGCCCGTTCCAACAAACGCGGCAATTCCGAAAAAACCGTCGGCGGATAGCCCTTGGTGGTGGGGGGCTCTCCCGCCGCAAGGCCAATTTCGCGTTGCGCCATGGCGAAGCGAGTCACACTATCCATCAGGCATAAAACCTGTTTGCCTTGATCGCGGAAATACTCCGCCACGGCCATGGTCATAAAAGCCGCCTGACGGCGCATCAACGGTGCCTCGTCCGAGGTCGCGACAACCACGACGCTGCGGGCCAGCCCCTCAGGCCCTAGATCATCCAGAATGAATTCCTGCACCTCGCGGCCGCGCTCGCCGATCAGCCCGATCACGGAAATGTCGGCTGAAGTGTAGCGCGCAGCCATCGACATCAAGGTGGATTTCCCGACGCCTGAGCCTGCAAAAACGCCCATGCGCTGCCCTTGGCAAAGCGTTGTAAAAGCGTTCACCGCGCGGATGCCGAGATCCAGTTTACCGCCGACTCGCTGACGTTTATGGGCGGGCGGCGGTGCGCTCCGCACCAAACGCGGCACATCCCCCGTTGGCAAAGGGCCTTTATCGTCAATCGGCTGCCCCAGCGCATTGACAACCCGTCCCAACCATGCGGAAGACGGCGCAATTGAGGGCTGCCGATCTGTCAGTTCGACTTTGCATCCAAGTCCTATTCCCTCTAGCCCTGAAAAGGCAAAAGCAGCCCCTTGCCGTCTCGGAACCCAACCATTTCGCACAAAACGCGCATATCGTCCCGCGCCAGAATACGGCATCGCCCCCCGACCGACAGGTGATGCTCGATTCCTGCAACTTCGACCAATAGCCCCTGAACGCCCACAACTCGTCCATAGATTTGGACCGTCGGGAGAGACTCAAGGCGGCGGATAAGAGAGGGGATATCTTCAGTCATGTCCCCAGTTTGGACTCTCCTCTTGTTTTTGGCCAGAGGCATTGGGGTTTCCATAGGGCTTTTAGGGAGAGATCTCCCTCAACCCTTCGGAAGTTCCCGCACAACAAGCTTCTTTCCATTAAGCCCCAAAACCAGCTTGCCCTGTTTCAGCGCAAGGGCTGTTGTGCCGAAAAGATCGCGCCGCCAGCCTTGCAAAGCAGGGATATCCGCCTGATCGTCGCTGGCAAGGGCTTCGAGATCCTCGGTCGTCGCAATAAGCTTTGTAGCCACACCTTCGGATTCGCTCACCTGTTTCAAAAGCACTTTAAGCAAATCAACCGCAGGGCCGATCCCGGGGGCATTGCGGCGCGAATCGGACGGCTTGGGCGTCCGTGGGGCGGGTTGAGCCAAAGCCTCGGCAACGACACTCAACACGTCTTTGCCGTGTTTTCCTTCCGCAAAAGAGGCCACTACGCCCCGAATGCGCGCCAGATCTTCAGTTGTCTGGGGTGGGTGATGGATAATTTCCACCAAAGCCTCATCCCGCAGCACGCGGCCACGCGGGATATTCAGCCGCTGCGCCTCTGTCTCGCGCCACGCCGCCAAGGCTTGCGCCAAAATATGCAAGCGCGCCTTGTCTGAACGCAATTTAAGTCGCCGCCACGCTTCTTGCGGATCCATTTGATAGGTTTGCGGACTTGTGAGAACCGCCATTTCCTCCCGCACCCAAGCGGTTCGTCCATTCGCGTCAAGCTGCGCTTGAAGCTTCAGATAGACCTGCCGCAAATGGGTCACATCCCCAAGCGCATAGGTCAATTGTTTAGGCGATAAAGGCCGCGCCGCCCAATCCGTAAAACGGCTGGATTTATCGATGGCGGCATCTGCCAAACGAGATGCAAGCGTTTCGTAACTTGCGGCTTCGCCATAGCCGCAAACCATCGCGGCAACCTGCGTGTCGAATAAAGGGGTGGGAAGACGGCCAGTCAACCCGTAAAAAATCTCTAAATCCTGCCGCGCGGCGTGAAAAACTTTCAGGATTGCCGGATCGTCGAACAATGTGATGAGGGGGGCTAAATCCATCCCTTCCGCTAAGGGATCGATCGCGACAGCCTCATCGGGCCCGGCGACCTGCACAAGGCAGAGTTTCGGCCAGTACGTGCGCTCGCGGACAAATTCCGTATCGACGGTTAGAAATCCCGCGTTTTTTTGACGGGCGCAAAAAGCGACAAGCTGTTCTTGAGTGGTCAGAAGGGTCATGGCGTCCCTTATACACGGAAACGGATGAAAGCAGCTTGCTTTTTTCTTCTCTTTCGGCAAAAGAGGGGCTCATCTTTTTCTAGAAAGGATCTCCCATGAAGGGTTTTACTCTTTTAGCCGCCGCTTTGGCTTTTCTTATCTCTGCAGGTTCGGCGCAGGCCGCCGATTCGAGCAAGAGCGCGACGCACCAGCAAAACCGCATGAAAAGCTGCGCGGCTCAATATCACCAAAAGCACATCGCCAAAGCGCAGTATCACAGCTTTATGAGCAGCTGCCTGAAAACGTCGAAGGCCTCGAAGGCTGCAAAATAGTCTAATCCGGCCGTTGGACAGGCTTGTGTGAAAAGACATCCACATCCCGCCATCCGGCCACATCCAGCGCGGCGCGGGTGGGCAGGAAGTTCATGATCTGGCGCGCCAGCTCTGTGCGGCCCTCGCGGGCCAGCATCTCATCCAGCCGCGCTTTGAGCCTATGGAGATATAAGACATCCGAGGCGGCGTAATTCATCTGATCCGTCGTCAGCGTGGGCGCGCCCCAATCCGAGGTTTGTTGTTCCTTTGACACATCGACGCTCAGAAGCTCTTTCAAAATGTCTTTCAGCCCATGCCGCACGCAAAAAGTGCGCGTGAGGATCGAGGCGATTTTAGTGCAATAAACAGGTTCCGGCATCACGCCCAGATACCGCGCCATCGCGGCCAGATCCGCGCGGGCGAAATGAAAAAGCTTCGTAACTGCTGGATCGCGCAAAAGCTTTTTCAGATTTGGCGCGTCATACGCGCCGGGCTTAAGCTGAACCAGATGCGCGTTTCCGTCCCCCGAGGACAGCTGGACCAAGCACAGCCGATCCCGATCCCAGTTCAGACCCATGGATTCGGTATCAATCGCAACGCAAGGACCAAAGGACAGAGAAGAGGGCAAATCGCCCACATAAAGCGTATGAGGCATGGAAACCGTTGAGGTAAAGGAAAGAACCCCTTTCCCATACCATGCTTTTGCAAAAGCGCAAAAATAAAGCGCAGGGCCTATACATTTCAGCCTCTTGCTCTGTCGCGCTCTATCGCATTGATTTCATCGGTCTGTGGTTTTATAAGGGGTTCTTAAGATCTCACACACTCGGAGGCCCTCATGTCGGTTCTAAGCGAAGAAGAGTTGAAGAAAAACGTCAAGGACAAAGACACATGGCTCCGTTTTGTCTATCTGGTTGTTTTCGGGATCGCCTTTTATTTGTCGATCTTGCTGACTTTTGCGGCCTCCGTGTTTCAGTTTTTGGCTAAATTATTTAGCGGCTCGCCTTTTTCTGGATTGGCTGAGTTTGGGTCCAATCTTGCGACCTATCAGGCGCAGGTCACGCGCTATCTGACCTTCGCCTCGGATGACAAACCCTTTCCGTTCGCACCTTTTCCGGTGAAGGAACAGGCCTCCATAAAGGAACCAGAGGCATGATTGCCCTTGGCGTTGTACTCAAAGCACTCTCCATCTTCTGTCTTGGGTTGATTGTGCCTGGGCCTGATTTTCTGATGGTTTCTTCGACCGCCTTGGCAAGAGGACGTATGGAAGGCGTGAAGGTAGCGGCGGGGATCGCGGTTGCGCTTGTATTTTATATGGCCTGCAGCCTTCTTGGGCTCTCTCTTCTTTTTACCCACTACCTATGGATTGTTATGGCTGTCAAAATTTGTGGTGGTTTCTATCTTTTGTATCTTGGTTATATGTTGTGGCGTTCTTCTTTCACGAGGCTCGCAGCAAGTGAACGGGTACTTGTTCAAAAAAAACCTCAGAAGAGCGCTTTTCTGGCAGGAATGCTGACATGCCTGACTAACCCAAAGGCTATCGCCTTTTTTGGAAGCATTTTTGCCGTTGTCCTAACCCCCCAAACAACTTCAGCGACAAAAATTGTTATTCTTGTCGCTGGGCCTATTTTGGCGTTCTTCTGGTTTGCCTTGGTTGCCACACTTTTAGCGAAACCATCTGTGCGTACCTTCTATCAACGAAGCGGCCGTTGGATTGATCGGATAACAGGGAGTGTTTTAGCTTTTTTTGGTTTGCGTCTCGTCCTCACCGCAAAACAGTAGAAGAAACCGGCGATGCCCCAAATTTCCGTTGACGAGATTCTCGATGTTGTGGCGCAAAAGGCGCTGATCGACCGGACTCAGTTGACTCCAGAGACAAAGCTAGCTGATCTGAATATCAGCTCGCTGGATATGGTGGATGTTATTTTCGAGCTGGAAGATCGCTTCGGCGTCCAGCTTCCTTTTAACGCCAATCAGTCAAGCGCCAGTCTGCAGACTTTGGGCGATGTGATCGCGTTAGTTCGAAAACAGCTTCCGCCTCCTTAAGGGCTTTGTCTTCATGCCCTCTTTTATCGACAGCCACTGTCATCTTGATTTTCCGCAACTTGCGGTGGATCGTCCCCATGTCTTGGCGCGTGCCCGCGCGGCAGGTCTCGTACGTATGCTGAATATCGGCACGCGCATGGGTGATTTCGACGCGGTTTATCAAACGGCGCAGAACGAACCGGATGTCGATTGCAGCTTCGGCATTCATCCTCATCATGTCGCCGAAGCGGGCGAGCAGCCGGATCTTGACACAATCATCGCCAAAGCCTCTGCCCCCAAAGTCGTTGGTGTCGGTGAAACGGGGTTGGACTTCTTTTATGATTCCGCGCCGCGTGCGGTGCAAGAGGAAAGCTTCCGGCGCCATATCCGCGCCGCCCGCGCGCTTGATCTGCCGCTTATTATTCACAGCCGCGAGGCCGAGGCCGACACGATCCGAATCCTAAAAGAGGAAGGCCCTGTAACAGGCGTCCTCCATTGCTTCAGCTCGCGCCGCGTGTTGGCAGAGGAAGGCCTTGCCTTGGGGCTTTTTATCTCCCTGTCGGGCATTCTGACCTTTAAGAAATCTCAAGAGCTGCGGGATATCGCGCGGGATATCCCCTTAGACCGCCTCTTGATCGAAACCGACTCGCCCTATCTCGCGCCTGAGCCGTTTCGAGGCCAAACCGCCGAGCCTTCTTTTGTAATTCGAACGGCCAAGCTTCTGGCAGACCTTAAGGAAGCAACGCTAGAGACCATCGCCCTGCACACGACAGAAAATTACTTCAGGCTCTTCTCGAAGGCAAAACGTCGCGCATGACAGAGGCGGATCCATCGTCTATCCTGTTCCGGTCTGTATTGAAGGCTCCTGTCCCCCAGATGATCTCTGCTTCCGCGCTTCTTCCTGATATGACTCTGTCGGTCCGTGATGTCTTTGACATCGATTGCGACTGGCAAACGCCGGCCTTCGCGGTCCACTCCGAGCATGTGCCCGAGCGCGACCCAACCTATCGGTTTGATCCGGAAACGACGCTGGCGATTCTGGCGGGGTTTATCCATAACCGCCGAGTCTTGCTGCAGGGCGCGCACGGCACGGGAAAATCGACGCATATCGAACAGGTTGCCGCGCGGCTGAACTGGCCATGCGTGCGAGTCAATTTGGATAGCCATATCAGCCGCATTGATTTGATTGGCAAAGATGCCATTACCCTAAAAGACGGTAAACAGATCACCGAATTCCGTGAAGGCATTTTGCCTTGGGCGCTTCAGCGTAACTGCGCCCTTGTTTTCGACGAATATGATGCCGGTCGTCCCGATGTGATGTTCGTGATCCAACGGGTGCTGGAGGTCGACGGCAAACTAACTCTGTTGGATCAGAACCGCGTTCTTCATCCGCATCCGGCCTTCCGGCTTTTTGCCACGGCGAACACCGTCGGGCTGGGCGACACGACAGGACTTTACCACGGCACGCATGCGCTTAACCAAGGGCAGCTGGATCGCTGGCATATTGTGGCAACGCTGAATTATCTACCCGCCGAGGAAGAAGGCGCGATTGTCGCGGCCAAACTGCCCGCTTTTGCGGCGCCGGAGAAGCAAAAGCTTCTGAGGTCGATGGTTGCATTGGCGAATTTGACTCGTCAGGCTTTCACTCAAGGGGATTTATCAACGGTCATGTCACCCCGCACGGTTCTCTCTTGGGCCGAGAATATCCTTGTTTTTGGGCAGGTCGATGCGGCCTTTCGCTTCGCCTTTCTGAATAAATGCGACGAGGCGGAACGCGCGGCCGTGGCTGAACTCTATCAACGGGCGATGGGAACGGAGATCGCCGTATGAATCGTGCTGCCATTGACGCCTTCTTTTGCCGTTTGTCTGAGCAAAATCCCGAGCCTAAGACGGAGCTCAACGCGGTTAATCCCTATACGCTGCTTGTCGCGGTTGTTTTATCCGCGCAAATGACCGATTCGGGCGTGAATAAGGCAACGGAAAAGCTATTTCAGAAAGTTCAAACGCCGCAGGCGATGCTCGCTTTGGGTGAAGAGGCACTGAAAGAACACATTAAGAGCGTTAATCTGTGCAACACGAAGGCGCGGCATATCATCGCTTTATCGGCGCAGCTGATTGATCGTTTTGGCGGTGAGATTCCCCGTGACCGTGAGGCGCTTGAAAGTCTGCCGGGTGTCGGGCGTAAAACAGCCAATGTCGTGATGAATGTCTGTTTCGATGCGCCTGTGATGCCCGTTGACACGCATGTCTTTCGCGTTGCGAACAGGACCGGCATGGCTACAGGGCAAACGCCGCAGGAAGTCGAAGAAAAGCTTCTGCAAGTTATCCCCCAAAAATGGATGAGGCACGCCCATCATTGGCTGATCTTGCATGGGCGGTATGTGTGCAAGGCGTGCGCGCCTGCATGTCCCACCTGCCTTGTGCGAGATCTTTGCGTGTTTTATGTGAAACATCCCAAAACTGAGGACGCCTCATGACCGATCTTATTCGCGCCGCTTTGACAGAGGCTCAGGAAGGGCTTGCGGCGCTTCTGGCTAACGAAGAAACCCTCGCCGCTATCGCGCAAGCGGGACAGCTTTTGGCAGACAGTTTTGCTCAAGGCGGACGCGTTTTCAGCTGCGGCAATGGCGGATCCATGTGCGATGCGATGCATTTTGCGGAAGAACTTTCAGGCTTTTTTCGCCACAAACGGCCTGCTCTTCCGGCCACGGCGCTCAGCGATCCTGGCCATCTTTCCTGTGTAGGAAATGATGTTGGTTACGATGCTGTTTTTTCGCGCTATCTGGAAGCCCATGCGCGGATAGGCGATGTGCTTTTGGCGATCAGCACCAGCGGCAAAAGTCCGAATGTTTTGAAGGCAGCTGCGGTTGCCCGTGCCCAAGGGGCCAAGGTTATTGGGTTAACGGGCAAAAAAGACTGCGCTCTTGCCTCAGTTTCGGATATTCTGATTGCAACTCCGGCAGGGTCCTACGCAGACCGCGTCCAAGAGCTGCATATCAAAGTGATCCACATCCTGATCGAATCGGTTGAAAGGCAGCTTTTCCCCGCCTCTTAAAACGGCACGATCAAATCAACGGCTGGCGTAAAGGATGTCGCGTCTTTCCCTTGATTAAAGGGAGCAGCCCCATTCAGCGCCTGATCAACCCGCAGCTCGGGCCTGATGGATATATCTGAAAGGCCGCCCGAAATTTCAGGCTTATAGGTCAGCCCAAGCGTGAGCGCGCCATAGGTCGCACGCGGCGCGAGTATTGCGTTATTTGGCAGACCTCTTTGAGAGTTTACAGAATCAAAGAACCCGGGAGAAACCGACACAAATGCCCCCGCGTTGTCGCGCCAAACTTCAGCCCGCGCCGCAAGCGTAACCTGGTCATTCAGCACATAAGTCGCGTATTGCGCGACGCCATAGCCGATCGCGTGCGTACTGTCCTCTTGGATATAATTGACGTCTGTTGTCAGGGTCAACGCGTCCGAGGCTTTGTAAATAGCCGTCACATCGTTCACGTAACGAAGTGCGCCCGCAGGGGTAACACTGGGAAGATTTTCATCTCCTATATGGCTTACCGCCAAAAGGCTAAACGCGCCCCCCAAAAGATTAGTCAATCCGAAACCGAATTGGCCTTTGATCGTGCCGTTGATATCACCCTCTCCTGTGAGGCCGCCATTCAAACCTGTGTCAAATCCCGCATAAAGATCGAGCGTGGGCGAGACGTGCAAGGTTGTTAAAACACCCGTACTTTTCATCGGCATTCCGAAATTAAAAATGTACGAGTGGGAATACAGGCTGTTTGTCGAGGCATCGATTGTTTCTGCACCCATAGGGGAAGGAAACTGACCGATTTTAACGTCCGCGCTGCCGCCCAACAAAGCGGGAAGGTGAAGCGTGACGGTCGCTTCTTCAAAATCAAATTGATATTTGCTGTGAATCAGATGATCCGTCTCTCCCAAAGAATGCGTATAGCGCGCATCCGTGCCGAATAGGCCCTGAATCTTGAAGCCCCAATCAAAGGAATCGGCCGAGGAATCAACCGGACGTTCGACTGCCGCCATCAACTGATTGAGTTGAGGCTGATTGGCCTTATCGGTGAAAATATTTCCTACATTTTCAGAATCGCTGGGCGAGGCTGTGTTGAAGGCAACGCCCCCTTCGGCATGGCCGTAGAATTTAAGTGAATCTGGGGGAGGGGTCTCTTGTGCGGAGGCTGCACAGGAGAGTCCCGCCCACATGAAGACACAAGAACAAAGGGCCGAAGCAAAAGATAAGCGGGACAAGATGTAATTCCTTCTTCTAGGAGCAAGGGGCAGTTACGTTGAACTTGTATCTGAAGACATGCAGGCAATATAGCCCTCAATCTGGCTGGTCAGTCTTTGAGAGACGCTATCGAGGGCGCGAACGGTTCGAATGACGCTTTGAGAAGCCGTTTGGGTCTGATCAATCATAAGGGCAATCTGCGTGATGTGCGTTGTAACATCGGCCGCGCCGGAGGACGCTTCTTGAATATTCCGCGCGATTTCCTGCGTTGCAGCTCGTTGTTCTTGAACCGCATGGGCGATGCTGGCGGAGACGTCGCCGACTTCTCCGATCGCCCCCTCGATAAATTCGATGGCCTCAATCACATCGTGCACGACGCTGCGGATACCCTGAATATGGCCGGTGATATCTTCCGTTGCGCGGCCTGTCTGACTGGCCAAGGTTTTGACCTCGTTTGCGACAACGGCGAAACCTTTCCCTGCACTACCGGCCCGTGCGGCCTCAATCGTCGCATTCAACGCCAACAGATTTGTTTGGCTCGCGATTCCGGTAATAAGCTTCAGAACCTCGCCGATTTTTTGAGTTGCCGCAGACAGACTTCCGACGACTTCGCGTGCTCGCCGCGCCCCCTGAATGGCTCGGCTGGTAACGCCTCCAGCATCCTTAATGCGCGTCTCTATTTCCTGAATGGAGACGGACAATTCTTCTGACGCGCTCGCAACGGTTTGAACATTGGTCGATGCCTCTTGAGCCGCCGCTGCAATCGAGGATGCGCGTTCGGCGGACTTTCCGGCCCCTTCCACAATGCCCGCGATTGTCCGATTGGCATTGCCCATGGAGCGCTGGAGCACCGTGATATCTTCTTGAACCGCCGCGCTAAAAGATTCATTAAGCGAAACCAGCTTGCCCGCTCGTTCAATGTCTTTTTTATGCCGCGCCTGCTCGGCAATGCGGGCCTGTTCTGCTCGGTTTGTTGCATCCCGAAACGCGCGGGTTGTTCGGATAAGACGTCCGATTTCGTCCTGACGAAAGGTATCTTGGATTGGAATCTCGCCCTCTCCCGTGCTGATAGCTTCCATCGCTGCGGTTACATCCTTGAGTGGCAGTGTTACCGAACGCACAACCAAAAAGGCCGTTATAAGCCCAAGAATAAGGCAAATAAGGGAAAGGCCGCCTCGTTTGAGAAGGACATCGTTGAATCCATCAATTCGGGCCTGCAAAAGCCCTTCCATGGCGCGATCCAAAATGGGCAGCGCAGAGGTAAGGCCCCCCCTTATCTCGGGAACCAGAGAGATAACGGCCCCGTAATCATTTGCAGCGGCCGCTGTATTCAATCTATCTGTTTGCTCTGCAACGGTTTTTGTGGCTTTTTTTGTCTCCTCTTCCAACAGGCCGTTTGCATTCCCCTTAAGAGCCTTCGCCCCATCACTTAAAAAAGCTGCTTGCGCCGCGGCAAACCCGTCCCGCGCGAGCGCAAAGGCGATCAGACCTTCCGTTGTTTTCTCTTTTTGCAAAAGGGCCGCAGCCGCTTCGAGATCGGACGCTTTTTGAAGAAGAGTTGGCCCCTGATTAACCAAGATATCGCCGATGAAATAACTATCGGCGTCCGGATCAAGCGTGATGTTCGACTGATCGGAGACAAGGCTCAGCGCCGCTGAGATTTGAGCTGTTGCCGCGGCGACATCTCCGCTGCGTAGGGCGCGGACAATCGCGCCCTCTTTTTCGGCGAGAGCAAGGGCTCCATGGTCTTTTTCTTCTGTTTTATGAAGGGCTTCGGCAGCTTTGAGTCCCGCCTCTTTGTCGTAAGGCGCGGCTGTCACACTTTCGAATGCCTGTTGCAGGGGACGCACATAGGAAACGCCGGCGATTTCTTGGCGTGTGAAAGAAATCAGATCATCCTTCTCGGTCACCAGAAAATAGCCCATCACAAGGGCAGGGATGACAAGCATCCCAATGGCGATTCCCAGCTTGCGAGCCAGCGGAAGATCCTGAATGCGTATAGAAAAACCCCAAGGCAGAGGGAGAACGAGGCGGTGTTAACAGAAGGGGGACAACCAGTGGTTGACACTATCTCTTGACGAGTGAGGAAAGTCAATTCGCTGGGGAAGGCGCTTCGGAAATAGTCCTCGTTGATCATCCAGAAATTTATTCTGGAGGCGGGACGGGATCAAATCCATGCCCCCCCCAGGGGTGGCAACGGCTCAGGCGCTTCAAGGCCATGCCTCCGCCTTTCCATGTCCCATGAATCCGCAGCGCCTCGTCCGCATAGGCGGAGCAGGTTGGCAAAAAGCGACAGCGCCGACCCAGAAATAGAGACAGGCTGTGCCGATAAAGCCAGATCAGGCCACGGAGAAGAGACGCCATATCACGGGCTCTCCGGTTTCAAGACATAGCCTTCGCCGCGCACTGTAACCAGATAGCGGGGATTGCGGGGATCCTTCTCGATCTTGCGGCGCAGACGCGTCACTTGCACGTCAATGGTGCGGTCATTGATCGGCTGTCCGGCGGCAGAGCTGCGTTCGGCCAGCGTCTCGCGGCTGAGAATTTGTCCGGGCGCGGCGGCCAACACGCGCATGAGCCCTGCCTCCATCCCCGTAAGGGCCAGCGTTTCTATGTCTGAGGTCAGTTCATCCCGTTCCGGATCGTAACGCCACGCGCCAAGCCCCAGAGTTCGAACAGGTGTAGAAAGGGGTTTGGCGGCGCGGCGCAAAATCGCGTTGATACGCAACAAAAGTTCGCGCGGTTCAAAGGGCTTCAGCAAATAATCATCCGCGCCCGCTTCAAGCCCATTGATCCGGTCAACCGTTTCGCCTTTGGCGGTTAGCAAAAGGATCGGAAGCGTTCGAAGGGCTGAGTCGCGTAAGGCTCGGGTCAGCTCAAAGCCGCTTTCACCCGGCATCATCACGTCCAGAACCATAAGATCGAAGGACAGGCTTTTCAGCTTTCCGCGGGCATCAGCGGCACTGTGCGCTGTCGTGACGATAAGGGATTGGGATCCCAAGTAACGGGCTAAAAGCCCCCGCAAACGCGTATCGTCATCAACGACAAGAATATGGCCGGCAAGGGCAAAAGGTTTGGATATAGGCACGTTTGGCCTTTTTTATCCCAGCTTTACGCTGTCTCTTTCAGCGTTTCGATCGACACATAGGTGCGGCCGGATTTTTCGCGGAATTTGACGGTGCCCGGAAGCGTGGCGAAGAGCGTATGATCCTTGCCCATCGCAACATTCGCGCCTGCATAGAATTTCGTGCCGCGCTGGCGAACAAGAATGTTGCCCCCTTGTGCCGCCTGTCCGCCGAATAATTTCACGCCCAAACGGCGTCCGGCGCTGTCGCGCCCGTTGCGGGAAGAGCCGCCTGCTTTTTTGTGTGCCATTTTTAACTCCTTAGGCCGTGATCGCCGTGATTTTCAGAACCGTATAATCTTGCCGATGATTGTTCCGGCGGCGATAATTTTGGCGCCGCTTCTTTTTGAAAACAATCAGTTTTGCGCTCCGCTTATGCGCCACAATTTGGGCTGTCACGGAAGCGCCCGCCACAGTTGGCGTTCCTGCCGTCACGTTTCCGCCGTCGCACAACATCAGCACATCGTCTAGCTGCACCGAGGCGTTTGTCTCCCCGATCAGTTTTTCAACCTGAATGACATCGCCCGTCGCGACTTTGTACTGCTTGCCACCCGTCTTAACTACTGCAAACATGGTTCTGATCCTTTAAAAAACACAAAACGCCCTCCGCATCCGGCGGAAGGTTGTGGCGGCTTTTTGAAGGAATTTCGACGCGGTGTCAAGAAAAGATCGTCGCGGACACGCGTTGAGTCGCAGACCTTGAAACAGTTGACCTTCTGTCCGTCTCATGTTGGAACATGAAAGGCAGTTCGGAGCCATCCATGAAAAAATACGCCATTCTTTTCTTTGTGCTGGCTCTTTGTGCCTGCGGGACGGTGCCGGATGTTCGGGTTTCGCATCCTGTCTCGGGGCGTGGGCTGACAAAGACTCAGCCGGATCGCGATCCCGTGCGGCGCATTGTTATGGCCTATCCGCCCACGCAGGAAACACTGAATCTCGTTTATTATCATGATGGGGCTTACGATAAGGCGGCGATGGAGAAAATTGATCGGCTTATGCGCGACCGTCATGCAGAGGTTGTGGGGCCAATCGATCCCGAATTGATTGATTATCTTTCCGATATTCGGAAACGCTTAGGCTTGCCCCCGACCGTCGTTTTTCAGATTCTCTCGGGCTACAGGACTCCTCAAACCAATGCTCATTTGGCCATCTCGAACGGTAATGTGGCGAAAGAAAGCCTCCATATGCATGGATGGGCGGTTGATTTTCGCATCCCACATGTCAATGGCCGCGCGATTTGCGAGATTGCCAAAACCATGCAACGCGGCGGCGTCGCCTATTATCCCGAGGATAACCATCTGCATGTGGATCTGGGCAATATCCGCACATGGCATGAGGGCGGGAAATAGTCCTTGCCAAAAGGCTTTTCGTCATTTGACGTGCGCCGGTCAAGCTTGTAGGATTCGTTTATGATTTCCTCTCTTCTCTTCTATCTGTTTGCGGGCGTTTTGTTGGCTTCGGCCACGATGGTGGTTGCTGCGCGCAATCCCGTTCATGCCGTCCTGTTTTTGATTCTCTGTTTTTTCAATGCGGCGGGCTTGTTTCTTTTGATGGGGGCAGAGTTCTTGGCCTTTATCTTAATGATTGTTTATGTCGGCGCTGTTGCTGTTTTGTTCCTTTTTGTCGTCATGATGCTGGATATCAATTTGCGCAGGATGAGACAAGAATTCAAACGTCATCTGCCCCTTGGCGGGGCGGTAGCGCTGATTCTGGCGGCGCAGCTTGTGTTGCTGGCTATGGCGTGGAAAACAGACCCGAAAGCCCTATCCGTTCCTATGGCAACCAACGGGCTAGACAACACCCGTGCGCTGGGAGGCTTGCTCTATACGCAGTATTTTTACCCGTTTCAGGTTTCAGGGTTTATTCTTCTTGTTGCCATGGTGGGGGCGATTACCCTCACATTGCGGACGCGAAAAGGCGTGTTGCGGCAAAACGTAACCCGCCAGCTCGATCGTTCTGTGGCTGAGGTGCTCGAGATCCACAAAGTGCCCATAGGGCAAGGGATCTCGGACGATCCAAAGCCTTGAGGAGGCTGAGTTTATTTTGCCAGTGGCACTTGGGGCGCTGTTGGAGCCTTGGGCGCTTCTTGCGTCGGCGCTGAGATTGGCGCGATTTGATCCGCAAGACTTGCCGATTTGTGGCCGCTGCTCGCCAAAACGCCAAGCGCGAGGCAATTCAGGATAAACAAGGTTGCAAGAACGGCTGTTGTGCGGGTCAGGACATTGGCGGAGCCTCTGGCTGTAAACAACCCGCCCATCGTGCTGCCACCCCCTGTCAATCCTCCGCCGTCTTGCGCCGTGCGTTGAACCAGAATAACTCCGATCAGGGAGAGCGCCAAAAGAAGCTGAATAACAAGCAGAACATTTTGCATCGGCCAAACCTTTCACAAGGGAAACGCAGCGCTCGAAACAGAAAAGGCGCACGCAGAAAAGAGGTTATATCTTTCCCGCGGCCCTCTCTTGTCGAGCTAGACCGACATCCTAAAAGATCTTTCTTCAAAAAGAAAGAAATCCCGCGCGGGGGTCACCGCGCGGGGCCATAAACTTACGGCATTGCAGCGATCAGGCTATTGACACCCACAATGCTGGAGGTTGCGCGGCGCTCAACCAGAATACTTTCCGGAGTCGCGTCTTGTCCGTAAAGCTGCTGATTCCATGTCTCGCGCGGCGCGATGATGGAGCCTTCCAGTGAAACGCCCACGAAAAGCCCTTCCGAACGGGCGAAGGCATACATGTCTGATTTCAGGCCTATGCCGGTTGAGGCATTCACGCCCTTGCCCAATTCGCCTACCGCAATCCCGGCGTCTCCCCCTAAGGTGACTTCACGGTTCATAATAGCGTTCAAGCCTTTTTCGGTCATAACGACCAGCACAAGCTCGGACGCTTGACCGCCGATTTGAAGACCCCAGCTGATTCCGCCCAGCGTATAGAAAGCCGGAGGGCTCCATTTCCCATCCGCGCCACGCACGAGCATGACTCCGTTGCCGCCGCGCCCTCCAAAGAAAAAAGCCGCCCGGATCAAGTTCGGAACGATGATAATCGCCTTCGCCCGTGTCGCGAGATCCACAAGGCCGGGATATTGGTTGTCGCTCATCATGCCTTGAAAGGTTACGCGCGCGCGGTCGGCCATCTGTTCCGGCTCGGAGCCGAAATCGCTCGTGCTGTGGCAGCTCGCCAGCACCAGAACAGCCGCAAGGGACAGGACAAGACGCGTCCAAAAAGGACGGAAAGAAAGCGGGCGCATAAGAGTATCTCCGAATTCGTCCCTACTATGCCTTCTAATCATGGCAAAGAAAAGGCAAGAAGGCTCAAAAATGTCAGGCCGATTGAGGCAGATGGGAGGTTGATTTCTGGTTTCCTTTCCCGTTCCCTGTGACTAGTCTGAGTTTTCTTTCTCTTCGCCCCTGTTTTCCTGATGTCTTCCGACCTTTCTGTCTTGCCCTTAAGTTCGGGGCCCGTGCCGCTGGGGGCGCGGGTCGAAATTTTTCCGTCTCAGCCTTTGCCTGAACTGGATACCCCGGATGCGCGCGCTTTTGTGGCCCGCTATCGGGCGGATTCAACCGTTAGCCTCTATGCCCTGATTTGCGCTTCTCCGCAGCCGCCGCGACTGGACGCTGTCGGGGCGATGCGCACGGCCGATCACCCCGCTCTTTTAAAGCTCGTGGAGAGCGGCGTTGTCCCGTGGCCGGATGGATCCCAAGCCTATGCGCTGGTGTATCACTGTCCTGTCGGGCCACGGATGATTCAAAAAACGGATACCGCATGGCTCGTTCCGAACGAAGATTCAATCCATCAGCATTTTATCGTCCCTATGATTGGAGCGCTGGCCGTCCTGAAAAATGCCGGATTGGTTCACCATGCCATCCACCCGGGCAACATTTTTTGGCGCATTGGGACGGCCGCCGTCCCCCAGATTGGAGAAGGGCTATCGACCCCTGCAGGTTTTCGTCAACCCGTGACTTTTGAAACGATCGAACGGGCACTGGCCTCCCCTTTGGGACGAGGCGTTGGATCGCCGCTAGATGATAGTTATGCGTTCGGCGTTACGCTGGCGTTTCTGGTTCTGGGGCACAATCCTTTTCAGAAAATGGACGACCCAACCATTTTAAATCTGAAGATCCAGAAAGGCAGTTTTGGAGCGTTGGTAGGAACACAGCGGCTTTTACCCGCCCATATCGAGATTTTGCGCGGCCTTTTGGCGGACGATGAACGACAACGATGGTCTGCGTCGGATCTCGAACTTTGGCAAGGCGGTCGGCGCATGACCACCAAAAGTTCGGATGCCAGCCAACGCGCGTTGAGGCATTTCGATTTTATGGGTCAAACCTATTGGCAGGCGCGGCCGCTGGCCATCGCGTTTGCGGCGCATGTGGAAGAGGCCGCTAAGAGTCTAGATGGCGATGCTTTGGATAAATGGTTGCGTCACGCGCTGAACGATGAGGAACGGGCGACCAATCTACGCGCTGTCATGAAAGACATGAAGCGGGATGCTAAGATTACCCATTACGAGGCGCAGTTGGTCGCGCGCGCCTGTATTGTACTCGACCCCCCCGCACCCATCCGCTACAGGGGCGTTTCCGCTTTGCCAACCGGTTTGGCCCCTCTTTTGGCAGAGGCTCTGCGGGACGGCGTGTCTCCGGCCCCTCTGATCGAGATCATTGCGACGGATCTTGTCTCTATCTGGGCCTCTATGCAAAGCGAGTCCCCTGTTGATCTGGTCGCCCTGAATATCTTGTTTGATCGACTGAAAAAACTGGTTGAAAAACCCTCTTTTGGCAATGGAGTCGAGCGAGTGGTCTATGAAACGAATCCCGCTTTGCCTTGTCTCAGTCCTTTATTGCGGGGCCAGTATGTCTTGGCTCCGCGCACGCTTTTGCCCGCGCTGGAAAAAGTCGCAGGATCTGGCAATAGATCGCGTGATCCTATGGATCGCTCTTTGGCGGCGTTTTTAGCCGCCCGTGACAAATACGGCGAGTCCACTTTTGCGCCTCTATCCTTGCCCGAGGGCAGCGTCAATCGTGGTCTCGCGCTCTTGTCTCTTTATGCTCTTTTGCAAACGCGATACGGCCCCGATCGGTTGCCTCAATTGGCCGGATGGTTGGCGCCTTATGCGGAAATTGCGCTCCATCGTTTTATGAAGAAAAGAAACCGCGAGTCTTTGGGCAAGCAGGTGAAGGAGGTCGTTTCAGCGGGCGATCTGGGGCGGATCCTGCAGCTTGTGGATGATCCCAGCCGTTTAGATCAGGATCACAAAGATTTCGCCGCCGCGCGGCTTCTCTATGCGACGATTGAACAGGAAATCGCCCTTCTTGACTCTAAACTGGAGGATCGTGCCGCGATTCTTCAGGGGATTGGACGCCCTCTGGCCGCATCTTTGAGCAGCTTTCTTGCCCTTGTCATCGTCGTGGTTGCGATTCTGCGGCCTTTATTCAGGGCCCTGTTTCCATAGATCAGGCGGGAAGAACCAAGGCGCATGGAAGTTTTTCTGACTCGCGTTTATTCCCCCAAAGGGGTATAGCAGAGGAGAGTGAGAATAGGAGGGTGTCCATGACAACAATTGCCTTTGATACCTTGAGCTATTGAAAGCTCTTGAGGAAGCGGGTGTTCCTCGCGCCAAGGCGGAAGTACAGGCCAAGACTCAACATATGGCAATTAGTTAGTCCCATATCTTTTCGCGTGTTTTTTTTCGGGCTTGGTCGCCTGAATCCCATCGCTAGAATCTCTCGAAACCCAAGGAGTTCTCTCATGAAAAACCCTCTCAAACGGGCCGTTCTTTACGGTCTTCCCCTTCTTCTGCTCGCGTCCTGCGCCAGCACGCCTATGGGCCCAACGGTGCGCGCGCTTCCGGCGCAAGGCAAACCTTTCGAGGTTTTTCAGGCCGAGCAAACGAGCTGCAAGCAATATGCAGAAGATCAAGTGCGTGGCCAAGCGGATCGGGCCAATACGACGGGGCTTCTTGAAGGCGTTGGGGGCACTGTTCTGGGTGCCGGGCTGGGCGCCGCTTTGGGTGGCGGTCATGGCGCAGCCGTGGGCGCAGGTATAGGCGCGATTGGTGGTACCGCCGTGGGGGCGGACACCTCCGCGCACGAACAGCGCGGTATTCAACGACAATATAACGATGCCTATGTTCAATGCATGGTTGCGAAGGGAAATCAGGTTCAGCAGCCCGTTATCGTGACGAGTCCCGCGCCGACAACGACGATCATCTATACGCAACCCGCGCCGCCGCCGACAGTCGTTTATACAACGCCGCCCCCGCCGCCGCCCTCTGCCTATCTCCCCCCTCCGCCGCCTTATTGAGCGGGCAAACAAGACTGTCCCAATGAACGCCTTCCCTTTCGGGAAGGCGTTTTTTTGTTATTGACCGCTTACCTGCGCTCCTCGCGGTGTTCGGGCATACAGACGCGTAAGGCTTCATGATTGGGGGCGCCTTCAACGCACCTTATTCTTTGTTGAACCGCCTCAAGCTGTTCATGGAGATGTCTGATCATTTCAGCCTTATGTTCGTGAAAGCGCTCTTCGCCACGACCGTGCCGTTCGCCAAAAGCGGGAGCGCCTCCATGATAGGGTTCCGGAGGAGCCGTTTGTCCCCACGAGACGCTCGGTGCCGCCAAAGCCAAAACCATCACTGTCCAGAGCAGATATTTTTTCATGGAACCTCCTGTTTGAGTGGGGATAAGAGAGAACAAATCGCTCGCCTCTTTTGCATTCTTGCTTTCAAGACTCACACAGCAAGTCTTAACTTTTTGTTAACATTTCATACCATGGCCCCCCTTGCCGCCATACTGAACAACGCGGCCAATTCTCCTGTCATCACGGACGCAAGCTGTTCAGCGTCCGTCAACGTGACGGCGCGGCGATAGGTGCGCGTGACATCATGGCCGATGCCAATGGCCAGAAGCTCGATCTTCTGTTGTTTTTCGATTTGTCCAATGACAGCAGCCAAATGCTGCTCTAAATAAGCATGGGGATTGGCGGAAAGCGTTGAATCATCCACGGGTGCGCCGTCTGAAATCACCATCAAAATTTTCCGATGCTCCGGCCGCGCGGCCAGCCGTCCTGCAGCCCAGAGCAGAGCCTCTCCGTCTATATTTTCTTTCAACAATCCTTCGCGCAGCATCAGCCCCAGATTCTTCCGCGCATGCCGCCATGGCTGATCCGCGCTTTTATAAATGATGTGGCGCAGATCGTTCAAACGCCCGGGGCGGGGCGGCTTGCCTGCGCGGATCCATGCCTCCCGCGCCTGTCCACCTTTCCATGTGCGCGTCGTGAAGCCCAGAATTTCAGTTTTCACGCCGCAGCGCTCTAAGGTGCGGGCGAGAATATCCGCGCTGATGGCGGCTAGCGTGATGGGCCTTCCGCGCATGGATCCCGAATTATCAATCAACAGAGACAGAACCGTATCGCGGAAAGGGGCGGGCTTCTCGCGCTTATAGGACAGGGCGTAAGAGGGCGCGGCGACAATCCGCGCAAGGCGAGAGGCATCCAAGATCCCCTCCTCCATATCGAATTCCCACTGCCGCCTATGCTGCGCCATAAGACGGCGTTGCAAACGGTTCGCGAGCCGCGCGATCAGCGCCTGTCTTTCCCCGACCTGCCGATCCAAAAGCCCACGCAAGCGCGATAATTCTTCGGGCGGACATAGGCCGCTGGCCGTAACGATTTCATCGAAGTCAGTCGTAAAAGCCCGATAGGTCGCCAGCCCTTCGGTGAGCGTATCCGCGCTTGTCGAAGACCCTTCGTTCGTTAAAGATGGGGCTGTTTCCTGTTCTATATCACAAGAATTCAGCGCTTCCGTGTCGGGTGTGGCTCCGGATGACTGGGGCGCAGAGGCTTTCGCCTCTTCCTCAGGCGGGTTTTCTGTCTGTTCCTCTTCAGGCGGAGAATCCGTTTCGGAAGGCGGCGGGTTAACAGGGGTTGAGGCGTCGCTTTCTTCTTCCGTCAGCCGCGCGATAAAGGCGTGAGCTTCTGCGGCAAAAGCCCCCTGATCCCTCAGCTTTGTTTCCAAAATTTCCCAGACATTGGCCGCTTTTGCATCGATCAAAGCCTGCCATGGAGGTGTCTGGGGAAAAGGCGGGTGATGGGTAAAAGCGGCCCAAGCGATCAGACGCAGCGCATCCTGCAGACCCGTGACTTCTCTGCTCAAAAAGACGGCGAGATTCTGCGCTGCCCCCTTAAACATAAGCGCGCCGATCGCGTCACACCGCGCTCGCTCTAACGCGTCAAACAGGGCAGCTTGATCTGGCGCAAGGGGGCTGGTTTCAGCGTAAAGCGCTGCGTTATGATACCGCAAACGGAAAGAAGCCGCATCCCCCGCGCCGCGTGCCAAAGTTATAGAATCAGAAGTCAACGGCTTTACAGGTTCAGGCAGATGCACGCGCGAAGGGGCCTCACTTTGCGCCGAAGGCGTTTCGGAAAACTCGACCTCCAAGGGATTCCGACTGCCAATCGCCTTCACTGCCACCGCAAGAGCGCGTTTGAACGAATCGGACGGGGGCGCGGGCATTTGGCTACAGGTCTCGGCTGCGGCAGGCGATCTTGTCTTGATCGCTCTTCACCATCCGCTGAAATCCTTCCGAAATATCGAGATTCAATTCATGCGCGGCAAAAAGAGCCACAGCGACAATTTCGGCCAGTTCGACTTCAATATCCTTCAAGATGTCTTCCTTGGTCCGTCCTTGCAGATGTCTTTCCCCATGCAACTGCATATCCAGTTTCATCAAGCCTCCGGCCTGATACACAAGATCCCGAAGCGCTATCCGCGCCGTCCATGGGGCAATCCCTGTTTTTTCATAGGCGCGCATGGTGTCTAGCATCGCGCGGGTGACGGTTTGGATCGAGTCCCATTCTGTCATAGCTGCCTCGTTTGTTTTTGGCTTCGTTTCGAGACTACAGCCGCCAGCCTTCATGAATGACGGCAATGCCGCCGGTTAAATTCGTCCAACGCACGCAGCCCAGCCCCGCTTTTTCCATGCGTCGCGCAAGCTCTTCTTGGGGCGGGAATTTTAAAATGCTTTCGGCGAGATACTGATAGGCTTCGCGATCTTGAGCGACAAATCCTCCCAAGGGGGGCAGGATTTTTGTGCAATAGGTCTCGTAAAGCGGCTTGAGAAAGGGCGTAACGCCCGGGCTGAATTCTAAACAATAAAAACGCCCGCCCGGCTTCAGGACTCGCGCGGCTTCGCGCAAGGCTTGGTCGATGCGCGTAACATTCCTCAACCCAAAAGCAATCGAATACAAATCCATGCTGCGATCCGCGAAAGGAAGGTCTTCCGCATTGCCCTCGACCCAAGTGATTCCGCGCAAAATCCCCTGATTCACGGCTTTCGCTTTTCCTTGAGCCAGCATGGCGGGGTTGATGTCGCAAACGGTAATTGCCGCGTTGCATTTGGCCTTTTTGTAACAACGCAGCGCAACATCGCCCGTGCCTCCGGCAACATCCAGAATCTGCTGCCCTGCCTGCGGCTTTATGCGCCGCACCAATGAGTCTTTCCACAAACGATGCAAACCGCCCGACATCAGATCATTCATCAAATCGTATCGATCCGCGACCGATGAGAAAACGCGGCCAACCAGACCGGCTTTTTCATCGGGGCTGACAGGACGGAAACCAAACCATTCGGATTCAGGGTTAAGCATGGGGGATCACAAACAAAGGAAAGGGTACAGGAACTATGCCCCATAACTTCCTGTGGTTCAAATAATAGCAACGGCCTTAAGAAAAGACCTCTGAGCGTCTTTTCTTAACACATCGTTGCCAAAGCCTTCATTGAAGCGAGAATCCAAAATCCGCCGTCTGTTTTTTTCAAAAAGTGTGAAGGCCCTTTTTCTGGAAAGGGAGGGGCATGTGAAGAATTCTGAAAGAAATATTCACAGAAGCCCATGTTTTTTGTGACAAAAATCTGTCAAGAAAAAATAGTTTAGATTTTGTAAATTTTTCTCTGGACAGGGGGAGGGGATGGGGCTAGTGTTCCCTCCATCGGCGGTGACAACAGTGACTGCCGGGCCGGAAGACTTGACGCCGAACAAAACCAGCCGATGACCCTATCTGAAAGGGTGGGGTATCGCAAGGTTTTTGTTCTCTGTTTTTTCTTTGGGTGTTCTTGGAAATCGTAAATAGGATGAGAAGGGATGCGCAGACGGCGGCCGCGGTGGGAAGCAGGCTTTCGGGTCTCGCAACTGGCTGATGGTATCCAAAGCCTTTCCTGACCTTTCGGGGTTGGGTTGTGGTTACGGTTTGTCGTTACGCATCCTTGTCGACAAGTTCGGTGTATTCGCAAGAATACACTTTCCTTTCTGCGGTAAGCGGAAGGGAAGCGTTTTTAAGGGGTTCGATGCAAGTCGAATCCTTGAGTATGAGAACCCTAAAGTCAAGGTGTTGAGCGACAATACCAAGTGGTTTTGGCAAATTTCGGTTTGCCATACAAAGACCGATTAAACTTGAGAGTTTGATCATGGCTCAGAACGAACGCTGGCGGCAGGCCTAACACATGCAAGTCGAACGGATGTAGCAATACATTAGTGGCGCACGGGAGAGTAACGCGTGGGAACCTACCTTTTGGTTCGGGATAACGTCGGGAAACTGACGCTAATACCGAATGACCCCTCCGGGGGAAAGATTTATCGCCAAAAGATGGGCCCGCGTTGGATTAGCTAGTTGGTGAGGTAATGGCTCACCAAGGCAACGATCTATAGCTGGTCTGAGAGGATGACCAGCCTCACTGGGACTGAGACACGGCCCAGACTCCTACGGGAGGCAGCAGTGGGGAATATTGGACAATGGGGGAAACCCTGATCCAGCCATGCCGCGTGAATGATGAAGGCCTTCGGGTTGTAAAGTTCTTTTGACGGGGAAGATGATGACTGTACCCGTAGAATAAGCACCGGCTAACTTCGTGCCAGCAGCCGCGGTAAGACGAAGGGGGCTAGCGTTGTTCGGAATTACTGGGCGTAAAGCGCGCGTAGGCGGTTTTCCAAGTCAGGCGTGAAAGCC
>CAIJXG010000133.1 GCA_903824505.1 uncultured Pseudomonadota bacterium | reverse complement strand
GACCTCAACGCTATCGCCGCCAAGCTCAACTCACGCCCCAGAAAGAAACTAAAATTCCTGACCCCTGAGGAGGTTTACTTCGCTTCAGCCCCATGCCAAAACCTTGAAACTAAAGTTGCACTTCAAATTTGAATCCACCGAGCATTATCTGGGACAAACGGCGACAACCGTTCTTTTGGTTTGCGTCATCCTCGCGATGCTGGCGACGACTCTGATTTCTCTTTCTCTCGGCGTAAGAGTCTTATTCGCTATCGCGCGGGACAAGCGTTTTCCAATCGCCCCTTTGTTTGAAAGGGTTTCGACTAAAGGAGCGCCCGTTTTTGCGACTCTTTTGGTGGCCCTATTGGGTCTCCTCACTTTGATTTTTGCAGGGGATCTCGCAGTCCTTATGGCTGTGCCTGTGGTTCTTTTGTCCTTTATCTATCTTGTCACTGTTTTGAATGCAGGTTTTCGCGTTCATAGGCTTCCCCTTCAAGGGAGTTTTTCTCTGGGGCGCTGGCGAGGAACCATCTGTACCCTTTCAGCCCTTTGGCTTGTTTTTGAGATCGGAGTCCTGACGATTCCAGATGAGTTTCATCCCGTCGCCGCCTTAAGCGTCGGCTTTCTTGTGGCAAGCATTGTTGCCTATTTTCTGTTTGTTCCTCGCTTGAAAAATTAGGAGACAAAAAATAGACGCCCCTATTTTCCTGACCACTCATTCCCTCATTAACCTTTCCTTCACCTCTTTCTCGCCAAAATGAAGCTTCATCTTTGCGGGAGCTGCCCATGAAATCCGTTGTCATTGCCGGTTACGCGCGATCGCCTTTTTGTTTCGCGGCGAAGGGAGAATTGGCAAAGGTCAGGCCAGATGATCTCGCGGCCGCCGTTATCCGTGCCTTGATCAACCGGACGCAGGTCAAGACAGAGGATATCGAAGATCTTATCCTCGGCTGCGCTTTTCCGGAAGGCGAGCAGGGATTGAATCTCGCGCGGCTCGTTGGGCTTTTGACACCTCTGCCTCTTTCGGTCGCGGGCGTGACGCTGAACCGATTCTGCGGCTCCTCGATGCAAGCGATTCATGATGCGGCGGGCGCCATTCAAATGGGGGCGGGCGATGTTTTTCTTTGCGGCGGCGTCGAGAGCATGACTCGTGTGCCGATTTCTGGTTTCAATCCCATGCCCAATCCCGCTTTGGTGGAATCCTATCCGGCCGCCTATATCAGCATGGGGATCACGGCTGAAAATGTCGCGCGGCACTATGGACTCACGCGTAAAGAGCAAGAAGCTTTTGCGGTTTCTTCTCACGCCAAAGCGGCTGCGGCGCAGAGCGCAGGCCTTTTGGATTCCGAGCTTGTCCCAATTGCAACGTCTGATGGCTTGATTTCAAAGGACGGCTGTATTCGCGCCGCCACAACAGCCGAAAAACTTGCCGAGTTGAAACCGGCTTTTGATGAAAAGGGAAGCGTAACAGCGGGAACCTCTTCACCGCTAACCGATGGCGCGGCGGCTGTTCTGGTTGCAAGCGAAGAGTACGCCCGCGCCCACGGCCTGCCTATTTTGGCGAGGATTCGATCCATCGCTGTGGCTGGGTGCGCGCCAGAAATGATGGGAATCGGCCCCGTAGCCGCAACGCGCAAAGCCCTGCAACGGGCAGGTCTTTCTGTCGCGGATCTGGATATTATTGAGCTGAACGAGGCTTTTGCAAGCCAATCTTTGGCCTGTATCCGTGATTTAGAGCTGGATCCCGCGCGCGTTAATATCGACGGCGGCGCAATTGCGCTAGGTCATCCGCTGGGTGCCAGCGGAGCGCGGATTACAGGAAAAGCTGCGGCTTTGTTGGTACGCACAGGGAAACGCTATGCTCTGGCAACCCAATGTATAGGCGGCGGACAGGGAATCGCGACAATTTTAGAAGGCGTTTAAGAGTCTAACATCTTATACTCGGTTTCCTTGGAAAGCGGAAGATTCGATTCCGTGCAAAACACGCGCTTAGCGAAGCTGATGCGCCTTTTGCGCGGACAAAACGTTCGGGGACCGAAGGGGCCCGAGTATACAAAGAAACACTTTTATGCTTCGCCAGCGAAAAAAGACGCGCTTATTTCCTCTCGATTCTTAAACCGCTTCAGCGCCAGAGATAATTTCGATCAATTCCTTGGTAATGAAGGCCTGACGGCTGCGATTATAGGTCAGAGTCAGATTATCGATCATATCCCCCGCATTTCGGGTTGCGTTATCCATAGCGGTCATGCGCGCGCCTTGCTCGCCGGCCGCGCTTTCCAGCAGACAGCCGAAAATAGCAACCGCCAAAGCCCGCGGCAGAAGTGTTTTCAGGATTTGCTCTTCCTCCGGCTCGAAGGCGCAAACGGCCTGAGGCCCCATATCCGGCGGCAGCTCGGTCTGATCAACGGCAAAGGGCACAAGTTGGTGAACAGTCACGATCTGAGTCATCGCCGACTGAAAACGATTGAACACGACGTGGCAAAGATCAAATTCCCCGCCCTCGAACAGCCCGATGAGGCGCGTAGCAATCTGATTAGCATCGGCAAAAGAAAGTTTTTTACGAATCACATCATCCACGGCGTTCACGATCTTCGCGCTTTGGTCGCGGCGCAGAGCATCCCGCCCGCGGCGGCCGATGCAAAAAAGTTTGACGGTCTTGCCTTCGCTTTCAAGCTTGCGAATCTGCCGCCGCGTTTCGCGAACGATCGAGCCGTTAAAAGCGCCGCACAGCCCCCTATCCGACGTCACAACCAAAAGCAGAATGGTTTGATCAGAGCCCGTTCCCGCCAAAAGACGCGGCGTCGTGTCCGTAATCACCAATTTCTGCACAAGCGATTCCAGCATCCGCGCCATGCGCTCGGCATAGGGGCGGGCAGCTTCCACATTTTCTTGGGCGCGACGCAACTTGCTCCCCGCGACCATTTTCATGGCCGAGGTGATCTTGCGCGTCGATTTCACGCTTGCGATACGGCTTTTAAGATCTTTAAGGCTTAGCATGAGCTTTATTTGACGGATTGAGGCCAAAGGGTCAAGGAAAAAGCAGGAAGCCGGGCTTATGTATCCAGAACAAGGAATTCCGGCGGGGCACACCCCCTTGAGTTAACGGTTTTGAGTCCCCTTCGGCCAATGATGCCGAAACCACGTCATCTGCCGTTTCGCATAATTTCGAGTCTTTTGCTGGGCTTGGCTTATGGCTGTCTCCAAAGTTATTTCACCTTGCAGAAAAGCGGCAATTTCGCGCACACCTAAGATCTTCATGGCCGGTAAATCGAGGGATAACCCCCGAGTCAGAAGAGTGCGCACTTCCTCAAGCGCGCCGCGTTCGATCATTTGCAAAAAACGCGCGTCACAGGCGGCGTACAAAGCCTCGCGCGGGGGACAAATCAAATGTGTTTCGGGCAGCGCAAAGCCAAATTCAGTTAAAAGGCTGCGCGGTGCGGCTTCTTTTTGCCAGAGAGAAAGGCTCTTTCCCGTATAAGCGAGGACTTCCGCCGCGCGGATCAGCCGCTGCCTGTCGTTTCGCGCGATTCGTGCCGCGCTTTCAGGATCTTGAGTTGCTAATTCTTCTCGAAACTTTTCTTCTCCCTCCGCCTCGTACCGTTCGGCACAGGCGACGCGAACAGAATCCGAAATCGCGGGAATATCCGCAAGGCCTTTTTGGAAGGCCTCGAAATAAAGTCCCGTGCCTCCCACCAGAATAGGGGCGCGCTCCGTTTCAACCGCTTCTTGCAAAGCAAGTCGCGTAAGCTCCAACCATTTGCCGACGGAAGAGGGGGACGCGGCGTCCAACACTTCATATAATCGATGAGGGATTTCGTTTTTGTCCTGTGCGTCCGGCTGCGCGGTCAAAAGAGGCAGCCCACGATAAATCTGCATCGCGTCGGCGTTAAGAATAACGCCATTAACCTCTCGCGCTTTTTGCAAGGCAAAAGCGGACTTTCCCGCCGCCGTGGGACCACCGATGAGAATGAGAGGGGGAGGGGGAGCGGGGGGCATGCATAAGGGGAGGGTATGGCAGAATGACGATGCAAAATATTTAACAAAAGCATCAACAAGTATGATTCAGTCATGAACAATTTGATCTTTTAGAAATCGCTTTTCCGCGTCATCCCCGCGAAAGCGGGGATCCATCGCGAACGATAGCGAGCATATGAGTCAACAACATGAAGGTCGGATAAATCTATTTTCTCTGAGTATGTCGCCGAAGGCCATACATTTCTTGAAAGACTCGCAGAGGTTAAGACTTATGGCCCTTGGTATAATTCTTATGCCGTTCAGACGTGCAGTATTGCATCCTGTTTTTAGACAAGATTACAGTTTGTGGGAGGGAAGAGGATTCAATCTTTGGGGCGCTCGAGCATTGCCTTCTGGGGACATTCCTTGTGTTATTTGTCTTGAAGTAGTTTTAAATTCTTGAGGTGGGCAAGGAAAACACGAAAGAATACCTCCCAAGACTACTGAGAAGCCCAAAGCACTTAAAGCTGGGTGTATTCTGTCTCCGAGGAGAGTGGTTGTATTGTCGCGACGAGAAGAATTAGTCATGGCATTAATCCTTATGTGTTAACTGGTTGTCTCGATGTTGTCGTTTTAGCATGAAACTACTTATTTTCAAGAAAATGTTTTCAATCTGCCAGAAAGTTCGTCCAGCCTTCTTTATGACTCAAGAATTCCCAACCACGCCGCCTCATCCAAGACCTCAACACCCAAAATCCGCGCTTTGTCGGCTTTGCTTCCGGCATCCGCTCCGGCGACCAGATAATCGGTTTTAGGCGAAACGGACGCGGCGACCTTGGCGCCAAGGCTTTCGGCCTTCGCTTTCGCTTCTGCGCGACTCATTCCCGTCAGAGTCCCTGTAAAAACGATGGTTTTTCCGGTAAGGGGCGAGGTGCTTTCCACCGTAGGCTTTTCATAAGGCTGGATCGTGACGCGCTGCTCTAGAGCATCCAGAATATCGGTATTATGGGCTTCTTGGAAAAAGCCGATGAGATCCCGCGCGATCAGGGGGCCAATCTGGTCAATGGATTCCAGCTCTCGACGGGCCGGAGACTCGGGGTTATCCGCCGCGTGCATAGCGGTGCGCCATGTGCCGCATGTTCCGTAATGACGCGCGAGAAGCTTGGCGGTCGCCTCGCCGATTTGGGGAATGCCCAGCGCGTAAATAAAGCGATCCAGCGCAATCACGCGCCGCCCCTCAATCGCGGCCAGAAGTTTGGTCACGGATTTCTCGCCCCACCCCTCGCGCTTTTGCAACGCGGCGGCATGGCGCTGAAGGTCAAATAGATCAACAGGCGAGCGCACTAAATTGTCTTGCCATAACTCGCGCACCCGTTCCTCACCTAAACCTTCAATATTAAAGGCTAACCGACTGACAAAATGGCGCAAACGCTCGACGGCCTGCGCGGGGCAAATCAGCCCGCCCGTGCAACGGCGGACGGCCATCCCCTCTTCCCGTAAGGCTAAAGAGCCGCAGTCAGGGCAATGGGTTGGAAACACAAAGGGATCGCCGCGCGTGGGCGACTGCGCATCAATAACCCCTATAATCTGCGGAATGACATCCCCTGCGCGTTGAATCCGCACAAAATCCCCGACGCGTATATCTTTGCGGGCGATTTCATCCTCGTTATGCAATGTCGCGCGACTGACCACTACGCCACCGACAGTCACGGGCTCCAGCTCTGCAACGGGAGTCAAAGCCCCCGTTCGCCCGACCTGAATCCCAATGGCGGTGAGTCGCGTTTCGGCTTGTTCCGCTTCAAATTTATGCGCAATCGCCCAGCGAGGGGATCTGCTAACAAAGCCCAAACGCTCCTGCGCCACGCGGTCGTTCACCTTATAGACAACGCCATCAATATCGAAGGGCAGGCTGTGCCGCTGGCTTCCCATAAAATGATAAAAATCTAAAAGATCGTCTGGATTCATGCAAAGCCGCGCGGGTTCGTTGAGCCGAAAACCCCATGCCGCGATCTGTGCCCGCAACGCGTGTTGAGACTCTGGCATGGCCTCGCTACACGCCCCCAGCGCATAGGCGAAAAAGCGCAAGGGCCTCTTCGCGGAAATGGTAGGATCCAATTGCCGCACACTACCGGCCGCCGCGTTACGCGGATTGGCAAAGGGCAACTCTCCTTCTATTTCTCGCGCGCGATTGAGGCCTATAAAATCGGCGCGGTTTATATAAATCTCGCCCCGAATATCCAGCCTGTCCGGAAAAGGAGCGTTCAGCTGTGTTGGGATATCCGCCATCGTGCAGACATTCGCTGTGATATTCTCCCCCATGCGCCCGTCTCCACGAGTGGCAGCACCCACCAGCGCCCCTTTTTCATAACGCAGCGAACAGGAAAGCCCATCGATTTTTGGTTCAGCCATAAACGAGAGCGGAGATTCATCCGGCCAATTCAGAAAACGCCGAATCCGTGCGACAAATTCCGTCACATCTGTTTCGGTAAAGGCATTCGCCAAAGACAACATCGGCAAATCATGCGCGACCTTGGCAAAGCCGGAGGCCAGAGGCGCCCCCACCCGCTCCTCAGGATCATCAGCGGGCTTGAGATGCGGAAATCGCGCACGCAGATCGCGGTATTTTTGCAAAAGCGCGTCATAGGCCGCGTCGGAAATCTCGGGCACGTCTTTTTGGTGATACAGAACGTCATGCCGCGCGATTTCCCGCGCCATGTCTTGCAACGCAGCAGCGGCTTCAGATTCAGAAAGAATAGAGAAAAGATCGCGGGGCATGGGGTGTCAAAAGGCTGTGGTCACGCGGCCCCCGCCTCTCGTGTAAAAAGACGAAGATCGTAGGCCTGTTCTTTTTTCAAGTGCCGCGTTCGCCTTTTCTGATAGAAGGCTATTTCAGTCGCCAAGGGCATATTCTTGTAGAAGTGCAAATGCGTGAGGGAGGTTACAATACCTTCTTTTTCGACTCCCTCAATGGCAAGCGCGCACATAATGCCGCCTTCATCCCCCATATAGAAGAGGCTGATAATCTTGCACTTTTCCGGCCATTTAACATTAGGAGACTCTTCCTTGAACATTTTGATGAAACGGTCAGTCAGAACCGCCTCCAAAGGCAGAGCAGCTTCTATCTGCTTCATCAGAAAGTCCACATCGGCGGGATCGTCAATCATCGATTTCCTTTCACAGAGTTAGAGAAAAAGATCTGTAAGGGTTACGGCCCCGCTTTGTCCAACATATCCGGAAACAGGACTTCCGCAGGATACCAATGCGCCCCGACAAAAGAGCCGTGGCCGTTCTGGTTATCGGTATAACCGATCCAATCGCCCAGATAGAGCTGCTTGTTCTTCATCACAACGGGGCCGAAAGGGCCGTTGATCTTAACGGCCTGAAGGGCCTCACGGATATCCTCGCCCTTCAGACTCTTCGCTTGTCGAAGAGCCTCTGCCGTAACCTCCATCAGATTATAGCCGTAAACAGCCATGAGATCCGGAAAATGCCCGTATTTTTGTTGAAACGCATCCGCAAAAACTTTCGCCGGATGGCCGGTTAGATCAAGCGGCAACCCTTCCGTCAGCCAACCTTTCGGATAGGCCTCTCCCAAGGCGCGGATCGAAACGCCAGAGCCTATATTCGTGCCGCTGATCGTGAAGATGTTTTTCAGAAAATCGATTTTGCGGGCATAAAGCAGATAGGATCCCAAATCAGGGCCAAAGATGGTGCTAAAAATAGCTTGGGGTTGAGCGTGATCCAGCGCCTGAATTTCGGCAGCGGCGTTGATTTTCCCCACAGCCGGATATTGTTCAGCGACAAAAATGACATCCGGTCGCAAGGCTTTTAACGCCTTTTTGAATTCTGTCGTCATCACATGGCCGAATTCGTAATTCGGCCCAATGGTTGCCCAGCGCGTATAAGGCAGCTTCGCCGCTTCTCGGGCAAAGAGGGACGCATAAGCCGTGTAACAAGGCGTTGTCGAAAACCAATAGCGGTTCTGTGGATTCGTCACGGCAGGACAGTTCCCCGCCCACTGTTTCAAAAAAGGAATCTGGTTCCGGTTGGCAAAATTAGCAGCCGCGAGCCCCACATGATCGAACCCTGCCCCAATCAGCATAATGACCTGATCGCGGCTTACCAGCTCCTCGGCCACGCGCACCGCAACAGAAGGATCGGCCTGATCATCGCGCGAGATCACTTGAAGAGGTCGCCCCTGAATGCCGCCGCTTTTGTTGATTTCTTCAACCGCGAGAAGATACCCCTCGCGAAACGGAACCGCAAATTGGGTCCCGTTGGTATAAGGCATCATCTCGCCAATCTTAATCGGCTCTGGCTCCGCCGCGTGAGTAGAGACGGGGCAAAGACAAAGGAGGCCAAAGAAAAGCGCGAGCCGAACAAACATTAAAAATCTCCAATGTTTGCTATGGCTGCCGTCGCACGCTCTTCACATACGCATCACCCGGGTAGAATTTATCCCCCGGTTCGTAGGTCCAATTCACGAGCTTCGGTTTCCCGTCAACAACCGCCGTTTCGCCAACCCACAAGCCAACAGTTGATTGCCCGTCTGACGCGCGAAAACGCACAGGCCCTGCCGTGCTATCGCGGCAGAAACGCCTTCAGGTGTCAGATCCTTCGCGCCATCCATCGCAGCCGCCAGCGCCTTCATTGCGTTATAACCGACATAAGAGCAATAGCCCGGTTCCGCGCCATAGGTTTTGCGATAGGCGGCAAGAAAAGCCTTGTGTTCGGGAATGGTGATATCATCGAACGGCCAGCCTTGGGTGATCCAACCAACGGGCGTTTCCTTACCCAAAATCTTCATCCCCTCCGGCTGCCCCAACAAAACAGCGACCACTTTCTTATTGTCAAACAAATGGCGGCGGTTCCCTTCGCGGATAAAGCCCATCAAATCACTGCCCCACAGAGCAACGAAAAGCCCGTCCGGATCTTTATATTGCAGGGTCTGAGCCGCAAGGGACGCGTTGATCTTCCCCAAGGGGAAGTAAAGCTCTTTGATCCATGTGGCATCCGGCTCTTTCTTCAGCAAAGCCTTCTGAAATTCAGCGACGACGGAATGCCCGAATTCATAGTCCGGCCCGATGAAAGACCAGCGTTTGATGCCTGTTTTGGCTGCCGCCTCGGCCAAAGCGCCGCCGAACATGTAATTTGGCTCTCCAAAATGCGCGAAATAGGGATTCCCCTCCGCCCAGATCATGCGCATACTTCCATTGACGCCTTTAATGAAGAAAACATGGTTGTGTTCAGCGAAGGATTCGACCGCCAAAGAGTTGTTATCCGGAACCGTGCCGATCAAAAAATGCGCCCCATCGCGGTTCACCAGTTCTTCCGCATCGCGCACCACATCTTCAGGATTGGCCGAGCCGCCATCACGCGTGATAAGCTTAATCGGATGCCCCCCATGAACACCTCCGGCGGCGTTGATCTCGCTAACCGCGAGCTGGACGCCCCTATCGTGATTCAGCCCTATATCGGGCCAAGCTTTCTCCTCAATGATTTGCCCGACAATCACGGGGGGCTCTGCTGCGTGGAGGGGGGCCGTAAGAAAACAGAGGACACTCAAGAAAAGACCAAAGACAAAACGCATGCTATCCTCCTCACTTCTTCTCAGGAACCAGATACGGGGCGGCGTCTTTATAGACCCAATCAACAAGGTCCGCCCCTTCGGCCGTGGGCTGTAGACGACCGATCCAAACGCCGAAATTAGAGCGGTTGGTGGCGGGATCCATTCGGATCGACCCCATCGGCGTTGAAATACTGACCTGCGCCAAAGCCTGCACAAGCTTTTCAGGCTCTGTCGATCCCGCTTTCTGGATGGCCGCGAAGATGAAGCGATAGACCAGATAGCCCGCATAGGTGTACATGTCCGGCTCCGCGCCGAATTCCTTGCGGTAATCAGTATAAAAAGTCGCGGCAGGATCTTTGGGGTGCGCGCTGGGATCCCCCGTCCCGTACCATGTGCCGCGCAATTCTTTACCGATCACACGAGTATAAATTTTCTCCCCCGATTCTTGCCCTAGAACAGTTTTGTTGTCGAAGAAACTCACGCGATTGCCTGCCCGCACAAAAGCGGCAAGATCCGAGGCAAAGAGCGTGGAGTAAATCGCTTCCGGCTCGCTGTGTCTGAGGCTTAAAACCTCGCCCGCTGCATCGATTTTGCTGACGGTTGGCCAACGGCTATCCACGAATTCGACATCGGGACGCAAATCCTTTAGGCGTTTTTTAAAAATCTCAACCGACAAACGCCCATAGGCATAGTTGGGGGCAATCGTGGCCCATTTCTTCGCGGGGAGAGTTGAAGCAAAATCAGCTGCTGCGCCCGCTTGACCTTCTGTTGTCATAACCGAGAACATGAAGTCGTTCTGCTTACCGTTTTGCACAGGCATCGTGTTCCATAAAGTGACCAAAGGAAAACGAGCTTGCCCTGTGGTATTGGCGATAGCATTCGTGATCGTTCCAAGAATAGTACCTGCAAGAACATCGACCCTATCGCGATCTATAAGCTCCTGAGCCACAAGGATTCCCTGTTGGGGTGTATCCCCTGTATCCCGCGAAATCACTTTGACGGGCCGCCCCAGAATCCCTCCTTCCGCGTTGATTTCCTCAACCGCGCGTTGCCAGCCTTTTTTATAAGAGCCGCCTTCTGCCGGAAACGAGGTATAGGCAAAAAGATCGCCGATCTTGATGGGCTCCTTCTCCGCCGCATGAAGGGGCAAAGCGAACAGGCACAGAAAGGCCAAAACCAAGACAGGGTGAATTCTCATCGGAAGAGTCCTTTGCCGAGGGGGGGGCATCTCCAAGCTTTAAACACAGAGAGGCAAGGACATCCTATACTCGGCTTCCTTGGAAAGTCGAGTATTCAATTCCGTGCAAAACACGCGCTCAGCGAAGCTGATGCGCCTTTTGCGCGGACAAAACACTCTGGTTCCGAAGGAACCCGAGTGTGCATAGGGCTGAAGGCCGCGCAACCACAAAATCTTGGCCCAAAATCTTGGGTTTCAAACCATCGATTCAGGGTATAGACAGATTGTGCCGCGAGGCTTTTGAAAAACACCCCTCTTCTTTCCCCTGCTCTGCTCATGAAATACGCGCTGTCTTTGCTTTTGGCTCTTCTTCTGATGAATGCATCCGCATGGGCTCAAACAGTGCCGCCCTTGGATCTTGCCGCGCGACAAGCGGTTCTGGTCGAAGCCGCAACGGGCGGCGTTCTGTATGCCAAAGATGCAGACAGCCGGATGCCAACCTCCTCGATGAGCAAAATGATGACCATGTATGTGGTCTTCGAGGCGTTGAAGAGCGGCAAGCTGCATATGGAAGACAGGATCCCCGTCAGCGAACACGCGTGGAAGCAAGAAGGCTCGCGCATGTTCCTGAATGTCGGTCAAACCGCGCGGGTAGAGGATCTTGTGCGTGGCGTGATCGTGCAATCAGGGAATGACGCGGCCGTGACTTTGGCGGAAAGTTTGGGATCGGGATCGGAATCCGCTTTTGCCGATTTGATGAACGCGAAAGCGACCCAGCTTGGCCTGACAAACAGCCATTTCATGAACGCGACGGGTCTGCCGGATCCTCAACATTATTCAACGGCGCGAGACCTCGCCGCGCTCGCTTTGGCTCTTTATCGGGATTTTCCGGAGTATTACCATTTCTTTTCGGAAATGAGCTTCACCTATAACGGAATCGCCCAAGGCAATCGGAACCCCTTATTATACCGCGCCATGAATGTGGACGGGCTGAAGACGGGACACACGGATACGGGGGGCTATGGGCTAACGGCGTCAGCCGCCCGCGAGGGGCGGCGGCTCTTCATGGTCCTGAATGGCATGACGGATATGCAAGCCCGCGCGGATGAATCGGCCAAATTGCTGGATTACGGCTACCGCGAATTCGGGCTTTATCCGGTTGTCAAAGCGGGTGACATTTTGGGGACTCCGGCTGTTTGGCTGGGAACAGCCCCTTCCGTTGCGATTGGTGCCAAAAAAGACGTGACGCTAAGCCTCCCACGCGCCGCGCGCATGGGCTTAAAGGCCGTTGTGCATTTCCCCCAAAGGCTTGATGCTCCCCTTGCCAAAGGACAGACGGTCGGCAGCCTGATTCTCACCGCGCCCGATCGTCCGGATCAGACCGTGCCGTTGGTTGTGCTCGCCGATGTCCCGCAAGTCGGCTTCTTCGCACGGCTTTGGGCAAAAATCAGCGGCCTGTTCCACAAAAAGCAAGGTGGAGGAGAGGAAGTCAGAGACGTAGTTTTGAAGTGAAGAAGTGGGGAACTTTCTAAACCCCCTCCTCACTCGTTTCAGCGCCAGCCTCTTCCCCTTCATCCAGCGCGGCAACAGAGACGACTTTCTCGCTCGCATCCACACGGAAGACGGTCACGCCCTGCGTGCGGCGGCCCGCGACGCGGATATCCTTAACAGGTGAGCGGATAATCTGCCCCCCATCCGACACCAATATAATGTCTTGTCCTTCTTTCACAGGGAAACTCGCGACGATCAGCCCGTTGCGATCGGACATATCCATGTTCCAGATCCCCTGCCCTCCCCGTCCGGACAAACGGTATTCGTAGGCCGAGCTGCGTTTGCCATAGCCGCGCTCGGAAACGGTCAGTAAAAACTCCTCTTGCGCGGCAAGTTCGGCAGTGCGTTCGGCCGAGAGAGTCACGGTGGTGGTTGCGCTTTCTTCCTCCTCACCTTCCCTTGTGGTTTCCTCCACCGCATCGCCGATAGAAGCGCGGCGTTGACGCAAATAAGCGGCCCGTTCTTCCGGCGAGGCCTCGACATGGCGCAGCACCGACAGGGAAATCACGGCATCGTTTTCACCCAATCTTACGCCGCGCACGCCGACTGAATTGCGTCCCGCAAAAACGCGGATATCGTCCACGGCGAAGCGAATGGCTTTACCTTGACGCGTCGCGAGCAAAATATCGTCTTGTTCGCCGCAGGTGGCCACCGCAATCAAGCGGTCGTCTTCCTCTAGTTTCATGGCAATAATGCCGCTGGGACGGACATGGCTGAAATCCGAGAGCTGATTCCGGCGCACCGAGCCGCTGCTGGTCGCAAACAGAACATGCAAATGATCCCACGTCGCCTCATCTTCCGGCAAATGCAAAACCGTCGTGATGGTTTCGTTTTGCTCCAAAGGCAGAAGATTAACCAGCGCCTTGCCCCGCGCCTGAGGAGTCCCCAAAGGCAGTTTATAAACTTTCAGCTTATAGACTCGGCCTAAAGACGAGAAAAACAGGATCGGTGTATGGGTGCTCGCCACAAAAATATCGCTGACAAAATCCTCGTCCTTTGTCGCCATGCCCGCGCGGCCTTTGCCGCCGCGTTTTTGTGCCCGATAGGTGGAAAGCGGCACGCGTTTGATATAGCCCGTATGGCTGACCGTCACGACCATATCTTCACGCTGAATCAAATCTTCGATATCCGCTTCGAATTCGGAAGCTTCAATCTTCGTGCGGCGCGGCGTCGCAAATTTCGTGCGAATGGCCGCGAGTTCATCCCCCATAATCGCAAAGATCCGTTCACGCTTCGAGAGGATGTCCAGATAATCCGCAATCTGCGCCACAACATCGCGTAAATCATTGCCGATTTTGTCGCGTTCCAGCCCCGTCAAGCGATGCAGCCGCAGATCCAAAATCGCCTTAGCTTGCGCGTCGCTCAGCCGATAGGTTGGAGTCGCTTCCGTGACATTTTCATCGACCAGCGCGACCAACGGCCCCACATCGCCCATTGGCCAGTCTCGCGCCATCAATCCAGCCTTGGCGACAGCGGGGTCATTCGCGCGGCGGATCAGGGCGATAATCTCGTCGATATTGGCAACGGCAACCGCAAGGCCCACCAACAAATGCGCGCGATCCCGCGCTTGCCGCAATTCATATTCCGTGCGGCGGGTGATGGTTTTCTCACGAAACGCTACAAAGGCGGTCAAAACCGCCTTAAGATTCATCAGTTCCGGCCGCCCGTTATTCAGCGCGAGCATATTGACCGCAAAATTACTTTGCAGCGGCGTATGGGCAAAAAGCTGATTAAGGACGACATCGGCGACCGCGTCGCGTTTCAGCTCGACCACCACACGCACGCCGTCGCGGTCGGATTCGTCGCGCAGCTCGGCAATGCCTTCGATAATTTTCTCATGCACGCATTCCGCAATGCGTTTGACAAGATTTTCCTTATTTAATTGGAAGGGAATCTCCGTAAACACAATCGCGGGACGGTCTTTGCGGATTTCCTCGATCTCATGCCGCGCGCGCATGGTGACGCTGCCGCGGCCTGTATGGGCGGCGCTGCGGCAGCCCGTTATGCCCAGAATGATGGCCCCTGTTGGAAAATCGGGACCCGGGATAATCTCGAGCAATTCATCAATCGAGAGATCCGGATTGCGGATCAGCGCGAGCGTGGCGTCAATCACCTCGCCCAAATTATGCGGCGGGATATTGGTCGCCATCCCCACCGCAATACCGCCGCCGCCATTCACCAGCAAATTAGGAAAACGCGCAGGCAGGACTTCCGGCTCTTGCAGGGATTCATCGTAGTTCGGACGGAAATCGACGGTGTCTTTGTCGATATCCTCCAGCATCGTCTCGGCGGCTTTGTCGAGTCGCGCCTCGGTATAGCGCATGGCGGCCGCGTTATCTCCGTCCATCGAGCCGAAATTGCCCTGCCCGTCGATCAAGGGCAGACGCATCGAGAAATCCTGCGCCATCCGAACCATGGCATCGTAAATCGCGCTGTCGCCATGCGGATGGTATTTACCCATCACATCACCGACGATGCGGGCGGATTTGCGATAGGGCTTGCCGCTGTCGTAGCCCCCTTCCTTCATCGCAAACAAAATACGCCGATGAACAGGCTTCAGCCCATCGCATACATTGGGCAACGCACGCGAGACGATCACGCTCATCGCGTAAGCGAGATAGGATTGCCGCATCTCGTCTTCAATCGTGACGGGCAAAATGTCGGAAGGGATAAGGGCGGGAAGATCGGTCACGGAAAACAGCCTGAAAGAAGAGGAAAACAGGCTGTCTTTCTAGCACCAACACCCGCCGAGACAAAGCAGCAATTCTGCCCCAAAACTCAAGGGGAGGATAAGTGGGGAGAAAGCTCGCGTTCTTGGCCCGATCTCTTTCAGCAAGGCGCAGGGGGACTCCCTTCTATGGGTTTGCCGAACAAGAGGAGACGTTCGGAGCCGATCCCGTCAGCGCACAGGCCGTGGCGTTGGCGAGGAGGGGGATGTTTGCGCCGATATCCGTGCCGTCCGTGGCGGCTCCTTTAAAGGGGCTTGTGGGCGACAGCTGATAATTCCCTGCTGCGCCGTTCACAAAGCTGACCGATGAGAGATTGGCAAAGTTATTTCCCGCAGGATAGCTAGCCGCCGATGGAATTGCCCCATTGACGATCATCACATTGTTGGTGAAGGTCCAATTCTCCTTTGCATTTATTCCGTCCACAGAAATGAGGTCTATGGCGCCAAATTTGTATTCCCAAGACGCCAGTTCACATAGTCAAAGCTCCAACGGTAGCTTTGACTAAACTGCTTTCCGCCATTTCCGACCCAACCGATGGTACCTTTAGCGCCCCCCGAGGTCGGCATGGTCACACCATACTGAAAAACAGTGTCTCCGATAAGAAGGTAAGCACTGTCGCCCGTCATCATATAGAGCCACGCATACATCGGCGCGATCAATGAATTCAATACTTCATTACTCCCACCGTGATTAGTAAAGCCGTAGGTTGCGTGAGCACTCGCGTAAGGAAAGGCATAGGGATCGTCAACGACTCCCCCCCATCCAAGGGCCACGCATTTCGCGAGCTGTTCTACGGCGGGAAGAATCCGAACATCTCGAGAGCCGGTCTCGATATAATACTTAATCAGCGCTTCAGCCTGCAAGCCCGTCATAAAATACTCAAAGGGCTGGTTCTGCGTGCATTGCTGCTCAATCTGCCCAATGACATGCGCGACATCGTACTGAAGCCAATAACTCGCCGGATGTCCCGCACGCACGGGGTTATCCAACTTGCTTCCCCATAAATCAGCTTCCAGCCTGTAGGCCGCTTCGCGCTGGGTTTGAGTAATAGAGAACTCAGCGTGAGGGGTGGCAGAGAAAGCTGCAAAGGCTACCAATTCATCTACAGCCGTCTTTGAACTCACATCCCCACGCGTCATGTAGTCGCGGTAAAGCCCCTCGGTAAAAAGAAGATATCCCTGGATGTGTCCGTTAAGCGGAAGAACAAACTTATCCCGGTAGGATTGATTGGTGTTAGCAACGCCCTGATACCATTTCGCTGGGTTTCCCAAATAATTCCCAATATGTTGGAACACAAGATCTCCATCGTAGAACCATGATTGAGTTGTAAGTCCCCCGCTCGCCGTGACAACGGTTGCAGGATCATTGGCTCTAATACAGCGGGCAGGCCACGCACTAAGCGGCGCAGGGTAAAGACAATGGGGGGTATTTGCCGTCACCTGCGCGGCATTGAAGGTATAATCCTCCGGCGTCCAGAACTGCCCATAAATGTTCATGGTGTCTGTCCAATTGCTGGCGCAGGCCGCACCGCTTAACATTTTTGAATTGGCCGTCAGACAGGGAATTGGCGGATAGGATTTAGCATGCTGGACAGCAGCTGGCGGCGTGTTAACAATCAGCTGCCATGTCGCACTGTGCGTTGGAATGCCAACACCAGCCCCTGTAACTTTCAGTGTATATGTCCCCGTTGGAGTTATCCCACCAACATTGGTCTGTAAGTGGATATCATAGCCAAGATAAAATTCATAAAACGAATAAGAGTTACCACTGGCATGATCGGCACTTACACCCCATTGAGATCTTTCCGTCCATTCAAGCGTGGTATAAGGGGGAAGCCCTGTAACGGTTGCTGATAAATCAAACGCCTTGTATTTTCCTACAAGTGTGTGAGGCCATAAGGCCACGTAAGTGTCATAGCCTTGAACGACATTGTGCGGTCCCGTCATCTCAAGAGCGTAGTCAAATCCCCCCGCAGGTGGGGCGGCAGTCGTGAAGGAGCATGTACCCGTGCACCCATCAGCCGCATAAACAGCCCAATTCGTCTTCGTTGGATCAAACTTTCCATTGATCACCGGCCGAGACCGCACGAAAAATGCGTGGAACGAGCTTGGGTACAAGCCCGTGATCGTATAGGAATGCGTTCTCGAGCCTTTTGAATCGAACACACCGCCGTCAATATTGGAGAGCGACGCTCCGGGCCCCCAGCCGACTAACCCATCTGTCACAGAATTCGTTGTCCAGCTCACAGTGGCTGAGGTGGGTGTGATTCCTGTGACCGTGACGCCGCTGATTTGAGGGAGAGTGCTGACAACGGTTGTTGGATTCGCGCTCAGAGTTACCGCCGCCGACTGCGTCACCGTTCCACCCTGACCGGTACAAGCTAGATTATAGGTCTGCGATGCACTTAAAGCCCCCGTGTTATAAGTCCCGGATGTAGAAACCGCGCCCGTCCACCCGCCCGAAGCCGTACAGCTCGTTGCATTACTAGAGGACCACGAAATCACCGCGCTTCCACCACTTGCAACGGTCGCCGGACTCGCGCTCAGAGTTACCGTTGGTGCAGATGCCACCGTCACAGCCGCCGACTGCGTCACCGTTCCACCCGGACCGGTACAGGCTAGATTATAGGTCTGCGATGCACTTAAAGCCGGAGTCTTGTAACTTCCAGATACACCTACCGCGCCCATCCAGCCACCCGAAGCCGTACAGCTCGCTGCATTACTAGAGGACCACGAAATCACCGCGCTTCCACCACTTGCAACGGTCGCCGGACTCGCGCTCAGAGTTACCG
>CAIJXG010000132.1 GCA_903824505.1 uncultured Pseudomonadota bacterium | reverse complement strand
TGGTAAAATGATGGCATATTAACCTCAGAGGGGGCTTCAGCCCCCCCAAAAACCTGTCTTGCCTCAGCGGCGGCAGACAGCGATCCTGTTTCTGACTTCGCTCTTTACCCAAAAATCATGTTGTTAGAAGTTCCCTAAAGATCGCACGCCCCCCTGCGCCGCGTGGCATATCCAATTTTTGCTTGCTTATATCAACGCCGGCGACCAGTCTTGTCCCGATCAAGCCTCCACCTCATATGTCGACCATGATGGGGCTTCCGATACCTCAAAGGGATACTCAAAGAGGTGGCGTATGGGAGACAGTGGACGTATCCGCATCGCCCATGCAAGGGGAGATCAATCTTGCCATCCCGCCTTATAAGGATGGGGGCCCTTCCATAAGACAAACCGGACCGGTTCATGCCATACTCGGTTCGGGGATCACCCTATGAGAAGGTTCCCGCTCTTCTCGAATCAGGCCTCTTGATTCCTCTGCTTTTCTAAGGTTTTACTCTGTTCCTGCCATGTCTCTGATTGTGATGAAGTTTGGCGGTCCCGCCCTTGGCGATATAGACCGCATCAAAAACGCCGCCGCTAAAGTCGCGACTGAGGCGCGGCGCGGCCATCAGATCGCCGTTGTCGTGTCTGCGATGCCCGGCGTGACGGATCAGCTGATCGGCTTTTGCCGCGCGATTGCCCCCCATTATGATCGGCGCGAGCATGACACGGTTGTCTCGACCGGCGAGCAAGTGACCTCGGGCCTTATGGCGCTGGCGCTTCAACAACGGGGGCTGAACGCGCGGTCTTGGCAGGGCTGGCAGCTCAGGCTTCTGACCGACTCGACCCATGCCAAAGCGAAAATTCTTTCCGTTGAGACGGAGCCTCTCCAGAAAACTTTGGCTGAGGGCACCATCGCGGTTGTCGCCGGTTTTCAGGGTGTAACGGACGAAGGAAGGGTCACGACTCTCGGACGCGGCGGCGCGGATGCCTCTGCCGTCGCGCTGGCTGTCGCGTTAAAGGCCGATCGCTGTGATTTGTACGCGGACGCGCAGGGCGTTTACACAACCGACCCGCGCCTTGTTTCCGGCGCGCGCCGGATCGACCAACTCTCCTACGAAGAAATGATGGAGCTGATGGCGCTGGGCGAGAAATTTGTTCAATCTCGCGCGGTCGAGATCGCGATGCGCCACCGCATGCCGGTTCAGATTCTCTCGGCCTTCGCGAATGAAACCGGCAGCGATCTGCCTGGAACTCTTCTGACCGAAAGGAATCAGGATATGGAAAAAAACAGTGTCACCGGAATCGTCTGTACGCGGGACGAGGCTAAAATCACCCTCGCGCAAATCCCCGATGCGCCGGGGCGCGCGGCAGGAGTCTTTCTGCCGTTGGCACAAGCGGGAATCAGCGTCGGCATGATTGTTCAGAACGCGTCGAACGATTCCCAAACCATCGATATCACGTTTACGGTTACGCAAAGCGACCGCGACCGTGCCGTTACGCTGCTGAAAGGGGAGCAAGAGCGCTTAGGGTTCCAACGGATCCTCGCGGCGGGGCCTGTCGCGCGCGTTTCGGTTGTTGGGGTCGGGATGCGCAATCATGCGAACGTCGCCGCGACCATGTTTAGTACGTTGGCCGATAAAGGGATCAATATTCAGGCCATCGAAACCTCGGCTATCAGCACATCGGTCGTGATCGGGGATGACTATACGGAGTTGGCTTTGCGCGCCCTGCATGCAGCCTATGGGCTAGAAAAGGCCTAAGCTCGGACATCAAAAAGGGGGCTTAAAAAGCCGATCAGGTTGTTGCGTGCCACGCGTGTTTGTGTTTTTGCCTTCATATCTTTGACCGTTACGCTGGATTCGGCCGCCTCTTCCGCGCCCAGCAACAGGACAATCGGGATTCCGTTTTTGTCCGCGAATTTGATTTGTTTATCAAGTTTTGCTGGCTCAAGCCATGCATCCACCCGAAAACAGGCCGCGCGCAGTTCGGTCGCCAAAGAAAGATAAAGCGGGGTCAGAGCGGGATCCAGCTGCGCGACCAAAATCTGAACCAAAGGCGGCGTTTCGGGCAGAAGTCCCGTATCTTCTAAAAGCTCGAAAAGCCGCGTGAGGCCTATCGAGATGCCAACGCCCGGAAGTTTGGATTTCGTGTAATGGCTGGCCAGATCATCATACCGTCCCCCTGAACAAACACTGCCGAATTCCGGATGCGCGTCGAGAGTCGTTTCGTAAACCGTGCCCGTATAGTAATCCAGCCCCCGCGCGATGGACAGATTCAGCCGTGTGCGCTCTTCAGGAACGCCCAAAGCACGTAGGGCGGCCACCATCTGCGTGACTTCCTCGACCCCTTGGCGGAAGAGAGGGTCTTCGACAGGCAACGCCTGCAGGGCCGCCAGCACGTCATCCTTAGACCCTTTATGACCAATCAGCTCCATAAGATTTTGCGCATCAGATTCAGCAAGGCCTAAGCCGATCAGAGAGGCTAAGACTTTCTCAGCGCCGATTTTGTCCAGCTTATCGATCTCACGCAAAACAAGAATCTGCGTTTCGGGATCCGTTAGGCCATACCCCTGCACAAGGCCGCGCAAAATTTTACGGTTATTAAAATGGATCGTGAAAGGGCCGACTTTCAGTGTGTCAAAAATTTGCACGATGATCGCCGGAAGTTCGGCATCATAAAGAGGGGTCAGCTTGTCCTTGCCGATCACATCGATATCGCATTGATAGAATTCGCGCTCGCGGCCGCGTTGGGGGCGCTCGCCCCGATAAACGCGCTGGATCTGATAACGACGAAAAGGAAAAGCGAGGTCGCGTTCATATTGGGCGACATAACGCGCCAGCGGAGTCGTCAAATCAAAGCGCAGCGCCATATCGGGAACATAGCCTTGCTGCAAACTGCCGGTGGATTGCACGAAATAGACCTGTTTTTCGGTCTCGCCGCCCGATTTGGTCAGCAAAACCTCCTTCAGCTCGAATACCGGAGTCTCGACGGGCAAGAAGCCAAACCGCTCAAAACCACGCCGGATCACATCGATCATATGCTGGTGAATGATCTGTTGGCGGGGCAAGAGTTCAAGAGTTCCAGAAACGGTGCGCGGCGTTATCATAAGGATCCAACAGGTGAAAGAGGAAAGAGATTAGTATACTCGGTTTCCTTGGAAAGCGGAAGGATGCGATTCCGTGCAAAACACGCGCTCAGGGAAGCTGATGCGCCTTTTGCGCGGATAAAACGTGAGGGGGCCCGAAGGGGCCCGAGTATATAATACGGCGATAAAGGATTTTGCGGACTCATTCAACAGTCGACACGCCCGTCACAAAAACCTGAAGATATTTAAGCGTCTGATGTCGCCCGCTGGTCAGAATGGAAAAATGATCCTGTCCGTCCAATACGCAAAGCGTCGCATTTGGGATCAGCTGACGCAGCGTTGCGCCGATGTCCGGCGGTGTTTCCGTATCCGCGCTTCCATAAAGCAAAAAGACGGGACAGGTTATCGCGCGAGCAACCTCGGACAGATTTTCGGCAATTGTCTTCAGAAAAATCGGCCGCAACGGGCCTGCATTTCGATAATCGGGACTGCCGAAGCGGTTCTTTAACACGTCCACATCGCGCCCTGTCCAACGCCACAGATGTTTCAGGCTTTTGAAAAAAAGCACCCGAAACTTATTTTTGACCTTCTGTTTAAAGTTTCTTTGGCGCGGCACGCCTGCGCTGGCGATCAAAAAAAGTCCATCGATCAAAGCCGGATGACGCGCCGCGAGCTGCATGCCGACTCGGCCACCAAAGGAATGACCAACCCAAATTGTTTTTCCCTTGAACGGATTTTCCTTCAGATAAGCGGCAACGTCATCCGCATACTCGGCCGTGCCCCAGACCTGATCCGGCTTGGGGCTTTGCCCGAATCCCTGAAAATCAAGCAACACATGATGAGCCTGACGCGCCAAAGGCTCCGCCAAAGGAAGAAAAGATGTGTGATCCTGCCCCCACCCATGCCCCCAAACAAGCCGTATGGGAGCTTCGGAAAAAGGAAGACCTAGAAGGTGGATATACATGAAGCGAGCTGAAAAGGTAGAAGATTTCGGTATACTCGGGTTCCTTTGGAACCCCTCAAGTTTTCATGAGGACGGGATTTAATTTAGCTATTTTTGCAATTAAATACGGCAATTTTTGTACGATTCAGATTTTCAGGCACCCCTAAAGTTACCCCACATTGCGCCTGACTCGGGGCGAATGCCTACGGATACCAGGGAACCAACTGCTCACATGATACGCCCTTTTCTGCACGAAACCAAGACACATGCAGAGATTACGGCTATCCCTGCATTACTTGATCTTCTGACCGTGAAGGAAACGATTGTGACAATCGACGCTATGGGGGTGCCAAAGAGAGATATACTCGGTTTCCTTGGAAAGCCGAGTATTCGATTCCGTGCAAAACACGCGCTCAGCGAAGCTGATGCGCCTTTTGCGCGGATGAAACGTTCGGGGCCCGAAGGGGCCCGAGTATAGCGAAGAAAATTATCACCAAGGAGGCTGATTAAAGTTGAGAAGTGAACCCTTACACATGAGGTTCGGGATCAACCCCTTTTTGTTCCGCGATGAAATAAAGCGGGCGGGCTTTCACCTCGATAAAGATGCGGGCCATATACTCGCCCATGATGCCGAGGCTTAGAAGCTGCAGCCCGCCGAGGAAGAGGACTCCCACCATCAGGGAGGCATAGCCGGGCACATCGACGCCCCGTACCAGCGTGTCAAAAACGAGATACAATGCGTAAGCAAGGGCGCAGAAAGACACGACCGCACCGCACCATGTCCAGATTCGCAAGGGAAAGGTGCTAAAAGAGGAAATGCCATCGAAGGCAAAACGCACGAGACGAAAGAAATTCCAGTGCGTTACGCCGCCTTCGCGCGCGCCTACATCGAAAGGGACGGTTCCTTGACGAAAACCAACCCAAGCAGTCAAGCCCTTCATAAAACGGTTGCGCTCGGGCAGAGCGTTCACAGCTTGAATCACGGCGCGATCCAGAAGGCAGAAATCGCCCGCGCCTTCGGGGATTTTGATGTCGCCAATAGTACGGAAAATCCGATAGAAGGCCAAGGAAAAAAGCCGCCGCAACCGTCCGTCTGTTTTCCGGTCATTTCGCACGGCATAGACCATCTGAAACCCCTCGCGCCATTTTTGCACGAGAGGGAGAATTGTTTCGGGGGGATGCTGTAAATCGCTGTCCATCGTGATGGCGGCATCGCCTTTGGCCAGATGCAGACCGCAGGTCAGGGCGGTTTCTTTGCCAAAGTTACGCGCAAGTCGCACTATTTTAAGCCGTTGGTCGAATTCACGCTCATGCAGCAAGGCCTCGAAGGTCTTGTCGCTGCTGCCATCGTCTATGCAAATGATTTCGTATTCAAGGTCAAGCTGCCCCAGCACAGGATACAGCCGCCGAAAGAGGCCGCGCACGCCCGCGACCTCGTTATGAAAAGGAAGAATGACGCTCAGGATAGCCATTCAAAAACCAAGAAGTTTAGGACAGAGTGCCAGTGTCTCTCTACGCGCTTTCCGTGGAAAACCACGCAGTCGATTCCGTACAAAACACACGCAAGGGCGAAGCTGATGGGCCCTGATGCGTATACAAAAGGCAGAAAAAATATAGGACAAAAAGAGCCGCAGGCTTCCCTCCCCGAAAGGGGAGGGGATGCCGCTGGCTTTTTCCAAAAAACCTACACGCCTTCGCGTTCTTTGCGCTTACGCTCTACCTTGCGCTGACGGCGCACCGATTCGGCCTTCTCACGCGCCTTGCGCTCACAGGGCTTTTCATAATTGCGACGCAGCTTCATTTCACGAAAAACGCCTTCGCGTTGCAGCTTTTTCTTCAAAGCGCGCAGCGCCTGATCTACATTGTTATCACGAACGAGAACTTGCACGAACGATCCCTCCTCGGGGAGTCTAAAGGTCAAGAGAAAAGCCGCAAGCCTAAGTCCATAAGCGTACGGTGGCGGGCTGAATACCACGCTTGAGGGCACAGGGCAACAAGTTTGATATACTCGGTTCCCTTGGAAAGCCGAGTATTCAATTCCGTACAAAACACGCGCTCAGCGAAGCTGATGCGCCTTTTGCGCGGATAAAACGTTCGGGGACCGAAGGGGCCCGAGTATATCAACGGCCGCCGAAGGTCCTAAATTTTCTTCAAAGACTCGCAGAGGTTAAAATTTAGGGCCCTTCGTATAAGACAGAAAGATTGAGACCTTAGGGCGGCGTTCAATAAAGGGGGAAAGGGCAAAGGAGGGAAGCCGCCGTCTTTTTCTTTTTGCGGAAGGGGCTCTTGGATCAACACAGCTTTTCTTTTTGGATGGGGATGACAGGGAGGGGTAAGAAATTGCGGGCTTTGCCGCTTAATCCGCGCGGCCTCTTTTGCCGCCCATCGCAAAAGAAACGACGCGACAAGAAGAAGCAAGAGTCAAGGGGGCGCACGGAGAAAAATTTGCGCCGTTCTTGCTTCGGACCTGTGGACAAAAGAAGGCGCACTGACTTATGGTCACTTCGGTTCAAGGGTTCTTTTCGGCTTTCCTCCTTATACTTTCTCGTCCGATGGTGATGAAACAGCCGCTGCCATGCAGCTGTTGGGGTGGAAGTTTTGTCTTTAGAATTCGTTCATTACTGCGGGGCTCTTATGATCTTTCAGACATCCAGCATGGCGTCACGCCCCCCTGTTTCACCTGAAGAAAACAGCGGCCCCTTGTGGGCAACCCTGCGCAGTTTGTTGCGCGAGCGTCTGGGCGAAACCGCCTTTCGCCGCTGGCTGGAGCCTGTCACAGGTGCCGTATCCGAAGAGGGGGCAGGGGCATTCCATCTAACTCTCACGCTTCCCACGCGTTTTATGAAAGACTGGGTTGAGGCCCATTATGGCGACGCGATCCGGACCCTTTGGCAACAGATTGCGCCCCAAGGGCGGATTGCCTTTACCGTTCTTTCCCCGCTGGCGAAAGCGGTCCAAGCCAAACAGGCGATTGACAGCGTCACGCCTGTAACGATCGCGCCGCTTACGCGCACCCTCCTTTCCGTGTCTTCGGACGCGTCTGAACCAAGATTTGATGACGGGCTATCTGCGGATCTGGATCCCCGATTCACCTTTGAAAATTTCGTTGTCGGCAAATCAAACGAATTGGCTTATGCGGCCGCGCGGCGCGTGGCAGATACAGAAAATCCAACCTTTAACCCGTTGTTTTTGTATGGCGGAGTCGGGTTGGGTAAAACCCATTTGATGCATGCGATCGCATGGCACATTCGCGCGACTTTTCCAAAGCGCCGCGTGATCTACATGTCGGCGGAAAAATTTATGTATCAGTTTGTGCGCGCGCTGCGCTTCAAAGATACCGTCTCGTTCAAGGAACAGTTCCGCTCGGTCGATGTGTTGATGATCGATGATGTGCAATTCATCGGCGGCAAAGATTCCACGCAAGAGGAATTTTTTCACACCTTTAACGCGCTGGTGGATCGCAATCGGCAAGTGATTGTCTCGGCGGATAAATCGCCGCAGGATCTTGACCGTGTCGAAGAACGGCTGCGCTCGCGCCTCGGCTGGGGGCTTGTCGCGGATGTTCATCCTGTCGGCTACGAGCTGCGGCTTGGAATCCTGCAAGCCAAATCCGAAAGACTTGGCTGCCCCGTACCAGAAAAGGTCATGGAGTTTTTGGCTCATAAAATCGCCTCGAATGTCAGGGAATTAGAAGGCGCGTTGAACCGCCTTGTCGCCCATGCCCAGCTTGTAGGGCGCACGATTTCTCTGGAAATGACGCAAGAGGTTCTAGCAGATATGCTGCGTTCTTCGGAACGGCGCATCACGATCGATGAAATTCAAAAGCGCGTGGCCGAACATTACAATGTGCGCGTGGCCGATATGCATTCGGCGCGCCGCGCGCGCGCGGTCGCGCGGCCGCGTCAGGTCGCCATGTATCTGGCAAAACAGCTCACGCCGCGCAGCCTGCCTGAAATCGGGCGCAAATTCGGCGGCCGCGATCACACGACGGTTATCCACGCCGTGCGCAAAATCGAAGAACTCTCCGCCTATGACAGCAGCTTCCGTGAGGATGTGGAGTTGCTGCGTCGGCTCTTGCAGAATTAAGAGAGGAAGCATGAGTCTTTCTAAAATAGGGTTTTTTGGGTTTTTATTTTTTTTTCTCTTTGCAGGTGCGGCTTTTACCGTTCACGCCGATGAACCAGAGTCGTTTTTATTGGTGATGAAGGACCATCATTTTGTGCCGGAGACTCTGACGGTTCCCGCCAACGAAAAAATAAAGCTCCGCGTTCAGAACCAAGATCCGGAGGAGGCCGAATTTGAAAGTTCGGACTTGAACCGCGAGAAAGTCGTCAGTGGCCAGAGCGACATCTTTGTCTTTGTTGGGCCGTTGGTGCCGGGCCGCTATAAATTCTCTGATGATTTTCACGCGAGCGCTACAGGCATTTTAATCGCGCAGTGAGGTTTTCCATGCGTTATGTACTCCCCTGTCTGATTGGATCTCTTTTTCTTGCACTTTGGGGGGCGCGCCCCTCTTTCGCGCTCGACGAAATTTATTCCCCCAATACGGAATATAAGGAAATAGGCCTTGAATATGGCGGCAGCCGCACGGTTGATTCACAAGGCAGTAAAAATAATGCGCAAGCGCATGCTTTCGCTCTGGAAGCGGGTGTTTTGCCAAATCTGACATTGGAAGCGAATGGCAGTTTTGAAAAAGATCCCGATAGCGCCTTGCATGTCACCACGACTGAAATCGAAGCCCGCTATCAATTTTCGGATCCGGGGGAAAACTGGCTCGATACCGGCTTCCTTGTTGCCTATCAACATGCCGTGCGACAAGACGATGCGAACGGGATTGAAGTTAAACTCCTGCTTCAAAAAGACACGGGGTTTGTAACGCATACGGCCAATATCGGTTTTTCAGAACAAATTGGCCCGAAGGCTGTGGGCGGTCCTGATACTGTGTTTTTATGGAACAGCCGATACCGTTATAGCCCTGCGTTTCAGCCCGGGATCGAGCTTCAAAGCGATCTGGGTCAAGGGCAAACGCTTGGACGCTTTCAGGAACAGGATCACTATCTTGGGCCTGCCGCTTATGGGAAATTCTTCATAGGCAACGGAGAGGCGCTGAAATACCAAATCGGCTATCTTGTCGGCATCAGCCGCGCTGCGGCGCAAGGGGCGGGACGCCTGTTGATTGAATATGAAACGCATTTTTAAGCCTTAAAAACCTTCTTGCCTCTGCCGGTGCCGCGCCTATGATGCGTGGAACGGGCTGCCGACTCGGCGGTCTCTTTCCCTTTTCTTTCCCTTTAGGTTTTCCATGCCCCACACTAAACCACGCGCGCGTCAAAGCAAAATCGTCGCGACTCTCGGCCCGGCAACCTCCACCTACCCAGAAATCCGCGCTTTGTTTGATGCGGGCGTTGATATGTTTCGCCTGAATTTCAGTCATGGCACGCATGATGATCATCGGGCGCGTTATGCCATTGTGAGGCAGATCGAAAAAGAAACGGGACGCCCCATAGCGGTGTTGGCCGATTTGCAAGGGCCGAAACTGCGCGTGGGCGTGTTTGCCAAGGGCGCGATTGATTTGGTCGAGGGTCAATCTTTCCGTCTGGATCTGGATCTTGCTGAAGGAGATGAAAAACGCGTCCACTTGCCGCATCCAGAGATTTTCGCCGCGCTGAAAGTTGGCAGCGCCCTCTTGTGCGATGATGGCAAGGTGCGGTTGCGGATCACAAAATGCGGCAAAGATTTTGCCGAAACGATTGTCGAAGCGGGAACAAAACTCTCGAACCGCAAGGGCGTGAATGTGCCCGATGTCGTCTTGCCTTTGTCGCCCTTGACGAAGAAAGATCGCGCGGATTTGGTGGTCGCCTTGGACATGGGCGCGGATTGGATCGCTTTGTCTTTTGTACAACGCGCCGAGGATATCAAGGAAGCGCAAGCGCTGATCGGCGACAAGGCCGCTTTAATGGCAAAACTGGAAAAACCAGCCGCCATCGACAATCTCTTGTCGATTCTGGATCTGGCAGATGGCGCCATGGTCGCGCGAGGCGATTTGGGCGTTGAAATGCCGCCGGAAGAAGTTCCCGCGATTCAGAAACGGATCGTGCGCGAATGCCGCCGTTTAGGTAAGCCGGTGATCGTCGCGACTCAGATGCTTGAATCGATGATTTCCAGCCCAACGCCCACCCGCGCGGAAGCCTCGGACGTAGCAACAGCAGTTTATGACGGCGCGGACGCAACGATGTTGTCGGCGGAAACGGCCAGCGGCCAATATCCCGTCGAAGCTGTCACAATCATGAGCCGCATTGCGGCGCAGACCCAAAGCGATCCTGCCTACCGCGCAGGACTAGAAGCTCAGCGTCAGATGTTGGAACATACAACGGCGGATGCCATTACGGCGGCAGCCAAACTGGTTGCAAATACCATCGACGCGGTAGCCATTGTAACCTATACGACGTGCGGGTCTACGACCTTGCGTGCGGCGCGCGAACGGCCCCATGTGCCGCTCCTTTGCTTGACCTCGAAGATGGAAACGGCGCGGCGTCTGGCGATTTCCTTCGGTGTCCATGCCGTTCATACCGCCGATGCCCACGACTTTACCGAAATGGTTGAAAAGGCAGCTTCTATTGCCAAAAAATACGGTTTGGCGCAAAAGGGACAGCATCTGGTGATAACGGCTGGTGTTCCTTTTGGGACTCCCGGGCATACCAATGTGCTGCGGATCGTTACAATCGGCGAATAAGGGGTGAAAATGCCTGCCGCTCTTTCTTTTGCGATCGCCGCCCATCAACGCGGCGATTGGAAGGAGGCGGAGCGGCTTTACCAAGAAATTCTTACGCAAGATCCCTCTCAGGCCGATGCAGCGGCTCTTTTGGGAGTCGTTCTAGGGACACGGGGTGCTTTTGAGGAGGGTCTGGCGTGGGGCAAACACGCCATTGAGCTGGATCCCCATTCGGGCATTCTGCGTTTCCATTACGGCACTGTCTTGATGGCGGCGCAGAGGCTGCCGGAAGCCCTTGAGACCTTGCAAAAAGCTGTGCTTTTACAGCCCACCCTGCCCCAGATTTCCTACAATCTGGCTAATGCCTTGCGGGCCGCGGATCGATGGGACGACGCCATTGCCGCCTATCGCGAGGTTCTGCGGCTCGACCCTTCTTTCGTTCCGGCGCATAATAATCTGGCGCTCTCTCTCGTGCGCCGCAAAGATTATGAAACGGCGCTGTCTCATGCCCAGCAAGCGATTGCCCTAGATCCGACCTATGCTGAAGGTTGGATCACTTTGTGCAATGTCGCCGAAAAGCTGAAACAATATGATCGGGCGCTGGAGGCTGGCATACATGCCTGCACCTTGGCCCCTGAAAGCGCTTATGCATGGTTCGGGCGCGGCGTGGCCTTAAACCGCTTGGATCGGGATGTGGAAGCAATCACATGTTATGAACGATCCTTGATGTTAAGGCCGCAGGACGCGGACACGCTGGACAATCTCGCGCAGAGCTACCAGTCCTTAAACAGGTTAGAAGAAGCTGAGGCGCTGTTTCGCCAAACGGTTGTGGCCGCCGGACAGGTTATTTTAGACGAAGAAGGCGGCGAGATTGACGAAACCGCTTATGGAAACCGCGAGTGGCATCTCGCTCTGATCGAGCTTTTGCGGGGAAAATATACACAAGGTTTCGCGCGGTATCGTGCGCGGGTCAAGGCGATTCCGGAGCTCCGCCGTCCTTCCTACCCCTTTCCGTTGTGGAAGGGGGAGTCCCTACAAGACAAAACGATTCTAGTGTGCGACGAGCAAGGCTTCGGAGACACGCTGATGCTTGCACGATTTCTGCCTGTTCTGAAAGAGCGGGGGGCGCGGCTCGTCTTTTCCGTGCATCCCGTCCTCGCGCCGCTCTTTGAGGGGTGGCAGGCGGTGGATCAGGTGGTCACGCATGGAACGTCGGTTAAGACGGGCGATGTTTTTTGCTCCTCCTTTGATTTGCCCCATCGGTTAGGCGTCACGTTGGACACTGTGCCGCAGCAAGTTCCCTATCTGCCCCTCTTGCCGCCGGATGCCGCCACGCGTTTGCCCGCGGAAGGGTTTAAAATCGGCGTTGTGTGGGGGGGCAGCCCCTTACATAAAAGCGACGCGAAACGCTCGGTGCCTTTATCTGTCTTTGCGCGTCTTTTTGAAATCAGGGGGGCCTTGTTTTATAATCTGAATCGTGATTTAAAACATGGTGATGCGGAAATTTTGCCCGCCTATCCTGTTCAGAATCTGCTTCCTTTGTTGACGGATTTTGCCCAAGCCGCGCGGTTGATAGGGCAAATGGATCTTGTCCTCACCTGCGATACGGCGACCGCGCATTTGGCCGGAGCCTTAGGCAAAAAGGTCTGGATTCTTCTTCCCTTTGCCCCCGATTGGCGCTGGCTCACTGATCGAGCCGATAGCCCATGGTATCCGACAGCGCGCCTGTTCCGCCAACCCGCGCCCGGAGACTGGGGAAGCGTCATGACAGAGGTGGAGGAAGCTTTACGGCAAGAGGTCGCCCCATATTTATCCTGCGGAAAACCTGTTCTCTCTGCGATCTCACGAGGCCCCTAAGGATAAGACAACCTTAGGTGCTGACGCACTCTTAAGGTGCCACACCGAAAGATTTCTGCTTTTTCACGAGGCAACAAGGAATCGTTTTCTAAATATTGTCCTAATGCAGGGCGATTGGGCATATCTAAGTCGAGGGGAACGTTCCAGCATCCAATATACTCATGGCCCCATATATCAGCTTCCCGCGGATGCATCACCTCGTCCCCGTTTGCCCTCTTAACAATGCGAGGGCTTTTGTTCCTCAGTTTACCTGTCCATACGGTTTGGCTATCAGGCAACCGGTCCAGCCTTAAAAAGTGGTATCCTCCCTCGTCTGGTCTCACGAATGCAGCGATAGGGCGTGTATGATCATCCCACTCCAGCCTGTCCCCCATAGAGGTTAGCCGAGACTGGACCAAAAGCTTAGAAATACAGCCCGAATCTATCTGCTCTTCAGAAAGATGAATGCCTAAAAAATTTGGTAAGTTCGAAGAAGAGACCAAACGGTTTGAGGCAAGTGTGCGATCACATATGGCGTAAAGCCAACAATTGCTTTCTAAATCCCACCAATCTCTGAACGAAGATCTACCCCTAGGATTTAGATAGGCAAGGTCCAGAGCCTTCGCAACACCGATATCTACAAGGTCTGGAAACTGGACCACGACAGCATCAGCCGTCCATAAATCTGGCTCGAATAAAGGTAAAGAATCCAAGGGTCCGTTCACACTAAACCGTCACTTGATTGGTGCTTATGGGGAAAGTTTAACACAAAAACATGTAAGTAAATAACTAAATATTTTCATTAAATTTTAAGGATTTGGCTGGATACTCTTGTGTGTCTCTCGGGTATAAATCTGTCCTGTTTTGCGATCCTCGCTTCCACAGAAACCGTATCTAGGACAGTCCGCCCATGACCCCGCCCAACCGCCCGCTGGCTCCTCTTGAAAAGCGCGATTGGCTGCGCCTGTCCCGCACTGAAAATGTCGGTCCCGTGACCTTTCGCCAGCTCATGCGGCGATTCGGCTCGGCGCGGGCGGCGTTGGAGTCCCTGCCGATGATGGCCCAGCGGGGGGGGAAGAAGAATTTCACGATTCCGCCGCTTGCGGTAATTGAGGATGAAATTGCGCGGATCGAGAAAATTGGGGCGCGGCTTCTGGCGTGGGGCGAGCCGGATTATCCCGAATCTTTGTCCGTGATTGAAGACGCGCCCCCTTTGATCACTGTGCGCGGCCACGCGACCCTTTTTCATAAACGCGGTATAGGGATTGTCGGTGCGCGCAACGCCTCGCTGAATGGGCGCAAAATGGCTGAAACGCTGGCGCGGGATTTGGGGGGGCAGGGAATCGCTATTGTCTCCGGCCTCGCCCGCGGCATTGATACATCCGCGCATGAGGCAAGCCTTGCGACAGGCACGATTGCCGTTCTCGCGGGTGGAGTCGATGTCGTCTATCCGCAAGAAAATCAGGCGCTGTATGACAGGATCATCGAAGCGGGATGCGTTTTGTCAGACATGCCCTTGGGGGTCGAGCCTTTTTCGAAGCTTTTTCCTCGCCGTAACCGGATCATTTCAGGTCTGTCTTTGGGAATTGTGGTGGTAGAGGCTGCCCTGCAATCCGGTTCGCTGATTACCGCACGCATGGCCTTGGATCAGGGGCGCGAGGTCTTTGCGGTTCCGGGCTCGCCGCTTGATCCGCGCTGTGGCGGCACGAATGATCTGATCCGCCAAGGCGCGGTTCTGACCGCCAGCGTCACGGACATCCTGACTCATATTCACAAAATGCCCCGCCCCTTGGCCGAGCCGTCCGCGCCTCCCTTTGAGGGAAATCCGGAAACGCTGGACGAGTCCGCGCTGGAAAAAGCGCGGCGCGTGATTTTGGAATGCCTCGGCCCCTCGCCCGTCGCCGTAGACGATCTGATCCGCGCCACGGGTTGTTCGGCGGGCGTTATTTTGACGGTGCTTTTGGAGTTGGAACTGGCCGGACGGATCGAGCGTCAAGCGGGGCACAAAGTCGCTCTTTTGGGAGAGGTTCTCTCGAGTCAGTTTTAAAGCGGCGTTTTCAGTTTCTTTATCAGTCCTTGCATATCCTCTGGCAGGGGGGAGTCAAAGACTCGCGCTTGTCCTGTGCGGGGATGGATGAATCGCAGGCTTTTGGCGTGGAGGGCTTGGCGTGGAAAGCTTGGCACGCCTTTCCCGCTTTTGCCTTTGCCATAAGTGGGGTCACCTACTAGCGGGTGCCCTAAATGGGCCAAATGCACGCGGATTTGGTGTGTGCGTCCGGTTGCAAGTTTGCATTCGATCAGAGAAACGGCGCCAAAGGATTCCATCATGCGGTAATGGGTCAGAGCCACCCTGCCCTTGGCGGTGACAGCCATTTTCTTGCGATCTTTGGGGCTGCGGCCGATGGAGCCGTCTAGGCTGCCGCTGGGTGGCGTCGGCACGCCCCACACTAACGCGTGATAGATCCGGCTGAGGCTGCGATCCGCGAATTGCGCCGCAAGGGCCTGATGGGCCGCGTCATTTTTTGCCACGACCATAAGGCCGCTGGTGTCTTTATCCAGCCGATGGACGATCCCGGGCCGCGCCACGCCGCCAATTCCAGATAAAGTATTTCCGCAATGGGCCAGCAGCGCATTGACCAAAGTTTGGTCCCGATGCCCCGGTGCGGGATGCACGACAAGCCCTGCCTGTTTATTGATAACAATCACATCTTGGTCTTCGTACAGAATATCCAGCGCAAGGGGCTGCGCTTCCATTTCCGCTTTTTCGGGGGGGGGCAGAGTCAGCGTATAAACCTCGCCCACTTTGACCTTTCGGCTGGAATCCGAAACAACCCCGTCCCCAAGGCGCACATGCCCTTGGGCCAATAACGCCTGTATCCGTGCGCGGGACAGAGGGGGCTCAACAACCAACGCCGCCAGCGCCTTGTCCAAACGCTGAGCGGCAAGATCGGAGGGAATGGAAAGGGAGATGGTCACCAAACCTCAGTTCTAAAAGGTCAGAAGGAAGGGGCCGGATTCGGACGCTCTTCCTACACCCTACCTCTCTTTATCCTCAATTTTTCAACGCCGCCTCAACAAGCTCCGTCTGTTCTTTGGTGTGGCGTTTCAGCGAGGCGGTTGAGGTGGAGGCTCCTTCCGCGCGGCCGACATAAACGGGGCGCGTGGCTTGGTGCTTGATCGTCGCCAATGTTTCTTCGATCCGGCGATCGACAAAACTCCATGCGCCCATATTCTTCGGCTCCTCCTGACACCAAACAATCTCGGTGGCTTTGGCGTACCGGCGGAGCTGCGCGGCCAGAAAACTTTCGGGGAAGGGGTAGAATTGCTCTAACCGCACAAGAGCCACATCCGTGATTTTGCGCTCCGTGCGGGCGGCCAGAAGATCATAATAAACCTTGCCGCTGCACAACACGACGCGCCGCACTTTTTTATCCTCGACGGCTTTCTCCTGTTCGGGAATGACTGTTAGGAAAGAGGAGCCTTCGGCCATATCCGAAAGCGACGACACGCATAATTTATGCCGCAGCAGGGATTTTGGAGTCATCAGGATCAAAGGCTTGCGGAAATCCCGTCGCATCTGACGGCGCAGAATGTGGAAATAATTGGCTGGAGTGGAGCAATTTGCGACCTGCATATTGTCTTGGGCGCAGAGCTGGAGATAGCGTTCAAGCCGCGCCGAGGAATGTTCCGGTCCCTGTCCTTCATAGCCATGCGGCAACAGAAGCACGAGGCCCGACATACGCATCCATTTGGTCTCGGCCGAAGAAATAAACTGATCGATAAAGACCTGTGCGGTATTGGCAAAATCTCCGAATTGCCCTTCCCAGCAGACGAGCGTGTTCGGCTCCGCCAACGAGAAGCCGTAATCGAAACCCATCACCGCCGCTTCGGACAGAGGGCTGTCATGGACATTAAAATCGGCTTGATCGGCACGGATACTATTCAAGGGCGTATAGCGCTCGCCCGTTTTTTGATCAAAGAGAGTCGCGTGGCGCTGTGAAAATGTGCCGCGCCCACTATCCTGCCCCGATAGGCGAATGGGGGTGTCTTCTATGACCAGCGTGCCGAAAGCCAGCGCCTCGGCCGTTGCCCAGTCGATCCCTTCTCCTGTTTGGATCATCTCGCGCTTGGCATCCATCTGCCGCGCGATTTTTGGATGGATGTCAAAGCTCTGGGGGTATTTGGAAAGAGCAAACCCAACCTCGCGGAGTGTTTCAAGGAGCACGCCCGTCTGCCCCGTCCGGTCTTCGTCCGTGGCCACGGCAAAACCTTGCCATTTGCCTTCCAGCCAATCGGCTTTGCTGGGCTTATAGGTTTTGGATTCCTGATAGGCTTGCTCCAGCTTCGCCCAAAAAGCGCTGGTGATGGTATCCACCGTTTCTTGAGTGAGGGAGCCTTCTTTGACAAGCCGCGCCGCGTAAAGCTCTCGCGTCGTGGGCATATTTTTGATTTTTTCATACATAAGGGGCTGGGTAAAGCCGGGCTCGTCCCCTTCATTATGGCCGTGACGGCGGTAACAGACCATATCCACGACGACATCGCGATGGAAAGTCTGGCGATAGGCGGCGGCCAGTTCACACACCCGTGCGACGGCATCCAGATCATCTCCATTCACATGGAAAATAGGCGCTTGAATCGACCGCGCAAGGTCGGTGCAATAAAGGCCCGAGCGCGAATATTTCGGGGCGGTGGTAAAACCTATCTGGTTGTTAATCACGAAATGTAGCGTGCCGCCTGTGCGGTAGCCTTTCAACGAAGACAAGGTCATCGTTTCGGCAACGATCCCTTGCCCCGCAAAGGCGGCATCTCCGTGGATTAAAAGAGCCATCACCTCGCGCCGCGCCTCGTCATTCAGGCTGCGCGAGCCGCTGCGCTGCTGTTGCTTGGCGCGCACACGGCCCGTAACAACGGGGTTGACCCATTCCAGATGCGATGGATTCGCATTCATCGTCAGATGCACCGTATGGCCTTGAAAAACACGGTCAACGGAAATGCCCAAATGATATTTTACATCGCCCGTGCCTTGGAAACTGTCGGGATAGGCGGACGTGCCCTGAAATTCGGCGAACATAGCGACAAAGGATTTGCCCAAGAAATTGGTCAGCATATTCAGCCGTCCCCGATGGGCCATGCCGATCACAACTTCGCGCAGCCCCGACACAGCGGCGCGGGCAAGCGCAGCCTCCAAAGCCGGAATCATAGACTCACCGCCTTCAAGCCCAAAGCGTTTCACCCCGACAAATTTGGTCGCGAGGAATTTTTCAAACCCTTCGGCCGCCGTCAGCCGTTCCAAAAGCTGTTGGCGAGTCGCGGCCTCATACGGAGCCCACGCGTTGCCGCGCTCGATACGTTCTAACAGCCATTTCTTTTCGGCGGGTTCTTGGACATGCATATATTCGACGCCAACGGACGCGCAATAAATGCTTTTCAGACGGGCTAAAATCTCGCGCAGAGTTGCGGACTCAAACCCCAATTGGCCGCCCAGAAAAATAGGCCGATCGTAATCATCGGCGGCAAAGCCATGATCTGCCGGATCCAAATCGGAACAGATGCGCGGCTCGGCAAGGCCTAAGGGATCCGTTTGAGCTTGCAGATGTCCGCGCCCCTGATAACTGCGAATAAGGAGAATGGCACGAATGCTGTCCTGCAGAGATTCGGAAGAAGCGGGAAGGCCTTCCGCAGAAGATGGGGCTTCCGAACGAGTCGTCGCGGCACGATTTTCATTCGCGATGACGCGCGCTTCCTGTGACGGAGTCCAGCTTGCTCCCGTCAGATCGGCCAGCGCGCTTCGCGCATCTTGATGCAAGCCGTCAAAAAAAGAACGCCAGCTTGGATCGACAGATGCTGGATCGGCGGCATAGCGCTGAAAAAGCTCGGCAATGAAGTCGGCATTAGCGCTGTAGAGGAAGGAGTTCTGAGCGAGCGACATGAGCGGATCCAAAAAACGAGAGGGCCAGAGAGATTTGAAGAAAGGCTCTTACGCCGTGAAAGGCGGTTTCGCGGTAAAGCCAGCCCCTTTTTCCAGTGCTGACGCAACTTTAAAAAGGGTCGTTTCATCAAAGGCGCGGCCAATCAACTGCAGCCCCATGGGCAGACCATTCTGCGCCAAACCAACAGGCACGCAAATACCCGGCAGTCCCGCGAGATTCAACGTGACGGTGAAGACATCTTCCAGATACATCTGCAACGGATCATCCTGCTTTTCGCCAATCGCGAAGGCGGTACCGGGAGATGGCGGTGTCAAGATTGCATCGCATTTTTCAAAAGCTTGCAGAAAATCATGGCGGATCAGGCGCCGCACGCGCTGCGCCTTGCGGTAATAGGCGTCATAATATCCCGCCGACAACACATAGGTGCCGATCATAATGCGGCGGCGGACTTCTTTGCCAAAGCCTGCGAAGCGCGTTGCGGCATACATGTCGTTCAGATTTTCACCCTCAACCCGCAAGCCAAAACGCACCCCGTCATAGCGGGCGAGGTTTGAAGATGCCTCGGCCGGGGCAATGATGTAATAGACAGGCAGCGCATATTTCGTGTGAGGGAGATTAATGGGGACAATTTCTGCCCCCGCTTCGCGCAAAATCGCGGCCCCCTTGTCCCAAAGCGCGTTCGTTTCCGGATTGATCCCGTCGATCCGGTATTCGTGGGGGATGCCGATTTTCATCCCTTTGACCGAGCCGCCCAAAGCCGCCAGATAGTCCGGCACAGGCACATCCACCGAGGTCGCATCTTTCGGATCAAATCCGGCCATTGTGCGAAGCATCAGCGCTGTGTCACCCACCGTTCGCGCCATGGATCCCGCTTGATCGAGGGATGACGCATAGGCGATAACCCCCCAACGCGAACATCTGCCATAGGTTGGTCTGATACCAACTATTCCTGAGAAGGAAGCAGGTTGACGAATAGACCCACCCGTATCCGTTCCTGTCGCGCCCATAGCGATCCGTGCGGCGATGGCGGCAGCCGATCCACTTGAAGAACCGCCCGGCACCAATTTGCGTGCGGCCTGTGCAGGATCCGTGCCCGACCAAGGGCTGATGGTGGGGCCGAAGGCGCTGGTCACGCCGCTGGATCCCATCGCGAATTCATCCAGATTAACTTTGCCCAACATCACGCCGCCCGCGCCGAATAGCTTCTGCGTCACGGTGGATTCATAGGTTGGCACAAAATTATTCAGAATGTGGCTCGCCGCTGTCGTGCGGACGCCCTTTGTACAAAACAAATCTTTGATCGCCAAAGGAATTCCGTCCAACGCACCCGCTTGCCCCACGGCGCGGCGGGCATCGGACTCTTTCGCCTGGTGACGGGCAAGATCATAGGTCGGGGTGATGAAGATATTCAGCGCGGCCTTGTCAGCTTTTTCACAGGCGGCGATATGTGCGTCGGTCAGTTCCACCGCGCTGATATCCTTCGCGTTCAGTTTGTGAACAGCCTCAGTGATCGTTAAATCAGTCAGTTTGGTCATGTCATTCAACCACTTTGGGGACAGTGAAAAAATCCGCCGTCTGGGACGGGGCGTTGGCCAGAATATCTTGCGCCGACCCGCCTTCCGTCACGACATCCGGCCGCGCGCGTAAAAAGGCGTCATTGACATTGGCCAAAGGTTCAATGCCCTCCACATCAACTTCATTGAGTTGTTCGACCCATGCCAGAATCTTGTTCAGCTCGCCCGCCACGGCGTTTTGCTCCTCCACAGGGATTTTCAGCCGCGCCAGAGACGCGATTTTCGCCACGGTTTTTTGATCAATAGTCACGGAAAAGATCCTTCTCTTTACGCGGGAACGTCCGGCAGCGTATCATCCACTATGCCTATCTGCAACCTCTCCGACCTGCCCCAGCTTCTAACACGCAATCAATGCCTTTTGGGGCTGGATTACGGGACAAAAATCATCGGTGTGGCGGTTTCGGATCCCGGGCTGCGCGTTGCCTCGCCGCTTTTGTCGCTGGTTCGCAAAAAATTCACGCAAGATGCCCAAATCCTGATCCAGCTGATGCGCGAGCGCGACATTGGCGCGCTGGTTGTCGGTCTGCCCCGTGATCTAGAGGGCGAGGAAGGCCCTATGGCGCAAGCGGCCCGTGCTTTTGCCCACAATCTCATGCGCCATCCGGACAGGCCCTTTGCCGATCTGCCCGTCGCCTTCTGGGACGAGCGTTTTTCCACGGCCGCCGTCGAGCGATTTCTGATCTCAGATGATATGAGCCGCAAACGCCGCAGCGAAGTCATCGACAAAGCGGCCGCCGCCTATATGCTGCAAGGTGCGCTGGATGCGTTAGAAATTCAGGGACACGTTTAACTATGCTGGTCCCCGAAAATGAAACAGGTGGTAAGAGAGAGTCCTTTCCCGTAAGAGCAGCAAACGGAAGGGAAACAAGATGTCAAAGACACGCAAGAAGCACGACGCGAAGTTTAAGGCGAGGGTGGCGATAGAGGCGG
>CAIJXG010000131.1 GCA_903824505.1 uncultured Pseudomonadota bacterium | reverse complement strand
GTCCATCTTGAACGCCGCCGAGCATGACGCGCTCTGGCAAAGCCGCAAATGGGGGATGGATCCTGAAATCTCGGCGCGTCTGGCCGCGCTGAAAGCCGAGCTTGAGCTTTGCGTCCGCTGGTGGGGGCTTTTGAGAGATCATACCGCTTCGATGATGACGAAAGCCTGCGCCCACGGGTGATCATCGGTCAAAGATAGATGGATGCGCGCGGTTTTTCCGGCCGGAGTTAGAGCCTCCAGCCGTTCCAGCGCCCCTCCCGTTAGAGCCAAAGTCGGCTGGCCCGAGGGTAAATTCACAACCCCCATATCCCGAAAAGAAACGCCCTGATGAATTCCGGTGCCCAGAGCCTTGGCGCAGGCCTCTTTCGCCGCGAAGCGCTTGGCATAGGTGGCGGCGGGATGGGCGCGGCTTTCGGCTTTCGCTTGTTCGGCCGCCGTAAAAAGGCGCTGCGTAAAACGCGGCCCATATTTTTGTAGCATCTCCTCAATACGCTCAATACGCGTCAGGTCGCTGCCGATGCCGATGATCATAACCTTTTCTACGCCGATCCCACCACATCGATCATGGAAGCCGCCATCGCCTCGCTGGGGCGTTTGCCGCCCCAGATCACGAATTGGAAAGCGGGATAGAAACGCTCGCACTCCGTCAGCGCGATTTCGACCATATCTTCCAAAGATTCGACGCCCGGCATGCGCCCGCCCCGCGTAAGGAAGGTATAGCGGAACAAAGGCATGCCCTGTTGCGTGTCCAGATTAAAATAGCCCAGCCACAAACGGTCGTTCAGAATCGCCAAAAGCTCGTAGGTATCGGCGCGTTTGGAATCCGGAATCTTCATGTCGAATTGGCACGAGAACTGCAACGCGCCGATCTCCTTCTGCCAAACGAAAAAGAGGCGATAGTGGCACCAGCGTCCGGCCAGCTCGACGATCAGCTCGTCGTCATTGGCCCTGTCGAACAGCCATTCATTCGCGGCGACAATCTCTTCAAGAATGTCGAGCGGGTTTGCGACGGGCGTAGAATCAACAACGGTCTGAAAGGACATGGGCGGCCTCGTAAGTCAGGGGATTGAGGTACCAGATCCGTGACTCCTTGCGCAAGCGTCTTGGGGCTTTCAGCCTAAAGATCCCGTTCAGCGTGTTTTTTGAGTCACAAAGAGAATGGAAGGGTAAAAAACGGAAGAGGGGACGTAACTCCCTCATACCCAAGTACTTTTTGCTTATCCAAAGAAGAAAAAAGCGTTTTTTAACCTTTGAGCGCCCTTTTTTCCTTAACGTTTGGTAAACGCCGCCGACTCGTCTTAACGCGGGATTTTCCCTTAGAAGCGGGTTTTGAGGGGGGAATTTCCTTTAGTTCCAGATGCGCTTCGATTCGGGCCAGACGCGCGGCGAGATCCTCTTGCGCCTGCCGTGCGGTCGCAATCATCGCAAAAGCCGCATCGAATTCGGCGCGTTCGACAAGATCAAGGCCGCGCACCAACGCCCCTGCCTTTTGCCGCGCCCGCGCTTTGACCTCGTGCCGCGAGGCGGCCAGAGTTTTCACCGCGCCCGCGCCGAGATGCAGGATATCCTCGAGAAAATGTGTGTTGGCCATGACGGTCTCCCTTAGGCGTGAAGCCCTTTTTCTACGCGCTTTATCCCTTTTGTCTAGGGGGGGGGGCACATTTAGAATCTCACGCCCCCAAGCCTCGCTTATTCCGTTTGCGCTGGGCTGAGGTCGGGATCTTCATCGACTCGCGGTATTTGGCGACGGTGCGGCGGGCGACATCGATTCCCTCGCCGCGCAGAATCATGGACAAGAAATCGTCGGACAGAACAGCGGAGGGTTTTTCGCCCTCGATCAAGGCGCGGATACGGGCGCATACGGCTTTGGAGGACATATCCGCCCCCCCGTCGCTGCGCGCAAGGCCCGAGGTAAAGAAGTATTTCAGTTCAAAAATCCCGCGCGGAGTCGCGATATATTTTTGTTGCGTGACGCGGCTGACGGTGGATTCATGCAGCGCGACAAGCTCTGAGATGTCTTTGAGAACCAAAGGCTTGAGCCCTTGAACACCCTGCGTAAAAAACGCGTCTTGCTGGCGGACAATCTCTCCGGCGACTTTCAAAATCGTGGTTGCGCGTTGATGCAACGCCTTGACCAGCCAAGTCGCCTGTTGCCAGCGATCCGCGATATAGGACTTATCGGCCTTGGACGAGCTTGCCGCTTGAATCTTCATATAATATCGTTCATTCGCCAACACGCGCGGCAGCGTGTCGGTGTTCAGCTCCACATGCCAACCGCCCTCCGCCATGGGGCGCAGCATGACATCCGGCACCAAAGTCTGCGCGGTATCGGGCATGAACCGCGCCGCCGGTTTGGGATCCAGCCTTTTGATTTCGGCGATCATATCCGCCAAATCCTCGGCATCTACGCGGCAAATCCGCATCAAGCCCGCATGATCCCGCTTGGCAACAAGATCTAGATTCTTTAAAAGCAGAATCATGGCAGGATCCAGCCGATCCCGCTCGCGCAGCTGAAGACCCAGACATTCCTCTAGCGACCGCGCGAAAATCCCACACGGATCCAGCCGTTGCAGCCGCGCGATCACGCGATCGAATTGCTCAACCGTTGCGCCAAGTTGCGCCCTTATCGCGTTCAATTCCTTAGGTAAATAGCCCGCATCATCCAAAAAATCTACCAGAGAAGCCGCAATCAAACGCTCGGACGGAAGCGGAAAATCAATCGCGATTTGGGCAAGTAGATGATCGCGTAAACTGGGGGGGGCGGCGACATTCTGGGCGGCCGCTTCATCGTCCTCGGTAAAGGAGCCGCCGCCGCCAATGCCGGCGAAACGATCGCTTTCGGTATAGCCGTCACTGGCGGATTCCTCGACCTCGAACGAGACTTCCGTGCCGGATAAAGGCTCGGGATCGCCAGCGGGGGCGCCAGGTTGAAGGGGGGCATCGTCTGCCGTCGTCTCGGCCTCCCCCGAGGCGCGTTCCAGAAGCGGATTATTGTCAATCTCCTGCTCTACAAAGGCGTCCAGTTCCAGAGTCGACATCTGAAGCAGCTTGATCGCCTGCAGCAGTTGGGGAGTCATCACCAGAGTCTGGCTCTGACGGACGTCAAGACGTTGAGAAAGAGACATGGCAAGAAAAGGGAATCAGGGGACGTTCCTGAAGCTTGGCATTTTTCTTGCTTAGGTTGCAATTAGCAAATGTTTCTATCGTAAGACGTTAGTCTTTTTAGCTCCGGCTTATTTCTGCGTCAAACGCAGGAAGTTCAACCGTAAAGCGTGCGCCGGTGATCGCGCCTGAGCCGTCCCGGATGTTATCGGCGTGGATTGCGCCGCGATGGGCTTCGATGATTTGGCGCGAGATGCTCAGGCCGAGGCCGGAATGGGTGCCGAATTTCTCTGTTTTAGGCCGTTCTGTATAAAATCGGTCAAAGACGGCTTCTAATTTGGCATCTGGAATGCCGGGGCCTGTATTTTCGACAGTCGCGCGGATAAGGGGCCCCTCCCGCAATGCGCTCAGTGTGATCGTCCCTTCTGGTGGCGTAAAAGACAACGCGTTGTCAATCAGGTTGCGAAAAACCTGCATCAGCCGATCCTCGACCCCCCAGACGCGCAAAGAGCCAGAGGCGACATGCAGCACAAGTCTTGGATCTTCGTAAGCATGGGCTAATTGTTCGAGATTCGCGGCGATATTAACACGCTGCGCTTCGGCGCGGCCTAGTTCGGCCTCAAGCCGCGAGGCGCTGGCAATGTCGGTAATCAGCCTGTTCATCCGGTCGACATCGTCGCGGATGATCTGCATCAATTTGCGCCGCGCCCCTTCATCCGTCACGCGCTCGGCCGTTTCGACGGCGCTGCGTAAAGAAGTCATGGGGTTTTTTAGCTCATGCGCGACATCGGCGGCGAAATGCTCGATTGCGCCGATGCGCCGCGCTAAGGCATGCGTTAAATCACGCAACGCGCCGGACAAATCGCCGATTTCATCATGCCGCGCTGTCATGTCGGGAATGGCATCCTCGCGTAACAGAGGCGCAAGGCCTGTTGCGGAAGGGGCGCTGACTTGCCCGCGCCGCAAGAGATCGGCTGCCTGAGCCAATTGCCGGATCGGCCGCGCGATGCCGCGCGCCAGATATAGCGACAGTAAAATGGTTACACCCAACGCGCCAAAGAAGATTTGCAGGATGTTAACGCGCACCGCGTAAATCGCCTGATCGATGCTCTTGTCCGAGCGGGTCATCAGAACCGCGCCCAGCGCTCGTTGAGCGGGTTCGACGGGGACGGCAACCGCTAGGATTAACCCACCCTTAGGAACGCTCCAAACCTGCGTGCCGGCTTCTTCGCGCAAGGCTTTGCTGACAATCTCGTAGGGAGCGCCATGCGGAAGCGTTTGATCCTCAAAAGAAGGGTATTTGCGGCGTTCATGGATAACATCAATCCCATCGAAAAAGGTGGCCGTTGCCCGCGCGATCCAGCCTGAGGGGATCTCTGGCGCGGGGGGATCTTCAAAAAAAGGCCGCCCCTGACGATCCGCCAGCAGATTCTGGCTATCGGCTACCAATGCCCCCGAAGGAGCGTAGAGCCGTGTGCGCGTTTCCGTCGTCACCGCCAGCCGCCGGACCATCAGCCGCGCAAGCATGGGCGAGAGGACTCTTTGGTCGTCCTCATCGCGCACAATCGCATTTTGGGCAATGGCACTGGCAACAATCCGTGCTTGGCCCAACATGTCGTGTTGAGCCGCCTCGATAATCCTGTCTTGATAATTGCCCAGATACAAAAGCCCTCCCACCAGAATCGCCAAGGCCATCACATTGACGGCAAGGATCCTAAGGAGAAGCGGCGAAACGGCGCGGGCGCAGGAGGAGGGGCGGGAGGCCACGTGCTATTCCTTATAGCGATAGCCAATTCCGTACAGCGTTTCGATCTGCGTGAAATCGGGATCGGATTCTTTAAATTTCCGCCGTACTCGTTTGATATGGCTGTCAATCGTGCGGTCATCCACATAGATCGAGTCGCCATAGGCGGAATCCATCAATTGATCGCGGTTTTTGACATGGCCCGGGCGTTGCGCCAGCCCTTTGAGCAACAGAAATTCGGTCACTGTCAGCTCAATCGGCTTGCCTTTCCATGTGCAGACATGCCGTGCGCCATCCAATATCAAATCACCACGCACCAAAAGAGCTTCGCCACTGGCAGGGGCCAAGCGGGCCTGTTCACGGCGCAATAGGGCCCGAATGCGTTCGATCAGCAAACGCTGCGAAAAGGGCTTTTTGATATAATCATCCGCGCCAAGGCGCAGACCCATAATTTCATCCACCTCCTCGTCTTTCGAGGTCAAAAAGATCACGGGCATCGTCGCCGTCGCGCTGTGCTGGCGCAGACGCTGCAAGAGCTCCATCCCATTCAGACGGGGCATCTTGATGTCCAGAATAGCAAGATCCGCCGGACGCTGAGAAAGACCGCGCAGCGCTTCGTCCCCGTCGGGATAGGTGCGAACCTCAAACCCTTCGGCTTCAAGCGCCATTTGAACGGAAGTCACGATGTTCAGGTCGTCATCGACTAACGCGATATGGGGCATAAGGGATCCTTTTCTTTGTCTGGTTTCTTGATACCCCATTCCCAAGGCGCGCGCACGGCGAAAGAAAGGCTTTTTTGTGAAAAAGGGGGGATCTTGTGATGGGGGTAAGGAGACACGGCCTATAGTTTACACTTTTGGCCGTGTTGTCTCCCTCAAACTCAAAAAAATGCAGGAATTAGGCAATGGCATGGGCTTTATAGCCTGTGCCATTTTCTATTAGTATGGCTCCAACATTGCCCTTGGGCTATTGGGGTCAGTGCCTTGTTTTATAAGGCCGTATTCTCTTGTGAAGGTTGTGATTACAAGTTTCTGCTCGTCCGTAAGATTTTGTCCCTCTACAGATGGGGTGAGAGCGGTATTGATTAAGTCCAGACTGACAAATTCAGATAAAAGCTTGAGATTAAGCGTAAACTTAATTTTTCCGACAGCATCCCCCATCGACTGGGATTTTGTGCGCCCGATGAAAGTGTACAGCAAAGAAAAAAGATGATCGGAGCTATCGAGGCAGCCTGTCACCCACTTTGTAGGCTCTTCAATTCCATGCCAGTCTTTCCATCGTAATAGAACAGAGGGCAGCTCAGGTGTCTTTAATAAACTCAAGTCTGCTGCAAACTGGCGAATTCGTTGTGTCGCAATTTCTTTAAGTGTGGAAACTACCTCAAGCGGCATCTTGGCAAAAATTGCACTATTTCCGTGTTCCACTTGCTTTTCTTGACACTTCTCAATTTCAGTTATTACGCAACACAATAAAGCAATGGAAGAACCAGCACGAAAAGCGTCAACAACGGCTTCCGTCCGTTTGGCTTCATCAATCTTATCAAGCGCATGCAGCAAAACCCAAAGTAGTCGCCAAGTGATACCAATGGCGGAGAAACCGCCAATTTCATCAGCATCAATAATTAGCTGATCCCCGATTTTACCAAGCACATACACAAATGCGGTTGCTTTAGGGGAAGTAATCTCCTTATCGTAATCAAGCACTTGCTCAAGATATTCCTTTGCTTTGGATGAACCATCCGGCCTCTTGATATTAACGGCATTCAATAAAATCTTCTCAATTGCCTCGCTGTCATCAGCCTTGCTAATTAATTCACCTATCTCTTCTTTGCTTAATCGCTGCGAAGAGACATTAAATTCAAAATAAATGGGGAAAACATCTGGATGGCATATGCGCCTTTCTTTTCTCCAAGATGAAAGCCATTCCGCCCTGTAACCCATGCGACTGATTTTAGGGAATAAACGCTCCATCATTGAGCGTACGCTAGCTTGGTTTTTTTCTGGAATTTCGTTTATCCATTGACGGTGAAAAGCCTGTGTAGCTTCGCGGCTATCAGAGTTTGATCTTTCGGCGGTATGTCCTGCAAATTGATCTGGGTTATCTCGAATGATTTCATAGACCTTTGGCAAAAAGAGTCGAAGGCTTTCTATGGCTATGAAATCCACAAAATTGACTTCACCGCAAACCGCAGGGAAAGTTACGGATAAAATATTTGCCAGCCGAGTAACATCACGAGGTTTCTGCAAGAATGGGGCAATTCCTTCGACAAAAACATTGCCCCAATATGTTTCATCAAATGACGGACTGCCCAATCCTTTTAGTAGAAAATCGAGTTTCTGGAAAAGCTGTGTCTGTATAAGACCACGATCAACGCTTGGCATAGAAAAGCCAGCCTGAATGATCTTTTCCAAGTATGCAGCCCCGTCAATTTCTAAAGATCTACTCAGTCCATTCACGACAACATTATGGTCGAACGCGAGTAAGTAAATGACGTTTGGGAAATCCCCAAGTGCTTTAACAACCTTAAATAGTTCGCGCATTTCGTCTGGGGTTAGACGATCTACATCGTCAATGATGAAAAGAAATCGTGTGCCGCTTTCCTTGAGTGCTTTGCTGATTTCTGCTTTCAAGGCAGGAACATTTTTAGGTTTTCTTTTTAGAAATTTTAGAAGAAAGGCAAGCTTGCCCAACAGCGGCACGGTATAAAAAAAGGCGTAAGCCGCCCCAATAGCCTCAGAATAATCAGCAATGGTATCGCCTATGGCGCGAAGAGCCTCATTTTCATGCGGCAACTTTGAACGAAATTGAGAAAGAAATTGTGCTGCAAGCTGTTCGTGTCCCTCAAACCACCACGGGTTAAACTCAATAACGATAGGCCTTTCCTTCTTAGGCAAAGCATCTAAGTAGTATTTTACAAAATTTAACGCGGAAGTTTTTCCAGAACCCCAAGCTCCATTGATCCCTATAACCAGACCTTGGGGGCAAGGTGTTTGGTGTATAGCCTCAGCTATACGCTTTGCGAATGGCGCATAGCCATATAAATCCTGCTCTGGATTGGTTTGTGGAGTGTCTGAGCAATCCAATAATTCAGAAGATGTGTTTTTATTTGCCAATCTTTGCCTCGATCTGCTGATACACGCTGCGCCCTTGCGCGTCTTCCTTCACAGCCATAAGGAACAAGGCTTTTTTATCGGGGCTGCGTTCTTCCCATAGTTCGCCGATGTTGCGTTTTTCTTTGCTGGGTGGATTCAAATTTGAAGTGCAACTTTAGTTTCAAGGTTTTGGCATGGGGCTGAAGCGAAGTAAACCTCCTCAGGGGTCAGGAATTTTAGTTTCTTTCTGGGGCGTGAGTTGAGCTTGGCGGCGATAGCGTTGAG
>CAIJXG010000130.1 GCA_903824505.1 uncultured Pseudomonadota bacterium | reverse complement strand
GGCCTCGATTACCTGCGCCGATTGTTCTCAAATTCAAGCCTCCCCAAAATAATAACCACACTCGCCCGTTTAATATTACCCGGAACGAGCGTTAACATATTGGTATTGCTGAATGTTAAAAAATGAGTCCGGTACTATGAGAAAGAGCAGAGATAGAACGCGTGATGTGGAATCATAACACTTTTTGGGCTTTAACGCGTCTCTGCCTCTCCATGCCCTTTAATCCGGCTGGCAAGAGAGGCTTGAAGGAACAGATCGATGTCGCCGTCGAGAACAGCCTGAGTCTGGCTGGTTTCCGCGCCTGTCCGCGCGTCTTTGACCATCTGATAGGGCTGCAGAACATAAGACCGAATTTGATGCCCCCAAGCGATGTCGCTTTTCAACGCCTCAAGATCAGCCGCCGCAGATTCACGCTTTTTCAGCTCCATTTCATAGATTTTGGCGCGGAGCATCTCCATCGCCTTAGCGCGGTTTTTATGTTGCGAGCGTTCTTGTTGACACGCGACGACAAGCCCCGTCGGGATATGGGTGAACCGCACCGCGCTTTCGGTCTTGTTGACATGCTGCCCCCCCGCGCCTGAGGCGCGATACACGTCGATTTTGAGATCTTTTTCCAAAATTTCGATCGGCACCGTATCGTCAATCACGGGCGTGACGGAGGCGCTGCAAAAACTGGTATGCCGCCGCGCATTGGAATCATAGGGGCTGATGCGTACCAGACGATGCACGCCGGATTCCGTCTTCAGCCAGCCATACGCGTTGAGGCCGGAAATTTGAATGGTCGCGGATTTGATCCCCGCTTCCTCGCCCGCGCTTTCGTCCAACATCGCCACTTTATAGCCACGCTTTTCCGCCCAGCGGACATACATGCGGAGCAGCATCTCGGTCCAATCTTGGGCCTCGGTCCCGCCCGCGCCCGCATTGACTTCCAGATAGCAATCATTGGAATCCGCTTCGCCCGACAATAGGCTTTCCAGCTCGCGCTGTGCGGCGGTTTCTTTCAGCGTTTGCAGAGAAGCCTCCGCCTCGGCGACCATGGCGGCATCGCCTTCCGCCTCGGCCATCTGAATCAGCTCGATGGTTTCGGACAAAGACCGCGCCATCGCGCGATACCCCCCTAAGGCCTGATCCAAATGAGTCCGCTCGCGCATGATCTTCTGCGCATTGGCCGAGTCGTTCCACAAATTGGGATCCTCGGCGAAGGCGTTTAATTCGTCTAGACGGGCGCAGGCCGTGTCATAGTCAAAGATGCCTCCTCAGCAGATCCAACGATTTCTCGATGGCTGCTAGGGTCGAAAGAGTTTCCGCACGCATAAGGGAGTCCAAGGTTGGTTTTTAAAGCCACGCCACTCTAGGGGGGAATAGGGCGGGGTTCAAGGGTGTGGCTGAGATTATCGCGGTGCGACTACAGCTCCGCTTGTTATTGGTACTGAGAGGGGTTTTTTTGGTTTTGTCTTTTGATCGGTGGGGACAGGAGCAGCTTTTTCGCCCGCAGATGGCATCGCTTGGCGATACTGAGTGGGGGATTGTGCAGCAGCTCTAGCCTTCTGCGCAACGTAACTTCCACGCGACTTTTCCCCTGCGTTTCCACCTCCCAACCACCGCTGGACATCCGGGTCCAAAGGGCCTCCACCAGCATCAAAAAATTCTATGCATCCGTTCTTTTTGGGGTTTGGAACCCCACGAATCGTAAAGGATGTCTTGTTCGATCTTTGAAGATGGATTTCAAGATAGGGCGACTGATTTTGTTCTGTAACCCAGCGTGCAGTCTCGAAACTATATCTGTTAGGATCCAGCCGAACTTGGCCCTGAGGTTGGGGAGCAACACGCCATGCATTCTGATTTCCGGGATAGCCCCCCCCATCGGGCCAAATCCCCCCTGAAATGGACCGCGGCCGGTAAGGCCACACGCCGTAAGTCCAAAGGCCACAGCCAACGCAACAGCAGCAGGTCCCCACATCTCAACCTCCCCTTCAAAGGGTTAAACATACCCAACAAAGGCATCTTACCACATTTCTGGGGTTTTTGGGAAATACTTTCAGCCCTTCTCGGGAAAATTCACTGAAACGGCGCGGTGCGCCGCAAAAAAACCGTCCTTATGCCGGCCCCCGCGTCAGCAGCCGACAGGCCGCGTCAAAAACCGCCTCGACCGTCAAACTGCCCATCAGGGTTTTTGTCTCTGGGGTAAGGGTTGCCAACAGGGCATCGCGGCTTTCGGGCGTACGGACAAAGGCGCAACTCGGGCCCCATGGGCCGTAAATGTCGGGAAAGCCCGGGCCAAAGAGACCGAGCGTCGGAACCCCCGTGGCAGCAGACAGATGCATCAGCCCCGAATCATTGCCGACAAAAAGCCGCGCCCGTTTCAGGCAAGCGGCCGCTACTTGCAAATCATAGCCGATAATCTCGATCCGCCGAGCCTCGGGCACAGCTTGCAATAAAGGGGTGATTTGCTCGCGCTCCCGCCCATCGGCGAGAATCAAAACAACCGCGTCGCGCAGGCTTTCTGTTTGGATCAAACGCTCCACCAGCGCCGCGAAGGACGAAAGAGGCCATTGTTTCAACGGCCAATTGGCCGCGGGCGCGAGGGCTAGCACAGGCCTGTCCGTGGGCACAAGAGAGGCGGCCTGTTGTTCAGCCTCCGGCGTTACCCAGATAAAGGGATCCGGCGGCGGAGACAGACCCAAGACTTTTCCGTTTTCGACGACTTTATGATCTCCCGGGGCACGCTTAAGAATCGCGCGGCGTTTCGCCCACAGAAGCCGTGAGACAATGCTGTTGCGTAGATCGACGATCAAATCCCACCGCGTGCCTACCGTCTCTTGCCACAGGGCGGCCCAATGAAGGCGATAGCGCTGCTTATGCAGGATAATCTGTTTGTCCAGACGGGGCACCGCGCGGAAAAGATCAGCCCCGTAGGGGCCGCAGGCGATTGTAAAGCGAGCCTGAGGGTATGTTTTCTCAAGCCAGCTTAAAAGGCCGGTTGTAAGAACGGCATCGCCGACTCGGTTCGCTGTGATAAAAAGGATACGCATAGGACGCAGCGTATCAGCCGGCCAAAGTCCGTGCAAAAGAATGTTTGCCGTTTGAGCGCGCAAACCTTATATCTTTCCAAGTTCCCTTCTCGTTTTTTAGGATCGCCCATGACATCCCAGCCCAATCCGACCGCACCCGAAGCTCAAATGCCCATGTTTTATACCGCGCCGCGCCCCTTGGATCGCGTGCGTGATGCGAAAATGGGCATGAATCGTCCCACGAATTTCAGCTTTGCGGCTAAGACCAACGCGATTCCCTTGTTGGTCGATGAATTTCCGATGGCGGCGGCCTATTACCCGATTGTTTTCGCGGATGGGCCTTTGCCTGTTCCGGCGGCCGTGGTTGGTTTGAAGAATGATGAGAATTTGTTTGTCGGCAAGGATCAGGTGTGGGTCGCCGGCACCTATCTGCCTGCTTATGTGCGGCGCTATCCCTTTATCCTGATGGATGATCCGGACAACAAGCAATTCGTCCTGTGCGTGGATGAAGGCTGCAATTTGATCGCCGAGACGGGCGAATTTCCGCTTTTCAGCGGGGAAGAACCGAGCGATTTTACGAAAAGCGCGATGGAATTCTGCGCGGCCTTGCGTCAACAAGGGGAAGCGACGGATGAATTCGTCAAGGCGCTGAAGGCGCATGATCTGCTTGTCCCCAACAACGCCGAAGTCGCGACAGGCGCGGGCGGATCCCAGATGCAGCTCAGCGGCTTTTTAGTCATCGATCCAAAAAAGTTTGACGAGCTGCCCGACAGCGTGATTCTCCAATGGCGCAAAAAAGGCTGGCTGGGGCTTGTCTATGCGCAGCTTCTCTCCTCCCACCGCTGGCAGGGTCTGGTCGAGCTGATGCAAGCCCGGACAGCTGTTTGATCGGGGAAGCGCGGCATAGGCTTCCTCTGTCAGTTTCTTGCCGATAGATGGGAAATATCATTCGTTGACAGGAGGGGGCGGGACTTTTATAAGGAGCGCTCTTTAAAGAGGATGGAACATGAAACGCACCTATCAACCCAGCAAACTGGTTCGTAAGCGCCGCCACGGTTTTCGTGCGCGCATGGCGACTAAGGGCGGCCGCAAAGTTTTGTCGCGTCGGCGCGCGCAAGGCCGCAAGGTTCTTTCCGCCTAGATCCGTTCCCGCCCTGCGGGGGAGGTTCTTGTGCTGAAAAAATTGAGAAAAAGATCGGAATTCCTTGCCGTTGCCGCCACCGGTGTGCGTTGGGTTTCCCCCGCTTTTATCCTTCAAATCGGGGAACCGCCTTCAGCCCCCCACCCTGTCCGTTATGGTCTGACCGCCACACGCAAGATCGGCAATGCGGTCACACGCAACCGCGCTAAAAGGCGGCTTCGCGCCTTAGCGGTTGAAATCATGCCGCACGCGCTTCCCCGCGACTATGTGTTGGTAGCGCGGGCCTCAACCCCTACCTACCCCTTTGACTCAATTCGCCAAGATTTGCGCAAAGCGCTGAAACGCATGAAGGTCGAGCGGGTTATGAGCCGGGCTGACTCTGCTTCTGGCTCTTCAGGCTTGGCATTGGATGCGCCAAATCCCCCAGCAATTCCTGAATAAAAGTATATTCCCGCCCATAGGTAGGGGTTGCGCGCGCAACGGGATCGATATCGCTTGCCCGCGAGGGATCGAGACTCCGCGCCGCCGTGACAATTCCCTTTTCATCAAAATCTACTTCAACCAGCTGTTGCAAGAGGGTCTCAGGTGCGAGGAAGGCATATTGCTGGGTCTGGCGGCTGATATAATACCACGTCTTTTCATCCACCGTGCTGATAGAAGTCGGCGTGCCCAGCAACGTGACAACCCCTTCGCGCGTCGTTTCGCCGACGGTCACATGGGCGAGCGCGTCCGGATCGACCGGCGTGCCGCGCACCGCCAAGGTCGGCTCGCATGCAGCAAGGGTCAAAACACTGCCAAGGAGTAAAAGAAAGCGCGTCTTCATGCCGCGCATTCCGTCACAAAAGAGCCGGCGGGTCAAGGAAAAGCCGCGGGGGTATTATGCCGCCGAAGGTCCTAAATTTTCTTCAACGACTTGGAGAGGTTAAAATTTAGGGCCACCCTCTTCATTCATCCATGCAGCAAGCCCATCCAATTGGCCGTCGGCATAAGAGAGGTATTGCTCTTGAGTGCCATCCTCCCGATACAAAAGATACCCCCCCATTTTGCGGCCATGCACCCATTGGATCGTGCCGTAAAGCTGGCCATTTGGGTGATAATATCTGGCCATCCCCTCTTGAACGTCTCCTTGCATCGGCTCGAGCCGCTCTCTTTGGCCAGTCGGCTAAATATGGAGAGGGGCATCCTGCGTATCTCGAATTTGATCCAATGTTGGCAAAGGCTGCGCACGGGCCTGTGCCGTCCAGAGGCAGAAAAGAACCAGACAACAGAAGGTAAGGAGTCTTACAACTTCTCCACCCGTGTCTGATAATCGCTCAGGATCTTGGACAAAGTCGGCGCATAGACGTTGCGGAAGGTGTTGGGGTAGATGCCGATCCAGATCACCAGCACCAGCAAAGGCACAAAGGTAGCGATTTCTCGCGCATCGAGATCTTTCATCTGCCGCACTTCCTCGGATCGTAAAGGCCCGTAGAACAAGCGGCGGTAGAGAACCAGCATATAGACTGCTACCAGCACCATCCCGACTGCTGACACCACGCCGTACGCGCTGTTCACTTGGAAGGCGCCCTGCATGCTCAGGAACTCACCCACAAAGCCGGATGTTCCGGGCACAGCGATAGAGGCCAGCATAAAAATCATGAACACAAACGCGTACATGGGCATATTCGTGGCCATACCGCCGTAACGGGCGATTTGGCGGGTATGGATTCGGTCATAGCCAACGCCCACGCACAGGAACAAGGCGGCTGAAACAAAGGTATGCGAGAGCATGACCATCATCGCGCCATCGAATCCCTGATCGTTGAACGAGAAAATCCCCAAAGTCACATAGGCCATATGCGCGACCGACATATAGGCGATGATTTTCTTCATGTCGTTCTGCGCCATGGCGACCAGAGAGGTATAGATAATCCCAATGAGGCTCAACGCGATCATCAGCGGCGCAAAATGCTGGCTGATTTCTGGAAACATCTGGACCGAGACTCGCAAAAACCCATAGGTCCCCATTTTCAACAACACGCCGGACAAGACCACGGATCCTGCCGTCGAGGCCTCCACATGCGCGTAAGGCAGCCATGTATGAAAGGGCCATAAAGGCGTTTTGACCGCGAAAGAGGAAAAGAAGGCCAGCCACAGCCAGACGGCAATCTCTTTCGGGAATTGATGGCCGATCATCGCCGTCATATCGGTCGTGCCCATTTTAACCGCCATCACAAAAATGGCGACCAACATCAAGACAGACCCCAACAGCGTATAAAGAAAGAATTTATAGGCGGCATAGACTCGTTTTTCGCCGCCCCAAACCCCGATAATAAGGAACATCGGGATCAGAATCCCTTCGAAGAACAGATAGAACAAAACAAAATCCAGCGAGGTAAACACGCCGATCATCATGCTTTCCAATAGCAAAATCGCGCACATGAATTCTTTGCCGCGCTTCTTGGCTGTTACGCGGGCCGCCAAAATGCAGGACGGAGTTAAAAAGGCCGACAGCATCACGAACCAAACCGACAGCCCATCGACGCCCTTGATGTAATCAATGTGATAGGCGGGGATCCAGCTATGCCGCTCGACAAACTGAAAACCCGTATTGGACGGGTCGAACCCCCACACAACGGCCAGCGAGAGCGCAAAAACGGCTAACGACATTCCGAGCGCAATGACTTGCGCGCTGCGCGAGCCATGGATCTCGTCATCCTGCCGTACAAAAAGGATAATCAGAGCCGCGCCCAACAAAGGCAGAAAGGTAACCAAAGACAAAAGCGGAAAGGAGGTCATGGAGGGCAGCCGTGAGGAGTGAAGAATCTAACAAACCAGACACTAGCACCGCGCGATTCAGAACGAAAGTTCGGCGCGCGGCGATCAGCAATTCTAAAAGTATGGGAAAAGAGAATTGCTATACGGAAAGAGCGGTAGAATCCCCTCCCCTTCGTCATGTTCATCTCTCTCTACTTTTAGAATTGCCAGCCGTGTTGCATCTTCGGAAAACCTATGGCAGAAAGCACCCAAATTCCCAAACAATCTTTAGGATTGGACGGTAAATTCTTTTTGGACGCCATATGTCGATTGCTGCCGTAGCTCAGGGGTAGAGCACGTCCTTGGTAAGGACGGGGTCGTAGGTTCAATTCCTATCGGCAGCACCATTATTTCAATGGGTTAGTGATTTCTGAGTTTTCCAAGCCTGTTACAGCTGTAACAGGCTTGGCTTCTGCGGGTCATGGGTGGCCTGAACCTGATACAATCAACCTTGTATTGCTTCACCAAAAAGAGTGTTGCGAATGATGTCTTTTAGCTCTTGTGCAGCTTGTTCTGGGGATTTTTTATCCCAGAAGATAATGTGATCCGATCCAACATCAAAATGCGGGGGAGAATCATGCCCCGCGATTTCTTTGTTGAACATATAGATAACGGGCTTAGAGAGTCCCTTTGCAAAACCAGCCTCCCAATAAGCCCCATTGTTATGATGAGACAGTTCTGCGACGACGAAGCGAGCATTTCTGATCTCAACCTCAAGCCGCGCATGAATATTCCCTGCTCTTGGTTCATCCGCAAGGGGATTGCTAAGCTTGAACCCTGTTTCCTGAATGGCAGGGATAAGATGCGTTGGCAGCAACGTATCCTGAAAGAAATAGTCTGTTTTTGTGTCGTCCTTCCTCTTAAATTTCATAGCAACGAAAGCCGACTTGCTTTCTCTGCTTAACTTTTTCAACTCTTCACACTTATTCCACCCCTGTAGCGTCAGAGAGATGCTCGATATAATCTTCTTTCCACCCGCTGTGTTGCTCTGATCCCAATTTATGACGATCAGCCCTTGTAACTCTAAGGCCACAACCAGCGCGTAATAGTCGTGCCATTCAGAACCGATTCTTGTTCCAACGCGTGCGCCCAACCATCTGATTTCGTCGCCATCTTTTGATACAGAGTAGGTGTCGCCCATACTCGACAGCTTTTCACCGAAAATCTTAATGAGGTTGTCTGCCTGTTCGGATGGAGAGGGAAGATATGTAGATCGGAGAATTTGTGTAAAATCTTGAAGCCCTAACAATCTATTCACGGGCGAAGCCTTGTTTAATACATGGCTAATGATGGCACGACATTCATTCGTATTTTTCTTTGATTTTGATGCATACGCAGATTGCGCTATAGCTCTGCACAATTTCTGCAAAACCTTCGATGACTGTAGGTTATTCCTAGTATTGGCAATACCAAATTCATCCAAAAGCAATGCCGTTTGCAAACTATCTGCATCAGCAATGCAGTAAAGCCCGCACCGAGGACACATAACCTTGTCCCAATAACCGTCCCTACCACCTCCTTGTTGTAGGGTGGCGGAGGACTTGCATACTGGACATTCTTTGTTTTGCGTCATCGTACTTACATGGCAAATAGTTGAGACGATGAACTAATCTATACGAACAGTACCATTCCCGCAAAAGATGATTAATCCATCGCCTCACCAAAAATTACTATGGCTGCAATGAAGGGGGCTTCGGTTTGAAGTCCAATGCATTGACTGCCCGCCGCAGATAATCTGGCGCGTGTTTGCCATAAACTCTTTCGACCATTGCTTCACTGTTTCCGAGCAAGCGGGCGACTTCCCGTAACGGCACTCCATCCATAACCAGCCATGTCGCTGCCGTATGACGGAGGACATGGGGGCTGGCTTTGATGTTGCAGGCTTTGCAAAGACGCTCAAAGGCCTTTTTGACCGACTTTAAGGGCTTACCGTTAAACTCGATCACATGGTCGGACTGCGCCAATTCTCGCGCTTTTAACAGGGATGCGTGAACCTCGTCATTCATCGGCACAATGGCGCGCTATTCCGTTTCAGGAATCTCGGCGAGGTGCTGCAGGGCTTGCTTGCGCTCTTTATCTTTCAAGCCGCCATATAGAAGGATCACATTCGGACAATCCTTGCTAAGCCTTTCGGCAAGGCACCGCGCATGTTCCGTGCGCTCCGTCAGAATCAGAGGCGTCCGTCCTTTTGCAAGGTCGGATCGGATGTCAGAACAAATCAGCGCGTTACCGCTTCACCTCATGTGCACCATTTCCAGAACGTGAACGTTCGACAGCAACCGGAACATTCTTGGCACGGCACGTTGTTGCAAAGGCAGCCAGTTCAAGCCGTTCACGATCCAGCACCTCCATGCGCCTCACAATTTCAACGATGCGGCTGTCCAAAGAGGTCATAAAGCAATTTTTCGCATGAGAGTTCCATGACAGAGGTTTTTAAAACGGGGCAGCACTTTAATACACAGGTGCCGGTTTCTGTAAAAGCAGGCGTCCTATTTTCCCCGAACGACTCCATCAAGCAGCAAAAGCGCGACGCCTGCTACAATCGCGGCGTCGCCGACATTAAAAGCGTACCAGTGCCAAGATTGGTAGTGAAAATCCAAAAAATCGACAACCGCGCCGTGGCGGAGGCGATCCGCAACATTGCCCACCGCGCCGCCCATGATGCCGCCCAGCGCCACAGCAACAAGCAAGGACTCTGTGCGATAGAGCCAGCGGCCTAAAAGCAAAAGAATGGCAACCGCAACGCCAATCAGGATCCAGAGCATTGCCGCATGCCCCGTATGGTTCAAAAGGCCAAAGGTGACCCCCTTATTCCAGACGAGAACTAGATTAAACCAAGAGGTGACGGCTTGCGTTTTTTCAACATCGCCCATATGGCGCAGCACAAACCATTTGCTGAGTTGATCGGCCAGTGCGACCAGCGCGGTCACATAAAGGCCAACCATAAACCGACGAGAAACCATGAGAAAAAGCCGCTGAGGAAAGAGGGACTGGTCTCTCTAGATAAGCTCAAGACGCGCGCTTGTCGAGACAGACCCCTAGATTTTTATGCTGGGTGGATTCAAATTTGAAGTGCAACTTTAGTTTCAAGGTTTTGGCATGGGGCTGAAGCGAAGTAAACCTCCTCAGGGGTCAGGAATTTTAGTTTCTTTCTGGGGCGTGAGTTGAGCTTGGCGGCGATAGCGTTGAG
>CAIJXG010000129.1 GCA_903824505.1 uncultured Pseudomonadota bacterium | reverse complement strand
TTCATCCCTCGATTCTAAGCCGCCTATTTCTCGCCGTGAATCCTCAAAATGTTTCCACATTGTTCTTTTCTAAAACCTGCGGCAAAATAGATTCACTTATTCCCTCATGCCTCCTTAGCAAGTTGCACTTCACTTTGAGCCGGCCGGGTGTCTCGCCTACCTCTCGCCCCCTCCTTTGGGAGAGTAGCCCCTTTTTTGCGGCTGGGGCGGTTCGCGGGGCAAGGGCTGGGGCGCACGAGGCGGCAACGTGGTGGGGCAAAGTACGGGCGGCGCGGCCATAGCGTTCATCTTGGTGCGTGGTGCAAATCAGGCTATAATGTAGGCGGTTGGTTCGCCCGCATCCGTGGGCATTCGTCCCGAGTCAGACGTAAGTAGGGGTAATTATAGGGGTAATAATAGCACCCCATCACAGCTAACTCATCGGATAAATAAAAGAAATTCGCGCTGTTAAATACCCTCCGCTGCTACCAATTTTATAAGCGACCTTCCCAAAAGGTTGTTTTTTTGCGCCTTTTGTGATTTTACGGAATCGCGCTGAGGGTAAGAAACTATTTGTTAATATATATAGGGGTATGATAGTCTTGCTCAATCAGAGCAATGCGTAGATGAGGGGGCAGATATGGGAACTGAAACACAAAAGAAGTCAGGCCTTTCCGCCGCTGCGGCGGCTGCGCTGCTTGCCATGGTTGGTGTGGGGGCGGCTTACGGTGATGAAGCACTAGATGGTGCTGGCCAAGCTGTAGAGAGTTCCGCAGTCCAATCCGTAAACGGAGAAATCGGCAGTTTCGCGGGTGGGACTATAAGCATGCAGGAAAATCCTGCCGAAAAGGGCGGGTATGTTGTTTCTGTTGCAGGTCAAAAGACAAGGAGAGCAGGTTCAGTTTCTTGTTCATCCTGAAGATATCGCGAATGTTCAAGCTCATTCCAACAATCGTTTGATCCTTATTCCATCAGGGGATCCCAATAGCGCTTTTTACAAAGCAGCAGTGAGCCCTCAAGAAAATTTCCCTGCGATTGTCCACGCGGTAAGGGACGCTTTGGGTCTTGGCCAAAGAGATGCGTCTCAGGATGCCGCCCAAACTACCCCTTCTAATCAGGGTGCAGGCAGGACAATCTCTGTGATCAGGGGATCCTTTTCGGGCGGGACCCTCACAATGCGGCCCTTTGACGGCAAGAAAGGTGGATATATCCTTGACGTTTCGGGTCGAGACCATGGTTTAGGTTTTCCACCACAACATATTTTTCTCCACTTATCCCCTAAAGATCTTGAGGCTGTTTGGAGAGATCCCAATAAACCTGTAAACTTCACCGTTATTCTTCCCAGCACCTTAACGGACAAAGATTTCAAATCAGAGGATCCTGAGACTTGTCCTACCTTCAACACGCAGTTTCCTGCTGAGAAACTTTTTTGGGATTCAACTGTTCTCCCCAATCTTTCAGGCATTGGCAACATAGTCAGGAAGGGGCTCAGACTTGGGGAAAAAGCACCACAACCGGAAGAGGCTGTGGATTGTAACTCTGTGAAAATAAAGGGAATGGTGAATGGGGGAACGCCAGGTGCCCAAGGCATGGAGATAGCAGTTCAGAAACCAGATGGCACGACACGGACGTATTATGCGGATATACAATCTATTGAGGACGCAAACAGAACGGGCCAACCTCTTCTTCTCGGTGCCAGCAAATCTCTAAAAGGTATGTCTTCAGAAGATAAGCAAGTAGGGGCATGCGTGACGAGGCAGATACAACAGGTGCTCAAGAGACCACAAACCGCAGCCCCTTAATCTTACTGCGTCATAAATTATAACCAGATTGAATTGCTTTGTCTTTTTCTTTTTCTTTTTCTTTCAAAGCATAAAGAAATCGAATGCTGGAAGAGCCGTAGAATCCCCTCCCACCAGCCTGCGGCCTCGACGCTACGCGTCAAGGCCCGCAGGGGAGGGAATTCCGCCAGCTCTTCGGCGCGTTGGGTTCTCTTTACTTTTAGAATTGCGGCACCTCTATCCCAAAAATTTCACCCTCCTGCAGGTCTTCCTTCCTGAACGACCTGTGCCACGACATCGGCCAGCGCGTCGGCTGCTGAGATTTTGCCCCATGCTCGTGCGGCGGCTGCCGTTTGAGAGAGGGCGTCGGGCATCGCGATCAAGGATTCGAGTCGCACAGCCAGAGAGTCCGGCGTAAAGGCCTGTTCGGGGATCAACCACGCGCCCCCCGCCTCGGCCAGCGATTCGGCGTTCGCAGTTTGTTCGCCCGCATGACCGTGGGGGAACGGGACGAGAATCGATGGGCGGCCGACGGTTGTCAGCTCCGCCAAGGTCGAGGCTCCCGCACGGCCGATGACCAAATGCGCGGCCCCCATTCGTTCCGGCACATCGGTAAAGAAAGAGGCAAGCTCGGCCTCCATTCCCGCAGCGGCAAAGGCCGCCCGCGCCTCATCCAACGTCTCTTTCCGGCATTGCTGTGCGATCACAATCCGGCGGCGGACGGGGTCGGGTAAAAGAGCCAGAGCTTGCGGGACGACTGAGCTGAAGACCCGCGCGCCTTGGCTGCCGCCCAGCACAAGCAGCCGGATAGGCCCCTCGGGTGTCGGCGCGAGATAGGGCGTGCCGCGCAGGGCGATAAAGGCGGCGCGTACGGGATTGCCGGTGTGAACCAACCGAGATTTCAACGCACCCGCAACACCCACGACATGCGGAAAGCCCGTGGCAATCACCCGCGCTTTGTCGGCCATCGCGCGGTTGGCGCGGCCAAGAACGGCATTTTGTTCATGCAAAATAATCGGAATCCCAAGCTGCGCGGCGGCATAAAGAGTTGGAATCGAGGGATAGCCGCCAAAGCCGATCACAACCGACGGACGCAGCTTTTTCAACACACGGAAGGCCTGAAGAAAGCCGATCCCCATTTCCAGAAAGCTGCGCGCTTTGCCGATCAGCCCTTGCCCCATCTTGCTGGCGCGAATGCGGGCGACGGGGACGGGAACATCCTCGCCAAACCGCGCGCCGCGCTGATCGGTGATCAGAACGACTTTCAAGCCGCGGCCGAGCAGCTCCCGCGCGAGCGCCTCGGCCGGAAAGACATGCCCCCCCGATCCACCGGAGGCAAGCGCAATACAGGGAGAAGCGTGGGACATGGGGGGGGGGCCGTTTTTGCTTTGAGTCAGTTCTATGCAGCCATCGCCCGAAGCATGGTCGTTCCCAAAGAAGCTGGGCTTTCTGAAACAAAGAATCCGGAGTCTTTCATCGCCGCGATTTTATCGGCAGCCGTCCCTTTGCCGCCTGAGATGATCGCTCCGGCATGGCCCATGCGGCGGCCCGGAGGGGCTGTGACTCCCGCGATGAAGCCGACAATGGGTTTTTTATGAGTGGCGGCTTTATAGAAAGCGGCGGCTTCTTCTTCCGCGCTGCCGCCGATTTCGCCGATCATGATGATTCCTTTGGTTTCATCGTCCTTTAGGAACAAATCCAAACAATCGATGAAATTCGTTCCGTTCACGGGATCGCCGCCGATGCCGATGCAGGTGGTTTGTCCCAGCCCTGCGGCGGTTGTTTGCGCTACGGCTTCGTAGGTCAGAGTGCCCGAACGCGAGACGATCGCGATTTTCCCGCGCTTATGGATGTGGCCGGGCATGATGCCGATTTTGCATTCTCCGGGCGTGATGATTCCCGGGCAGTTTGGCCCAATCAGACGAGAGGCTGAGCCCTGAATCGCGCGCTTCACGCGAACCATATCCAAAACAGGGATTCCTTCGGTGATGCAAACAATCAGAGGAATCTTGGCATCGGCGGCTTCCAAAATGGCGTCGGCCGCGAAGGGCGGCGGGACATAGATCACAGAGGCATCCGCGCCTGTTTTGTCTTTGGCCTCTTGCACCGTATTGAACACAGGTAAATCCAAATGAGTCGTGCCGCCCTTCCCTGGCGTTACGCCACCCACCATCTGCGTGCCATAGGCAATGGCCTGTTGGGAGTGAAACGTTCCCTGCGAGCCGGTAAAGCCCTGACAGATGGCTTTGGTGTTTTTGTTGATGAGGACGGACATAAGGCTACCTTTCACTGGGTGGGGGGAGGGGCCGTCTTTGAAGATCTTTGTCACGGGTCTTTGTGGCAAACTGTCGAGATAAAGCAAGCGCAAAACGCGCCGCGAATCTTTTTTATTTTCCTGCTTGCAATCTTGTTAGGGATTTGTACTATCCGGCGTCCTCTTGAAGAGGCGCTTTTTGGATGCGGGCGTAGCTCAGTGGTAGAGCACGACCTTGCCAAGGTCGGGGTCGAGGGTTCGAACCCCTTCGCCCGCTCCAATTTTTTCTCCGCTCTGTATACTCGGGCCCCTTCGGGCCCCGAACGTTTTATCCGCGCAAAAGGCGCATCAGCTTCGCTGAGCGCGTGTTTTGCACGGAATTGAAGTTTTATGGGTTTAGCTAAAGGATCGCGCGGGTCGTTTTGTTTAGCTGAACCAAACGGTTTCAGAAACTTTCAGGTGGAAAGTGCGGCAGTGATCTCGTTCATATGCCCAAAAACTTTTTCAGCGCCATGCTGCAAAAGCGTTTCGGCGTGTCCGTTGCGGCAATGCGTGCCCCCTGTAAAGCCGAAAACGCGCATCCCAGCCGCACGCGCGGCCTGAATGCCGGGGATGCTATCCTCGATCACAAGACATTCTTCGGGGGGTGTTTGCATGTGCGCGGCGGCAAAGAGGAAAATATCCGGCGCCGGCTTGCCGTTGGCAACTTGAGTCGAACTAAAAAGATGCGGCGCGAAACGATCCCATAAATTAACGATGGTGAGACTAAGCTGAAGTTTCGGATGCGATGCGCCTGTTGCGATACAGATTCTTATCCTTTGTTTTTCAAGCTCGTCTAACAGATTAAAAACGCCCGGCAATGCTTTTAATTTGCTGCGAAAAACTTGGTCTCTTTTTTGCCGTCTTATCTTGGTAAAATCGGGAGGAAGATCAATGCCGTACTGTTCTTTGGCCTCGGCGTTGCTGAACTCTTCGCGTCTTCCTACATAGCGTTTCAACGCCTCCTCCAGAGTCATCTGAATGCCGTAGGGGGCAAGAGAATCCACAAGACTCTGATGCTGCAAAACTTCGCTATCAATCAACACTCCATCGCAGTCAAAAATGATGAGGGAAGGCGTCGTCACCTTTCCCCCTACGGCAATAAAGCGGCGGTTTGCTGGAACCAGTGGAGAAGCGGCTTAGGGAGATAGACTCCGGCCAGAAGAACAAGCGAGAAATGCACGAACAGGGGAATGTGGGAGGCCGTGTCGCGGTGGTTAACCGCAGACGGCGTGCCGAACAAGACATCCTGTAAGCGCATCAGCATCGCGCCGAAGGCGATGAGGAGGCCAAGGGCCAAAAGAAGCGTTAAAAAGGGCGCTTTGTCGAAGGCAGATGACAGGACGTAAAACTCGCTGGTAAAGACCCCGAAAGGCGGCAGCCCACAAATAGCGATGACTCCCATCGCCAAGCCCCACGCTAAATGGGGGTGGCTGACGCTCAGACCCCGCAAATCATCGAAACGCTGAGAATTTTTGGCCTGCGCGATATGGCCAACGGTGAAAAAGATGCCGGATTTCGTCAGGCTGTGCATCGTCATTTGCATCAGTCCCGCCAGATTGGCCAAAGGTCCGCCCATCCCAAAGGCAAAGGTAATAATCCCCATATGCTCGATGGAAGAATAGGCGAAGAAGCGTTTGATATCCTGTTGCTTATAAAGCATAAACGCTGCGAAAAATAGCGAGGCCAGCCCCATGGTGATCATAATCGGGCCCGGATGCAACGCTTCGGTATTAGCCGATAGGATCATCTTAAAGCGCAACAGCGCATACATGGCAACGTTCAGCAAAAGCCCCGATAGAACGGCAGAGATAGGGGTCGGACCTTCGGCATGGGCGTCCGGCAACCATGCGTGCAGAGGCGCGATCCCCACTTTGGTGCCGTAGCCAACCAAGAAAAACACAAAAGCCAAGCTGAGAAGCGAGGGATCGAAATGCCCTGCGGCCGCCTGAAGCCGCGTCCATGCCAAGGCCGGAAGTCCCTCTCCCAATGTGCCTTGGGCAGCCAGATAGACCAAAATCGTGCCGAAAAAGGCCAGCGCGATCCCAACGCTGCCGAGGATAAAATATTTCCATGCGGCCTCAATCGCGGCCGGAGTTCTGTAAAGCCCGACCATCATCACGGTCACAAGCGTGGCGATCTCGACCCCCACCCACATGAGCCCGACATCGTTTGACACAAAGGCAAGATTCATCGCGCCGATCATGGCCTGATACATGGCGTGGTAAAAGCGCATCAAAGGGGGCGTCAGACGCCCTGTTTCCAGCTCGTGCTCAATATAGCTGGCGCTGAAGACGCTGGTTGTGAACGCAACAAAACAGTTCAGCGCGATCATATAGATGTTGAAACTGTCGATCAGGAACAAATCATTGGCGAAGGGATCGGCGCCGAACAACGCCAACGCTGCAATTAAGGATCCGAAAGAGGCCGCGATGTTGAGGGCGGCAGCGGCCCGATAGCTAGGCAGAAAAGCCAGCACCAGAATGGAGATCAACGGGATGCCCAAGACTCCGGCGATGGCATTATCACCGATGACAGAAATCAGATGTGCGAAACTCATGCTCTCCCCTTACGGAACCGGTCGAGCGCGTGGATATCCACCGTGTCAAAACGCTCGCGCATGCGAAAAACGAAAATGCCGAAGATCAGGAAGGCGATGAGAATTGAAAACGCGACGCTGATTTCAACCACAAGCGGCATGCCATTCGCGCCCGTCGCCGCGAGGACGAGGCCGTTTTCTAAAGACATAAAGCCGATGATCTGGCTGATGGCGTTATGACGCGTGATCATGGTCAAAAGCCCCAGCAGCACAACGGCAAGGGCGAAAGCCAGATCCTCACGCGTGAAGGCTTGGGCATCTGCCGTCACGGGATAGAGCAGTAAGATGGATAAAGCGGCTAAGCCGACGCCCGCCAGAAGGGTGACTCCGACGCCGACAACGGGTTCGATTTCGCGGTGGATCCCCAATTTGACCATAATGCGGCGCAGAGCGGCAGGAATGATAGCGGCCTTGAAGACAAGCGCGATCACGGCCGTGACATACAAATGAGGCGCATGCTGGACTTGCGCCTGCCACGCCACCGCAGCGGCCAGAACCGTGGCCTGCATGGCAAAAGTGTTCAGAAGACTGGAGAGCCGATCCTGATACAAAATCACGAAGCTCAGAACGAGCATGCCACCAGCGAGAAAATGGGAAATGTCGAAGGTCAGATTGGTCATCGCACACCCTCAGACGCGAACAGAAGAAGAACGGCCAGAAGTCCCAGCACTAAGCCTGCGCCCAGAAACTCGGCCACGCGGAAAACGCGCATTTTAGCGACGCAGGTTTCGCCGATCGCCAGTGCGACACCGCCGAGCAGAAGCTTGGCCATGTAAAGGACAAACCCTTCAAGAATCGCCGGAACAGACTCTAAGCTTGTGACAATGCCGCAGGGGGCAAAAAGACATAAGAAAACTGAAAAATAAAGAACAAGCTTCAAGGCGGCTGCCGCTTCAATCACCGCCAAATGGCGACCGGAATATTCTAAAATCATCGCCTCATGCACCATCGTAAGTTCCAGATGGGTGGCCGGGTTGTCGATGGGAATTCGGCCGTTTTCAGCTAAAAGAACAGCGATAAAGGTCAGAAAAACAAGCATCAACGAGAGCTGCAGGCCGATGGGTTGATGCGCTAGAAAAGTGGCAATAGCGGCAAGATGCGTTGTATGGGCGAGCATGGCAAGCGTGAACACAACCATCAGCATGGCAGGTTCGGCCAGCGCGGAGATCATCATTTCGCGCGACGCGCCAAGGCCTCCGAAGCTCGTTCCCACATCCATTCCCGCTAAGGCCAAGGCAAAACGGGCGGTCGCCAAAAGCCCAACAATCGCGACAAGATCGGCCGCGCCGTGGAACATGAGGCCTGTTGCAAAGGTCGGAACAAGGGCCGCCGCCACCCACGTGGTTGAAAAAACAACGTAAGGCGCAACGCGATAGATCCACGAGGTGTTGTGGGCCGGAACAATCTCTTTGACCATCAGCTTCCATAAATCCAGATAGGGCTGGAAGATGGACGCTCCCACACGGCACAACAGGCGCGCCTTTGTTTTGCGAATAACGCCGATCAGTAAAGGCGCGACAAGAATCACCAGAATCATCTGGCCGATTTGCGCCGCGATAGGAGGAAGAAGGTCTAGTGCCATAGCGCCACCACGATCAAAAGAACGATCAGCGTGAAGAAGGAAAACATCAGATAGCGGCGGATCGACAGCGCCTGAAAGGGCTCGATCTTGGCAGAGGCGTAGCGCACGGCTTGAACAATCGGCACATAGAGGCGCGTCCAGACGTAATCAACCAAACTCACATGGAAATGCGCGGGACGGGTTTCCCCGGGCAATGGCATATCCACATGATCGCGCGCGCCAAACAACAGCGTGCCAAAAACGCGGCGGACAGGTTGCGCGAAGCTCGATCCCCCATATTGGCTCAGAGGTGTAGGGGCGGGATAGCCACAGTCCCACGCGCTGGTTTTGCGCGTGAGGCGCGAGGCAAAGGCATGGATAAACCATGCCGTCACGACGCCGGAAATAAGGATAAAGAGCAAGAGGGCTAGGCCGTTATAAGAGCTGAGGCTGCCGGATTGGGGCACAACGACAAACCAGTCTAAAGATTCGGCTGCGGGCATGCTTTTGCCCACAAGACTTTGAGTCACGGGGCCTAGCGCCTCGATGAAAAAGCCCGGCACGATTCCCGCAACAAGACATAACGCAGACAAAATGAATAAGGTCGTGCGCGAGAAAATATCAACCTCATGCGCCGTTTCTGCTGCCTGCGTGCGGGGGCGTCCCAAAAACGTCACCCCATAGGTTTTGACGAAACAGGCTGCCACAAGAGCTGCTGCCAAGGCTAGCATGCAGCCAATCACGGGGACGGCAAATTTCAATCCCCACCAAGGCAGTTGAGGCCCCAGCAAAATGGCCTGAAAAGTAAGCCATTCCGATACAAATCCGTTCAAAGGGGGTAAGGCGGCGATGGAAACGCAGCCGATCAAAAAGGCGACGGCGGTTTGGGGCATCCGGTGGATTAAACCTCCCAGCCGATCCATATTGCGCTCACCGCTTCCGGACAAAACAGCGCCCGCTCCGAAAAAGAGCAGGCTTTTAAACAACGAATGATTGAAGACGTGCAAAAGCGCAGCCGTCAAAGCCAGTGCCGCGACCGCTTCCATGCCATTGGCGCGAAAGGCCATCGCGAGGCCGAGGCCGATAAAGATGATTCCTATATTCTCGACCGTGCTGTAGGCCAGAAGGCGCTTCAGATCTTCTTGTAGCATTGCATGCAAAACGCCGATGACACAGGTGATGCCGCCCAACAGAAGAACAATGAGGCTCTCCCACCATGTAGGGGTTCCCAAAAGATCAAAAGCGATGCGGATGAAGCCGTAGACCGCCACTTTGGTCATCACGCCGCTCATCAAGGCCGAGACATTGCTGGGGGCGGCCGGATGCGCGAGAGGCAACCAGACATGCAAGGGCACCAGACCCGCTTTAGATCCTGCGCCGATCAGCGCTAGCAAAAGCGCAAGGCCAGCCATCCAGACGGGCTTATCCATTGCGCGAATGCTGTCAAATCCGTAATGGCCTCCATGTCCCGCTAACAGACCGAAGCCCAGCAAAAGCACGAGGCCGCCGAAATTCGCCATCAGCAGATAAATATACCCTGCCTTGCGATTGCCCCATTCTTGGTGATTGGAGACAACCATGGCCCATGACAGAAGGGACATGCCCTCCCATCCCAAAAGGAAGGTAAAAGCGTCATCGGCCATCAGTACCAGATTCATCGCGGCCAAAAAAATCGGAATAAAAGGCCGTGCCCGATGATGATGGGGATCATGCGGCCCATAGCCAATTCCATAAAACGACGCTAAAGCACCGCCTAAATTAACCACGATGCCAAAGAAACTGCTTAAGGAATCAAGCCTCAAGCGCATGCCGATGTCAGGAAGACCGATAGGCAAAACCAGAGTTAGCGGCGCAGCGCCGGACAAAAGAAAAGAGACATCTTGGGCCAGAAGAAAAAGGCACAGCAAGACGCAGATCGGGTAGAGCAGCTTGGTGGAGAAAAACCGGAAAAAGCTTGCCGGAACAAACGAGGCCGCCAGCAAAGCGGTTGTCCCCGATACGGCACAGAGGGCATTCATAGTATCACCTTGGCGATTCCGATCCCGATCCCGAACGCGGACCCTGAATGGGGAGGGTTTATAGGCTCGTCTTTTCCGAAGGGCAAGGGGAGATTCGGGGGGAGATTGGGGGGGAGATTGAACGAGCCCCACCGTCTTTTCGCAGGATCTTCCGCGCGACCGGCCCGAAGGTTGTGCCTTGAAAGAGAACCGAAAAGACGACCGTCAGATACGTCATGCCCAACAACAGGTCTTTGTACGGATTTGCAGGCAGGGACAAAGCCATAGCGACAGAAATTCCGCCCCGCAATCCCCCCCATGTCAAAAGCCGTACCGCGCCTTTTTCGAAACGAATATAGGGGCGCAACACATGAATGGGGATTGCGACGCTGATGAAGCGTCCTGCCAAAGTGGCCGCAATCGCTAAAATCCCTAAGGCCCAGAGGCTTTGACTGAAGGGGACTACCATGATTTGAAGCCCGATCAGGGCAAACAAAATCGCGTTCAGGATATCGTCGATCAGCTCCCAAAACATATCCAGATGTTTGCGCGTACGTTCAGACATGACAAAGGCGCGGCCGTGATTGCCAACCAGCAGCCCTGCGATCACCATCGTAATCGGCGCGGAAACCCCTATGGCTTCGGCAAAACTATAGCCGCCCGCAACAAGGGCGAGGGTTAGAAGAATCTCGGTCTTGTAATCGTCGATTCCATGCAACAGCCCATAGGCCGCCCCCCCCAGCATAAGCCCAAGGACGATACTGCCGACACCCTCCCATGCGCAGAGTCGCCCGATTTCGGCAAGATCCCAGCCCCCTCCTTGCTGCGGATGGAGACTGAGATTCAGCAAAATAAGAAACAGGACAACGCTGACCCCGTCATTCAGCAGACTCTCGGCGCTGATTTTCAGCCGCAGACTTTTGGCAAGATGCGCGTCTCTTAAAACGCTGAGCACTGCAACGGGATCCGTTGGCGCGATCAACGCCCCAAACAAGAGGGCATAGAGATAGGGGATGGTGAATCCCAGAGCATGCCCGACGGCCCAAACCAGCGTGCCCGTCGCAAAAGTTGCCAGAACAACCCCCGCCGTGGCAAGAATCGCGACAACAACGCGGTATTTCTTAAGCTCGTTCAGATCCACATGCATCGCGCCCGCAAATAACAGGAACGACAACATGCCGTGCAAGAACAGGTTCGAGAAATCGATTCCGACCATGAAAGCGCGAACTGGGGATAAATCTATCCAGCCGAGGCTCGCCACCGCCATCCCCGTCCAAGATAAAAGCAAGGTCAGCAGCATCATGCCCGAAGAGGCAGGCAGATGCAGAAACCGCTTATTCACATAAGCCGCCATTGCCGTCAGAGTCAGCAAGATCGCAATGATTTGAAAGATGGTCATGGAGACTCTAATAAGTCTGACAGGAGTAAAAAACAACGGTTTTGAAATCCTGATGCTTAACCCATAGGTCTTGTTTCAGAAATTCTAAAAGTAGAGAGAGATGAACATGACGAAGGGGCGGCGGAATCCCCTCCCGTTGCTGCGGCCTGGACGCTGCGCGTCAAGCCCCGCAAGGGGGAGGGGATTCTACCGCTCTTTCCGTATAGCAATTCTCTTTTCCCATACTTTTAGAATTGCTGTCCAAATTTTGCTCTTGATCCGCGAGTGGCGTGTTGGGATGCATGAGGATATTTACCGCACCTTTTCCCTACACCTGAATCCGCAGCCCCTCTCCACCCGCATCTACTGTCACCACCTGCCCGTCTTTGATCGTGCCGGACAGGATTTCTTGCGCGAGAGGGTTTTGGAGGGCGCGTTGGATCACGCGTTTCAGGGGGCGTGCGCCATAGGCGGGGTCATAGCCCGTCTCGCCAAGCCATTCCAAGGCTGCGGGAGTGACATTCAGCGTGATCTTGCGGTCTTCCAAAAGTTTCCGCAGATGCTGGAGTTGCACCATCACAATCGCGGCCATATTTTTGCGCGACAGGCGGCGGAATAGCAGAATCTCATCCAGCCTGTTCAAGAATTCCGGCCGGAAATGGCCCCGCACGATGTCCAAGACTTTGTCTTTCACGCGGGCGCTGAGTTCTTCCCCTTCTTCTTGAGACAGAATCTCAGAGCCGAGATTCGAGGTCAGGATAATCAGCGTATTTTTGAAATCCACGACCCGCCCTTGGCCGTCCGTCAAACGGCCTTCGTCCAGAACTTGAAGCAGGATATTGAAGACATCGGGATGGGCTTTTTCGACCTCGTCAAACAAAATGACCTGATAGGGGCGGCGGCGTACGGCCTCGGTCAACGCGCCCCCTTCTTCATAGCCGACATAGCCCGGAGGCGCGCCGATCAACCGCGCGACCGCGTGTTTTTCCATATATTCGGACATGTCGATGCGCTGCATCGCCTGTTCATCGTCGAACAGGAAGGAGGCCAAGGCCTTCGCCAGTTCTGTCTTGCCGACCCCTGTGGGGCCAAGGAAAAGGAAGGATCCGATCGGGCGGTTGGGATCCTGAAGCCCCGCACGGGCGCGCCGCACGGCGTTTGAAACCGCCACCACGGCTTCGTCCTGTCCGATCACGCGCTTGCGCAGCGTGTCTTCCATTTGCAAAAGTTTCTCGCGCTCGCCTTCCAGCATGCGATCAACAGGAATGCCTGTCCAACGGCTGACGACCGAGGCTATGTCGGCATCTTTCACGACTTCATCCAGCATGGCATTTGCGGATTGTTTTTGTGCCTCGACCAAAAGCTGTTCCAGTTCGGGGATTACGCTGTAGGTTAGCTCACCCGCGCGGGTGAAATCGCCCTTACGCTGCGCTTTTTCAAGGTCGATCCGCGCCTGATCAATCTGCTCTTTCAGCTTTTGCGCGCTGCCCAGTTTTTCTTTCTCGCTCTGCCAGCGCAGAGTCAAATCCGCCGATTGTTTTTCAAGTTCCAGCAAATCGGATTCCAGTTTTTTCAGTCGGTCTTGCGAGGCGGCATCCGGCTCTTTCTTCAAAGCCTCGCGTTCGATTTTCATCTGAATGATGCGGCGGTCGATCTCGTCAATTTCCTCGGGCTTGCTGTCCACTTCCATGCGGAGCCGCGCGGCCGCTTCATCCACTAAATCAATCGCTTTGTCCGGCAGAAAACGATCAGTGATATAGCGGTTCGACAGCGTGGCGGCAGCGACCAAGGCGCCGTCCGTGATGCGCACGCCATGATGAAGTTCGTATTTTTCTTTAAGGCCTCGCAGGATCGAAATTGTATCCTCGACCGTCGGTTGAGACACGAAAACAGGCTGGAATCGACGCGCGAGCGCGGCATCTTTTTCGATATATTTGCGGTATTCGTCCAACGTCGTTGCGCCGACGCAATGCAATTCGCCCCGCGCCAACGCAGGTTTCAGCATATTCGAGGCATCCATCGCGCCATCGGCCTTGCCCGCGCCTACCAAAGTATGCAGCTCGTCAATAAAAACAATGATCTCTCCGGCAGCAGCCGAGATTTCGTGCAAGACGGCCTTTAGTCGTTCTTCAAACTCGCCGCGATATTTGGCACCCGCCAGCAAAGACCCCAGATCCAGAGAGAGCAGTTTCTTTTCCTTGAGACTCTCGGGCACATCGCCGCGAATAATGCGCTGCGCCAGACCTTCAACAATCGCGGTCTTGCCGACACCCGGCTCGCCGATCAGAACGGGGTTGTTCTTTGTGCGCCGCGCCAAGACTTGAATCGTCCGGCGGATTTCCTCGTCCCGTCCGATGACGGGATCCAGCTTGCCCTCGCGCGCCGCTTGGGTAAGATCGCGGGTGTATTTTTTTAGCGCGTCATAGGATTGCTCGGCCCCCGCGCTGTCCCCTTTGCGCCCCCCGCGCATCGCATTGATGGCTTTATTGAGGCTTTCGGCCGTGATGCCAGCGGCCAACAGAGCCTTCTGCGCCGCCGTGCCTTGCGACAAAGCAATGCCGAGCAACATGCGCTCAACCGTCACAAAACTATCGCCCGCTTTTTTGGCCAGCTCATTCACGGTTGCCAAGAAACGCGCGAAGTCAGGACCCATATGGAGCTGATCGGCAGTGCCCTGCGCGTAGACTTCCGGAATTTTAGCGATTTCTTTTTCTAAGGCCTGTTGCGCGGCTTTGGGATCGCCTCCTGCCGTGCGGATCAGTCCCGCGCACATGCCTTCGCGGTCATCCAACAGAACTTTCAATAAATGCTCGAGCTGCAGCATCTGATGGTGCTTGCCAAGGGCAGTCATCTGTGCGGATTGGATAAAACCCTTGGAGCGGTCGGTGAAATTGTCGAAATCCATGACGCCTCTCTATTGCGCGGGGGGGCCTGTATGCCGCCGAAGGTCCCAAATTTTCTTCAAAGACTCGCAGAAGTTAAAATTTAGGGCCCTTGGTATAAGAAGATGTAGGCCGATAAAGGGGAATTGCAAGGGGGGCTACGGCATTCCTGCGTATCCTTTCGCGCATCCGTTCGTTGACACATCCTCTGTTTCATGCAAAAGAAGCGCCCCGTATCCACCCCCCCCCCCTTTGTGTTTGCTTTCTGGAGGATCTTGACATGTCGAAGTTGGGACTGAAGCGCATCTGCCCAAAATGCGGAAAGCGTTACTATGATCTGAAGAAGAATCCTCCGACTTGTCCGGGCTGCAAGACTCCTTTCGATCCTGAAAATCTTCTGAAAGCCCGTCGTGGTCGCGCGGCAGATAAAAAGATAGGCAGGGATGCCGCGGAAGAAACCCTTGATGATTTGCCGCTTGCCGAAGTCGAAGCGGTTGAAGAGTCGCTGATTGAAGATGCGGAAGAGCTGGGCGGCGATAGCGAAGTCGAAGATGTTGTCGAGGTTGACACCGAAGAAGATCGGTAAACCCCGCAGCCCTTATATTTGCCCGATCAATAAGCGCGGGCAAATATAACTTCTTGTGTGGCGGGTTGTCCCGTCAAGACGCAGAATCCCTCTTCACCGCTTTGATCCAGGGGGATGCAGCGGATCGTCACGCCACGTTCGTCCAGCAGAGCCAAAGAGGCGGGATCGCCAGACCATTTGGCGCGCACAAATCCTTGGTCTGTCGAGAAACTATTGCCGGAATCCTTGCTGAAATAGGCATCAAAGGCCTCGCGAGTCTTAATATGGGTGTGCGTCCGTGCCTTTTGGAATGTTAGCGCTTGGTCGAAAAGATTTTGCTGAATAGAGGCAAGCTCAGCGGAAACGCCCTCGATAAACGCGCGCCGTTCTAGAAAACGTTTCCCTGCATCAAGCTGGTCGCGACGCAAAAGACAAACTTTTTCAGCTGCAACATCTTTCGGCCCGATTTCAAGGATCAGAGGCGCTCCTTTTTTGATCCAGTCCCACTTCTTGTCGGCACCGGATATATCGCGTTTGTCCACACGCACGCGCACTTTGCCATTGGCATAGGTTTGCGTGCCAAGCTCGACGCGTAGTTTCTCGCAATAAGCAAGGACAGATTCTGAATCCCCATCATTGCGAAGAACGGGAACAATAACGACCTGCCATGGCGCCACACGCGGCGGCGTCCGCATTCCGTTATCATCGCTGTGAACCATGACCAAAGCGCCCAGCAAACGTGTTGACACGCCCCATGAGGTGGTGTGGACATGAGCCAGAGATCCCTCACGCGTCTGGAATTGAATATCCAAAGATTTCGAAAAGTTTTGCCCCAGATAATGCGACGTCCCCCCTTGTAAAGCACGACCATCCTGCATCATGGATTCGATCGTGAAGGTTTCCACGGCCCCCGGGAAACGTTCGTGGGGGGGCTTGGTTCCGGTGATAACGGGAAGGGCGAGAACTTCTTCGGCAAAGACGCGATAGACCTCGAGAATCTGGAGGGTTTCTTGCATCGCTTCTTCACGCGTTTCGTGCGCGGTATGCCCCTCCTGCCACAGAAATTCTGTCGTACGCAACAAAATGCGGGGCCGCATTTCCCACCGCACAACATTGGCCCATTGATTCAAAAGCAAAGGCAGATCGCGGTATGATTTGATCCATTTTGCCATGGCGGTGCCGATGACGGTTTCCGAGGTAGGGCGAACGATCAGAGGCTCTTCAAGCTCTCCATCCGGACAAAGAGCACCGTCTTTAGATGTAAGCCTGTGATGGGTCACAACCGCCATTTCTTTGGCAAAGCCTTCGACGTGATCGGCCTCTTTTTGGAAGTAGCTCAGGGGAATAAAAAGCGGGAAGTAATAATTCTCGTGCCCTGATTCCTTAAAAGACGCATCCAGATAATCGCGCATAAGCTCCCAAATGCCGTAGCCGTTGGGCTTAAGGATCATGCAGCCACGCACGCCTGAAAGCTCGGCCATGTCTGAAGCGCGGACGACTTGCTGATACCACTCCGCATAATTTTCTGTACGGGTAGGGGTAATGGCGGCTTTAGGCTGTTGGGGGGTGCTCATGGTCAGGGGGCCTGTTGAAGGATGTTTCAAGAGACATTCCTTCTACCAAAACTTGACGTTTTTGCCAAACAGGAAAGGTGCGTGAAACTATTTCTTCTCTTTCCCGCCCTTCAACTCGGCGCGGGGTGGGGAAAAGTGGTGCCGCTAGAGGGAATCGAACCCCCGACCTTGGCTTTACGAAAGCCCTGCTCTACCCCTGAGCTACAGCGGCGCGAGGGATTTTCTTAGAGACTTCTAGCCTACGCGTCAACAAATCTTCCGGGAGCGTAGCGAAGAAACGGATGAAGGGGATTAGTTCTGCCGGATCATGGCCACATTACCCCTGCCCGTTTGGATGAGGGAGGCTACATTGCCAGAACTCATTTGGGTGATCATGGCCAGATTGTCGGAACCGCTTTGCTGGACAGACGCAACATTTGCGTTTCCTGCCTGATTGAGGATCACGCGCTCATTGACGCCTGTTTGCTCGATGGAGGCTGTATTTCCTCCGTTCCCTCCGTTATTGGTCAAGATCAGGAGATTTCCTTCCTGATCAGAAGAAGGTGCGGAGGGCAGAAGAGATCCCATTGGGCCTTTTGGGCGCGTTGCTGTCGAAAGAGCAGAGGTATTGGGGGCTGTGCCTGCTTGTATGATGAAAAGAGAGTTTTCTTGAGCTCGCGCAAAAGAACTATCCAGAAGGAGACAGAGGAGCGAAAGCAGAAAGAGCTTTTTTGCGGTCATCTGGATCCCTTTCCAAAAGGTGTGGGAGATCTTTGCCTACCTCATTTATATCATTAGTTTGTTAATTTTGTGTTTATGCCAGAAAATTGCATGCCTCAGGTTGTTTCTTTGTTGGGCGTAGTGGATACGTCTTTCGCGCGGATAAAACTTTCTTGTTCCGAAGGAAGGCGCGTATAACCTCTTCATGCAGACAGAAATCCATGTGCGCGGCGCGCGCGAACATAATCTTAAAAATGTGGATGTCACCATTCCGCGCGATCGGTTGGTCGTGATTACGGGACTGTCTGGCTCTGGCAAATCCTCTTTGGCTTTTGACACCATCTATGCGGAAGGGCAGCGGCGCTATGTCGAAAGCCTGTCGGCCTATGCGCGGCAATTCTTGGAGATGATGCAAAAGCCGGATGTCGATTCGATCGAGGGGCTGTCGCCCGCGATTTCTATTGAACAGAAAACGACCTCGCGCAATCCGCGTTCGACTGTCGGTACGGTGACCGAGATTTATGATTATCTGCGTTTGCTTTATGCGCGAATCGGTGTGCCTTATTCGCCTGTGACGGGTCTGCCCATCGAAAGCCAGACGGTCACGCAAATGGCCGATAAGATAAGGGCTTTGCCAGAGGGGACGAAGATCTTGCTGCTCGCCCCCATCGTGCGCGGCCGGAAGGGCGAATACAAAAAAGAGCTTCAGGAGCTCCGCAAACAAGGCTTTCAGCGAGTCAAAATCAACGGTACCGTCTATGATATTGACGATGCCCCAACGCTCGACAAAAAGAAGAAGCACGATATTGCGGTTGTCGTGGATCGGCTGGTCGTCCACCCAGATCTGGATAACCGTCTGCCGGATTCCATCGAAACGGCCCTTAAGATCGCAGACGGAATTCTACAAGTGGAAATTGTTGGTCTGCCCAAGAAGAACAGCTAGCCCGCCGTTGTCGGCCCCGGGCGCGCGGCAATTCCCGCTTTGATTCCCGGTCGTGTTCGCATAAAGAGCTTGCGCGAATCCGCTCCGGCCCCTCGGGTGCGCTCACGCGTTCGGGCAAGTTCGCGAACCGCTGACTTTCCTGCCTCGATAACCCAATTAACAATCGCAAAGGATTTAGGATTCGCACGGGTTTTTGTCCATGCCACGCTTAAATTGGCTGCAGCCCGCATCGGCCAATCGCTGAAAAATTCGGCCACGGCTTCGACAACGGCGGACACATCCAAATGCCGCCAGTCGGCCATAACTTCTTTAAGCTTTTGCGGCGGAAGACGGATTGCGCCCGCGCCAGCCCCTGCCTTGCCACGGCCGAAACTGTCGGAATCGCCTTCACCCTCGTCCCGCTTCCTCTGCGCGGATTCTTCCGTGTCCTCTTCCGAGACGATAACACGCGACACACCGCCCGACGCGCTGCCCGACTTGCCGCCTTTCTTTTTTTCTCGCTCGTTTTGCTCTCTCTCTGCTTCCTCTGCAGCAAGAAGGGCTTGTTTCTTTTCGTCGTCAGTTTCGATTGTCATGCGATGGTCCTTTCCTTATTTATGGTCAGTCCTCAATCACTTTTCCATCCTTCAAGCGAAGGAAACTTGTATCAAAACCCTCAACCGGACGCTTGTTCTCCATCCTTATTATAAGGATCTTATTCGTTTTTAGCAAGAAATTATGCATTTCATCTGTCGCTTCCCAATCAATCGGGTATGTACTGCCTGTATCGTAAATAATATCAATGCGTTTCCTGTCCACATGATAGCCAACCCACAGGGGGGTCGCCTCAAAGGCTTCATCATGGACAAGGCAAACCTTCCCACGGGCATTGACGACAAGACCAATATTCACGGAAGTCCAAGCTCCTGTAGTTCCCCATCATCACACGGGATAGTTAACGTCTGGTAAAGCAACCCTCAAGATTCTGCCCTTATTCTACCCCGCCTGACGCCGCGCGAGCAAGGCCGCGGCCAGAGTTCCATCATCCAGATGATCCAGCTCACCGCCCACGGGAAGCCCATGGGCCAGTCGCGTCACAGAAACACCAATTGGAACAAGCCGTTCCGCCAGATAATGGGCCGTTGTTTGCCCTTCAACCGTGGCATTCAAGGCCAAGATCACCTCTTTAACGCCCGCATCATTCGCGCGTGTCAAGAGTTTGTCAATCCGCAGATCGGCGGGACGCACGCCGTCCAGCGCGGAAAGCGTGCCGCCCAGCACGTGATAGCGCCCCCGAAAAACGCGCGCCCGTTCCATCGCCCAAAGATCTGCAACGCTTTCCACAACGCATAAAAGGGTCGGATCGCGAGTCCTGTCCGTGCAAAGCTCGCACGGATCGCTGCCTCCCAAATTGCCGCAGGTGGTGCATTCCTTGACCTGTTCTGCTGCTCGCGTCATGGAGTCAATCAGCGGATACATGACCCCCTCGCGCTTTTTCAGCATATGCAAGACCATCCGCCGTGCCGAGCGCGGCCCGATTCCGGGTAAACGGGCCAACTGACGGGCAAGATGATCGAGCGGAGAGAGCATAAGGGAAGAGTAAAGCAAAAACGCAGGATTAGAAAGGAAGCAAGATCACTCACCGCTTCACAAACCAATCCGTTCCCGTTGCGCGGTCTTTGAGGATGATTCCTTGAGCCTCTAGGCTTTGGCGCAGCTCATCCGCACGGCTCCAGTCTTTCGCAGCGCGGGCTTTTTCGCGCTCTGTGATCAGGTTTTCTTGCTCGGCTGTCAAAGACAGGCTTTCCGGTTGCTTTAAAAGCCCCAGAATCACATCGGACTCTTTCAAAAATACCAGCTTTGCGGCGTCCGATATTTTCTCGTCCCGCAAACAGGTCCATAAAACAGATAGCGCGACGGGGGTGTTCAGATCTTCGGCCAGCGCATCGCGAAATTGCCCACGATAGACATCTAAAGCGGCGTGGTCCTTTTCCGTAAGAGAGGGCAGGGGGGCCGATTCCCAATCCGCTTTTTTATTCCGCAGAGTTTCTAATGCGTTACAGGCCGATTCTAGGGACTCATAGCTGAATTTCAGGGGTCCTCGGTAATGGGTTGTGAGGCACAGATAGCGAAAGCCCATCGGGTTATAGCCGTGCTCGCGCAAAGTTTCGATGGTCAGCGTGTCGCCCTTGGATTTCGACATTTTGCCTTTGTCGAGCACCAAAAACTCGCCATGCAGCCAGTAATTCACCCATTTGTCACCAAAACGCCCCTCGCTTTGCGCGATTTCATTCGTGTGATGGACGGGGATATGATCGATTCCACCGCAGTGAATATCGAACCGTGCGCCCAGATAGTGTGACGCCATAGCCGAACATTCGATATGCCAGCCCGGAAAGCCGACTCCCCACGGGGAGTCCCATTTCATAATCTGATTCGGGTATTTGGACTGCGAGAACCACAAAACGAAATCTTGGGGGCTGCGCTTGCGTGGATCTTTGTCTACGCGCGCATGCTCTTGCATGGCCGCTAAATCCAGCCGTCCAAAATCGGCATAGGTTAAAAATTTTGTGGTATCGAAATAGACGTTGCCCTCGACACTATAGGCCATGCCTTTCTCTTCCAAAGCTTTCACAAAAGTGATCATTTGAGCAATGTGATCTGTCGCGCGGCATACGATGGTGGGGCGGCGCAAATTTAGCGCGGCTGTATCGGCAAAAAAGGCGTCTTCAAAAAACCGCGCGATGTCCCATGGGGATTTCTGCTCGCGCCGCGCGGCGAGAATCATTTTGTCCTCGCCCTCATCCGCGTCGGATTCCAAATGCCCGACATCCGTGATGTTCATCACATGGGTAACTTTGAATCCTTCGGATTCCAGAAAACGGCGCAGGACATCTTCGAACACATAGGTGCGCAGATTGCCGATATGGGCGTAGTGATAGACCGTAGGGCCGCAGCAATAAATCCCAACCGCCCCCACGCGCAAAGGCGTGAAAGTCTCAACCGCGCGGGAAAGGGTATTAAAAAACCTGATCGGAGGAGGGGACATGGAAACCTACGGGGGAAAAAAGATCCGTCCACACTTTTAGAAAAAGCTGAAGACAAATCCTTTTTCGCCTATTTTATGGGGGCTTGTCTATGGGGTAGTACAGGTTTCAAAGCACGAGCTGACTGCCCAACACGAGAGGTCTAGGCCTTGATCCCTATCAGGTCATAAGGAGGCGCTCGGGCAAAACAGGCAAGGAGGCCGTTCTTTGCAGCAAGCCGTTTTCTAAGAGGCCACGCCAAAAAGCCGATCAGCGCAAGAAAAAAGCCTAAAAAGAAGACGGGGCAGGGGGCCCCGCTGCAGGAAGAAATGCCGCAGCATAGGCAGTTTCCGTGTGTGGCTTGAAGGGGGGCTTGTTTTCCGGACGCGGATTTTCCGATTTCTCCGCCGCCGCGCTGAATCATCATCGCGCCATGCGCGGTACAGATCCGCATCAACCCTGTGCCCGACGCGCTGCCTTTCCGCATCATCCCCGTCGGCACAAAGGACCACAGCGATAGCAGCGCGATCAAAAACCACGCAGCGAAACGGAAAGGTTGAGAGTCGGTAAGGTTGAGCATGAAGAAAAAGGGAGGGCGTTTAGACTTTCTGACTTTATGGCTTTGAAATCAGATCAGCAAGTCTTAAAGTAAGGCCATATTTACGCCGGATAAAGCGGCGAACGCGGCAGACTTGACAGAATGGGATCAAATGGGGAGTTTTCTGCGTCTTTGAAATTGAGTGGGTTTAATGTCTGACTCTGCCTCCGGTTATCTCCGTCACTTTGTCGCGTGCAACAGGCACGATCCTTCGCGCTATGTCCCTTTTGTGATTGCAGGCACGCGCTATGGGTTTGTTGAAAAATCTCTGGCTGGGTTGCTGCGGCAAAAGATTTCCGGCTTTATTGGCGATGAAAACACTCTGGCGCTCGATCTCACTTTGACTGATTTCAAGGCGCGTAGCTTTGTGCTGGATGAGGCGGCTGTGTATCTGAGTGAGTATTTTGGTGAAAAACGTCGAGGCGAAATGTATCCCTTGATCACACGGTTGGACGAAAAACCCATCGCTCAGATTGACCGGGACGCTGCGCACTGGTTTGGCATTCGTGAGTGGAGCGTTTTCCTAAATGGTATTGTGCGGCGGCCTGAAGGGGTTTTCCTTTGGGTTGCTCAACGCGCGATGAGTAAGAGGGAGGATCCCGGAAAACTCGATAGCATGGTCGGCGGCGGCCATGCAATTGGCTTTACCATCGAAGAAACCTTACAAAAAGAATCGGAAGAAGAGGCGGGACTCTATCCTGAAATCACGCGTAACGCGCATTTTGTAAAATCTCTTCCCTATCGTATGGCCTATAATAACGGCCTACGTGACGGGATCCTCATGATTTACGATTTGGAAATGCCAGAAGGGGGTGCCCCCCACAATAGGGATGGCGAAGTCGCCGCCTTTCACCTGATGCCCTTGCCCGAGGTTGCCGCGCTTGCCCGCGATACGGATCGGATCATATATGACAGTAATCTGGTGATGATTGACTTCCTGTTTCGTCACGGCGGAATGGATACGCAAGATCCGGAATATGGGCTCTTGGCGCAGCTTTTGGGGCAGGGCGCGTAGCCTTCTGGATGCCCAAAACAGTTTTGTCATTTCACCTCTCGAGTCCTTAGAACTCTCCCCCCACATAAATCCCCAACCCCCGCGCGGTGCGGACCAGTACGCCCTTCGGATCCACAAATTGGTTAACGTTTACGACAGTGTCCAGCGGCACGTCGATGACTTGTCCGTCGCGCCATGCGACCATGCGGTCTGTTTGGCCTTGGGCGATCAGTTCTGCGGCATGGGTTCCGAGGGCTGAGGCCAGAATTCGGTCATGCGCCCCGGGATCGCCCCCGCGCTGCACATAGCCTAGGGCGGTAGACCGAGTCTCAATCCCCGTTTCCTGCGCGAGGAAATCCCCTAACCGTTGCCCGATTCCGCCCAAACGCTTCTGAGTCTCTCCAAAGGCATGGACCAGTTGCTCTCCTTCCGGTGTGCGGACGGCTTCCGAGACAACGACCACTGCAGAGTTCCGTCCCCGCGCATAAAGAGCTTTGATGTGCGCGACAAGCTGGGTGAAATCGATCGGAATTTCCGGAATCAAAATGACATCCGCCCCGCCTGCGATTCCGGCGGATAGAGCGATATGGCCGGCATCACGTCCCATCACCTCAACCACCATGATCCGCCGGTGGCTTTCGGCGGTGCTGTGAAGACGGTCGATTGACTCGGTCACGATTTCGAGCGCTGTGCTGAATCCAATAGCTCGTTCGGTTTGCGCGATGTCGTTATCAATGGTCTTGGGGACTCCGATAAAGGGAATGCCGCTGGGGCGCGTCAGACGGGCAAAAACCGCCATGCTGCCATCGCCGCCAATACCAATAAGGCCCTTGCAATTCGTCTTTCGCAACGTGTCGATAATCTCACCTGAACGGTCTTTGCGCGAACCGTCCGGCATAGGCCACGCGTAGGGATCCCGCTGATTAAGCGTTCCGAGGATCGTGCCACCTTTCCGCAACAACGCGACATCCATCGCTGCAATTTCTAAGGAGACGGTATCGGCAGGGCTCTCCAAAAGCCCCTGAGCTCCGTTGCGAATGCCAAAAACGGAAAAACCTAAGCTGTTGGCTCGTAACGTAATTGCGCGAAGCGCTGCGTTGAGTCCGGCGCAATCGCCGCCGCTGGTTAAAACCCCGATGCGTCCAGAGGAAGTATTCATGTCAAAAATCCAAATCTGCGTAGTGGGGAGGGGGCACAAAGCCCGCGATCGTATCGCTGAGAATTCCTCGGAAAGAAGGGCGCGATTTTAACCGCGCATACCATTCTTTGGCCAGCGGAAAAGAATCCCACGGGACATCCCCCAGATAATCGATGATCGAAAGATGCGCTCCGGCCGCCAGATCGGCCAGCGTCAAAACATCACCCGCCAACCAATTTCGTCTTTCGGTTAGCCAGCCAATGTAATCCAGATGAACACGGATATTCGCGCAAGCGGCACGAATCCGCGCGCTATCCGGCTCGCCCCAGCCGCAGAGACGGCGCAGCGCTTTTTCGCCGACCAAAAGATCCGTAACCTCGCGCGCCATTTTGCGTTCAAACCAGCCAATCAACCGGCGCGTTTCAGCTCGTTCCAGCGGAGTCTTTCCCAAAAGACTGCCCGTGTGGGTTTCTTCTAAATACTCACCAATCGCGCCTCCATCGCACAGAATTTGCACCCCGTCATTTTGGGTCAGAATCAGCACGGGCACGTCCCCGGCCGGATTCATTTCCAGCAACTCCGGCGACGGATCCCAAGGTTTTTCGATCTGAATTGCGCAGGAGATTCCCTTCTCGGCCAGCGCAAGGCGGATGCGGCGGGACTCAGAACTTAAGGGATGATAGATCAGACGATAAGAGGCAGAAGGCATGGGAAAGGCGTATCATGCTCTTGCCAAAAAGGCCAAAGCAAAGTGCCGTTTTTCTTCTTTGGTCTTTTCTCATCCTCTGCTATGCGTTGAAAGACATTCCCCCTCATTGGAGCATCCCATGGCAGGCAGCGTAAACAAAGTGATCCTCGTCGGCAATCTGGGGCGCGATCCCGAGATTCGCTCGTTCCAGAATGGCGGGCGCGTCGCGTCTTTTTCTATCGCGACTTCGGAAAGCTGGAAGGATAAGGTGTCCGGCGAGAAGAAAGAGCGCACCGAATGGCATCGCATCTCTATCCTGAATGACAAGCTGGTCGAAATTGTCGAGCGGTATGTCAAAAAGGGATCCAAGCTCTATATCGAAGGGCAGCTTGAAACCCGCAAATGGACGGACAAAGACGGGCAGGAGAAATACTCGACCGAAGTCGTCCTGCGCCCCTTTCGCGGCGAATTGACGCTTTTGGATAGTGCGAACAGCAATCGAAGTGGCCCGCCCAGCGCGCCGCCCTTTGGTGACCCCGGCTCTTCTTTCCCTGACTCTTCTTCCGGTGGTGCGCAACCCTCCGCTGGACATGAATTGGATGATGATATTCCGTTCTAAGATTCTTGCGGCGGTCCTTTGTCTCTTTCTTTTGGGGGATTCTGTCCATGCGGCCGAGGCCAAGGGGCGTTTTGAATCGCTTGCTGTGCCTGTCGCTGCGCCTCCTCTTGTGTTTGAGTCGGAAGACCATACAGCCCACGCGCTGAGAGAGCATAAGGGGCACTTTGTGCTGCTTACCTTGTGGGCAACATGGTGCGGTCCTTGTGTTAAGGAAATGCCCGCGCTGGATGCTCTTGCCCTTGGCGTTTTGAAAAAGAGCGCAACAGACGGGCTCGAGATCCTGCCTTTGTCTGAAGATAGAGACGGCGCGGTCGTACGGGCTTTCTACACCCGCCACGGGCTTAAGGCTCTGCCTGTGATGACGGATAAAGGCGGCATCGCTCCGGAAGCCTTTCACATTAAGGGACTGCCCACGAGTTATCTTCTGGATCCGCGCGGCCGAATCATAGCTCGTTTTGACGGAGCCATTGATTGGACCGCTCTTGACGTGCGGGCGTTTTTGCAGGCTCAGATGAGGGGGGCGTTGTAGGTTCGATTCGGTTGCTTTGATTCAAGCCCTAGCCTTCGCCGCCCTGCGCCAAAATCCAGATTTTAGGGAACTTCTAACAACATGATTTTTGGGTAAAGAGCGAAGTCAGAAACAGGATCGCTGTCTGCCGCCGCTGAGGCAAGACAGGTTTTTGGGGGGGCTGAAGCCCCCTCTGAGGTT
>CAIJXG010000128.1 GCA_903824505.1 uncultured Pseudomonadota bacterium | reverse complement strand
TTCCTCGATTCTAAGCCGCCTATTTCTCGCCGTGAATCCTCAAAATGTTTCCACATTGTTCTTTTCTAAAACCTGCGGCAAAATAGATTCACTTATTCCCTCATGCCTCCTAAAAGAGCCCATCGTTTCACCGGCACAGACGCCGTGTGTTGAACGATCGGCGCGAGCGTATCGGCAGGGTTTTGATCAAGCGTGAAAATGACATCTTTTCCCGCTTGCACACAGCTATCCTCCCAACACCATGCAGCGAAATACGGCACCTTTTCCTGACGCGCGACATTGGCAATCGCGAGCGCCAAACTTGTTGAAGATTGCCCCATGAGAACCGTGACTTTGTCTCGCGTAATGAGTTCTTCGGTCAGACGCGAGGCTTCATCCGGCCGATATTTATCATCGCGGATAATCAGATCAATCTTGCGTCCCCGAATGCCGCCTTGTGCGTTTTGCTCATCCACGGCCATTTGCGCCGCGTTCTGAGCGCGGATCATGTAGCTTGGAATTCCTGTATAGGAAAAAATCCCCCCGATTTTAATCGGATCCGATGCTGTATCCGCTTGCGCCGAAGCGGCACATACCATGCCAAGAAGGGCGGCGAGGAGAAGAGATTTTGTCATGGGGTTCTCTCTGTGGTCTGAGGCGTCAGGGTTTTATCGTTAGGATGATTGGCGCAGTTCTGAGGCAGGGTCTGGCGGTATGAAGTCCGTTTGTGCGGGAAGGCTCGGCCTTCCTTCCAGATATCCGCCGATCAGACGGATGAAGGGGAGCGCTTCTTGAAGGAAAAGAATCAAGGGATAGAAGATAAAGTCCGGCGCGATTGTGCGCGAAACGCCGATCACGGCCCCCGCCGAAATCTTGCCTGTTTGAGAAATCGTAAAACGCACATTCGGCAAATGATGGCTGGCCAACACAATGGTTTTAATCGCGTTTCTGCGTTCGATGGATTCGATACTGAAGGGCAAAGACCCTAGCGCGGCGGTCACCACCAAACGCTGTCCAGTTTCCTCGGCCAACCGCCTTACGTCAAAGGCGATTCCGTCAAATTCGAACTGGAAACGGTCGATGGAAAGAGACGGCCCTGCGGTGAAATCAAGGTCGATCTTTTGCAGCAAACCCTCAAAACTCAGAGAGTCCTGATCGACAGAAACGGCTGAAACGGCGCGGGGCATGGTGAAACTCGCAAGAAAACACGCCAAACCCTATCATAGATTCGCGCTTTTTGTCTTTGAGTTTGGAAACTGATTCATAGCCCCTTAGGACTCGTAAGGAAATAATCGCTCCAGAGTTTAGGACAAACAGTGCCGCGAGGACTCCCTCTCCCGCCCGCGGAAGCGAAGGGGAGAGGGCAGGGTGGGGAGAGGGCTTCTTTTAAGAGTCTAACATATTATAAATAAACACTTTTCTGATGGTCGCAAGAGCCACCCTCACCCCGGCCCTCTCCCTCCATGAAAACATGGAAGGGAGGGCGTGCTGCGTCGCCACCGGAAAAAGACGCGCTTGTTTCCTCACGCATCCTTATTCCCGTCCACGGTGTTGTAAAGTACGGCTGGAAAAGGGTTCTTTTTTCGGCTAGATAGAAGAGGCTTTCGCAGGAAAGGGTGGGGTAACTCGCTCCCTGCAAAGCTCTTTTTCGTCTTTCATAGGACAAACCATGCCCGTACCTTTGCGCCAACAGGTCGACGTTGCCCTTTACATCATCAAGCAAAAGCTGAAAGGGAATAAACGCTATCCGCTTGTTTTGATGCTGGAGCCTTTGTTCCGCTGTAATCTTGCTTGCGCGGGCTGCGGCAAGATCGATTATCCGGATGAGATTTTGAACCAACGTCTGTCGGTCGAAGAATGTCTGAAGGCTGCAGATGAATGCGGCGCGCCGATTGTGTCCATTCCGGGCGGCGAGCCCTTGCTGCACAAGGAAATCGATCAAATTGTGAAAGGGCTGATTGCCAAGAAGAAATATGTGACGTTGTGCACAAACGCCCTGTTGCTCGACAAAAAGATGGATCTGTTTACCCCATCGCCTTATTTCAATTTCTCGGTGCATTTGGATGGGGATCAAGAGGATCACGATCGCTCGGTCTGCCAAGAGGGCGTTTACACCAAGGCCGAAGCCGCGATCAAAAAGGCTCTGGCTCTGGGTTTCCGCGTTAATATCAATTGCACGCTTTTCAATAATGCTGTGCCGGAACGGATGGCCAATTTTTTCGATCATATGATGGATTTAGGCCTGTCTGACATGACCGTTTCGCCCGGTTATGCCTATGAACGCGCCCCGTCAACGGAGCAGCATTTTCTGACTCGTGCGGCGACCAAGACCATGTTCCGCGAGATTTTCCGTCTGGGAAAAGAACGAGTCACGGCAGGCAAGACCAAATGGCGCTTCAGCCAATCGCCTTTGTTTATGGATTTTCTGGCGGGCAACCAATCCTATGAATGCACCCCTTGGGGACTGCCGACCCGTAATGTGTTTGGCTGGCAACGGCCTTGCTATCTATTGGGGGAAGGCTATGCGAAAACCTATCGCGAGCTGATGGACACGACCGAATGGAGCAAATACGGCACCGGCCGTTATGAAAAATGCGCGAATTGCATGGTTCATTGTGGGTATGAACCCACGGCCGCGAATGACGCGTTCGGGAATCCCTTCAAAATGCTGTGGATTAGTCTGCGCGGTATCAAAACGGACGGACCGATGGCCAAAGAAATCGACTTGTCAAATCAGCGTCCGGCCGAGTATGTTTTCAATCAGAACGTGCAAACGACGCTTGAGACGATCCATGCAGCTAAAGAAAAGAAAAATGACGCTGCCTAGAGCTTGTTTGCAAACTCCGATTGATTGGGCTGCAAAGCTGTGTTTTCTGCGCTTCCGGTGTTCACGTATCTTTAAATACGCTGCGCGCCGGTTCTCGAAAACACCACTTTTCGCCTCAATCACTCGGCTTTGTAAAAAAGCTCTTACGTTTCTAAGAGCGGCCCTGTTCGGGGGTGCGCTTTTGGTTCCAAATCTTGCTTATGCCTGTGCGTGCGGTTGTGGTGTCTTTGATGTCGGGACGGGCGCGATGATGCCGACCGGTGTGGGCGGCTCGGTCTGGATTCAATATAGCTATATGGATCAGAACAGAAATTGGAGCGGGACAAAATCCGCGAACGCGGCCAACAATTCGGATAAGGGCATTACGACGAATTTCATCACAGCGGGGGGGCAATATATGTTTGACCGCGCGTGGGGCGTGCAGGTCGAGGTTCCATATTGGACTCGTTCCTTCAACACCACGGATGACAGCGGTAATCCTGCCGGTTTTCACCATGCCTCTTGGGGCGATGTGCGGGTGAAGGGAGTCTATGCGGGATTCTCGGACGACATGGCCACAGGGATCACCTATGGCCTGAAACTGCCAACGGGCGATTCGCACTATCCGAGCTTTGACCGCGATACGGAAATCGGCACGGGCAGCACAGATTGGCTATTGGGGGCCTATCATATGGGACGCATAGGCGGCCCCTTCGGTTGGTTTGTGAATGGACAATGGGAGCATGCTTTTACGGTGCGCGACCAGTACCGTCCGGGGGATGAGGTCGATGGAGCCCTTGGCGCTTATTATGAGGCCGGATCCTTAACGGGGTCCGATTCCATCGCGCCACTGCTGCAATTTATTGGCTCTGCCCGCCGACACGATACAGGAGCAAATGCCGCGCCAAACGATTCAGGTTATACGCGGCTTATGATCTCACCTGGCGTCGAATACAAGGTGGAGCCAGTCAAGCTCTATGCCGATGTCGAGGTGCCAGTTTATCAGAATATGAATGGAAATCAACTCGTCGCCCCTGTGCTCACAAAGGTCACCATGGCCTATGATTTTTAAAAATGGGGTCCCTGCCTTAAAAAGGTCTTGCCTCTTATCACAAATAAATTCATAAGAGGCCACCAATCAAACAACGCGGGAATCTTCAGCTATGAAAACGGCTATTATCACGGGCATCACGGGGCAAGACGGCGCTTATTTGGCGGAGTTATTGCTGTCGAAAGGCTATCACGTTTATGGGACCTATCGCCGCACAAGTTCGGTAAATTTTTGGCGTTTGGAAGAATTAGGCGTGGCGCAGCATCCCCATTTAAGCCTTGTAGAATATGATCTGACGGATTTTGGTAATACGCTTCGGCTGATCCAGTCGGCCAAACCTTCCGAGATTTATAACATCGCCGCGCAGAGCTTTGTGGGCGTCTCCTTCGAACAGCCTGTGACAACAGGACAGATTTCCGGAATCGGCCCCGTTCATATTCTGGAAGCGATCCGTATTTTGGATCCTTCTATTCGCTTCTATCAGGCCAGCACTTCGGAAATGTTCGGCAAGGTTCAGGCCGTTCCCCAAGACGAAACGACCCCCTTCTACCCGCGCAGTCCCTACGGCGTGGCCAAACTCTATGCCCATTGGATGACGGTTAACTATCGCGAAAGCTACGATATATTCGCCAGCAGCGGCATTTTGTTTAATCACGAATCGCCGCTCCGTGGTCAGGAATTTGTGACGCGGAAAATTACGGATAGTTTGGCTAAAATCGCGCTTGGCAAGCTGGATGTATTAGAGCTGGGCAATCTGGACGCCAAGCGGGACTGGGGATTCGCGAAAGAATATGTCGAAGGCATGTGGCGCATGCTGCAAGCAGATAAGGCCGATACCTATGTTCTGGCCACAGGGCGCACCGAATCGGTTCGCACCTTTGTGGAAGCCGCTGCCCGCGCTTCTGGATTCGACCTTGTGTGGGAGGGTGAGCAGGACAAGGAAGTGGGACAGGACAGGAAAAGCAAGAAAGAGATTGTCAGGGTAAACCCTCGTTTTTATCGTCCCGCCGAAGTTGATCTGTTGCTTGGGAGTCCCCGTAAGGCTGAGGAGGAGCTCGGCTGGAAGCACAAAACAACCTTGGATGAGCTGTGCCAAATGATGGTCGAAGCCGATTTGCGTCGGAATAAGGCCGGATTTTCATTCTAACACGCAGCTAAAAGGAATCCTGATGCCACAGAACGTTCTGATCACAGGAGTTGCAGGCTTTACAGGGCGTTATGTTGCGGATCTTATGCGTCAGGTGGGCTATGCCGTGTCAGGCCTTGTGCATCAAAATGCGGCGGCAGGAACAACACAAGAAGGGACCGGTGTTCTTTATCCGTGCGATCTGTCCGACGCATCCGGATTAATCCGCGTCTTGGAAAAAGCAAAGCCGGACTATGTTGTTCATCTGGCCGGCGTCGCTTTTGCGGCTCATAACGATATCGAGGCTTTTTATAAAACAAACGTGGTCGGAACGCGCAATCTTTTGGACGCGCTCGTTCAAACCAAAATGCCCGTTCAATCTGTGATTGTCGCGAGCAGCGCGAATATTTATGGACAGACGGAAAAGGCCTCTTTGGATGAAGAAACGCCTCCGGCCCCGACAAACGATTATGGGATCAGCAAACTGGCCAGCGAACATGTCGCGCGTCTTTATAGCGACCGCTTGCCCATTATCGTGACCCGTCCCTTTAATTATACAGGCGTCGGTCAAGCGGAACAGTTTCTGATCCCCAAAATCGTGAGCCACGTGCGTCGCCGTGTTCCAGTGATCGAATTAGGTAATTTGGATGTGGCACGAGACTTTTCTGATGTTCGGGATATCGCGCTGGCTTATCAGCTTCTTTTGGAATGCCCGCAAGCGATTGGACAAACGGTCAATCTGTGCTCTGGCCGCGCTTATAGCCTTCGGGATGTTCTGACATTGAGTGCCGAAATCTCTGGCTTTTCCATTGAGGTTCGGGTCAATCCGGCTTTTGTACGCCACGGCGAGGCTAAGCTTCTTGTCGGCAGCAGGACGCGCTGCGAGTCTTTGATCGGATCCCTTCCTCTGCACCCTCTTGCCGACACTTTGCGGTGGATGCTCGAAGCGTGAGAAGTGAGATATACCGCAGCACGTCCTAAGTTAGCCTTTTGTGCCCCGAGCGGTTGCGACAGGATTGCCGCGCGCCGGACAGAAAAAGGTGAAGCAAAATTAAAGACAAAGTCCGGCCAGCGGTCCTCAGGACGCAGAGCGCGTGGTGTCGAGCAAAAAGTTTAGTCTGTAACGTCCGCAGTATAGACATAGAAAAGAATGATCTTCCTTCTTATCTCTGACACGCCTCTACGCGAGGCTTTGATGGAACAGATTGAGGTGCAGCAGCTGGGGAAAACGCAGACCCTCACGGGCTGGACGGCAATCCCTGTTGCCGCAGTACCATCTGTTCTTGTGGTCGACGCGCCGGATTTTGACGCGGCGCAGGTCGCTCTTTTTCTGAGCAGTACACCGCGCCCCTGTCTTTTGCTTTTAGGCGTTGAAGCCGAATCCGCAACTGAATGTTTTTCGAAGCCGTTTCGCCTTGGCTATGTGATGGGCCGGATTCGGGCGCATCTGGAGGCGGCATCTCTACCTTTAGCAAAATCCTTCACTTTTGGTTTCTATCGTCTGGAGCCGCATCATCGCCAAATTCATGATTTGAAAAAGGGAACGGTCATCCGGTTGACCGAAAAGGAAACAGCTCTTTTGACATTTCTTGCCCAAAAAGACGCGCCCGTCTCACGGTCTGACATTCTGGCTGAAGTCTGGGGGTATCAAGAAGGAATCGAGACACACACGCTGGAAACCCATATTTATCAGCTTCGCCGGAAGTTGGATCGAGACGGTGAAACTTATTTGATCGGCGAAAACGGCTCTTGGCAGCTTGCCCCATTGCCATCCGAGGATTCTCTTCCTATATAAACGCCGCACCTATACTCGGTTTCCTTGGAAAGCCGAGTATTCAATACACGCGCTCAGCGAAGCTGATGCGCCTTTTGCGCGGACAAAACGTGAGGGGTCCCTTCGGTGCCCGAGTATAGCGGAACGAGAGCAACAGCATGGCGACGAAAAAGGACTATTACGACTTGTTGGGCGTCTCACGCACCGCTTCGGCCGAGGAGCTGAAAAAGGCCTATCGCAAGCTGGCGATGCAGTATCACCCTGACCGCAATCACGGCAACGCGGAGGCCGAACATAAATTCAAGGAAATCAACGAAGCCTATGACATTCTGCGGGATGAGGAAAAACGCGCGGCCTATGACCGTTTTGGACATGACGCTTTTGCCCAAGGCGCAGGCGGCGGGTTTGGATTCGGCGCAGGCTTTTCCGATATTTTCGAGGAGATGTTCGGCGAGATTCTCGGCGGCGGGCGGCGCCCCCAACAACGTCAAGCGGCTCGACGGGGCGCAGATCTGCGCTATGATCTGGACATCTCGCTTGAAGAGGCTTTTACAGGGCTCAAAAAACGTCTGACAATCCCGACGGCGGTAACCTGCGAAACATGCAGCGGTTCTGGTGCAGCCCACGGCACGGCGCCAACCGAATGTAGCACCTGCCACGGGCACGGCCGCGTGCGGGCGCAACAAGGCTTTTTCACGGTCGAACGGGCTTGCCCGACCTGCCACGGCGCAGGAAAAGTTATCCAAAATCCTTGTAAAAGCTGCAGCGGTGAAGGCCATGTTCGCCGTCAACGCACCTTGGATGTCGATATTCCGGCGGGAGTTGAAGACGGCACCCGTATCCGCTTGCAAGGCGAGGGCGAAGCAGGGCCGCGCGGGGGACATTCAGGCGATCTTTATATTATTCTGGGGGTTGCGCACCATCCTGTCTTTCAGCGCGATGGGGCTAATCTCTTTTGCCGCGTGCCGATTCCGATGACTCTGGCGGCTTTGGGCGGGTCGATCGAGGTGCCGATACTTGAAGGCGGAGAAACCACGTTAGAAATCGATGCAGGGACCCAATCCGGTCATCGCGCGCGCTTGCGCCATAAGGGCATGTCGGTCATGCGCAGC
>CAIJXG010000127.1 GCA_903824505.1 uncultured Pseudomonadota bacterium | reverse complement strand
CTTGTGCAAGTCAAGGTGAAAATAGGGAAGGGCAGAAGGTTGCGGTCATGTGTCCGGCCTACGTGTGTTGGTTTTGTCCCACGTGTGGGAGGAGGCCAACTGGCCCTGATGGAATCCGCGAACGAGAACCAATCATTCCGGCGTGGTCTGTGCCACGTGACGTAGAGTACGGTTTTTCCCGCTGAGCGGCGACCTTTGTCTGATCCAATCCTCATCTTTGCCTTGAGCACCTCTGGGTTAAATTAAGAACTGACGGTGACGAAATCCTATACCTTGCCGAGAAAATCGGCGGTTACGCAAGAACTGGCTTATGGTTTTCTTGATAGGCCTGCCGCCGCGCCATAACGGCCCAAGCGACCCGTGCCATTTTGTTGGCAAGAGCCACGGCTGCCAGCTTTGGCGGCTTCCGCTCTAACAAAGCTTTGAACCACGCACCTCCCATCGCTTTATCGCGTTTATTGCCGCGCAGCTGCCCCAAAGCCCCCATCACAAGCAAACGCCGCAACGTCGCATTGCCTTGGCGCGTGATACCACCCAGCCTTTCCTTGCCACCACTTGAGTTTTGCCTTGGCGTGAGCCCAAGCCATGCCGCGAGTTCTCGACCAGACTTGAACTGTTGTGCATCACCGACGGTTGCCGCAAGGGCTGACGCTGTTAGCACGCCGATGCCAGGGATCGTCGCCAATAATTGACTCTCGGTACTTTGTTTGTGTGCGGCGGCGATCTGCTTTTCCAACGTCTTGATCTGTGTCTCAAAAGAAACAATCTGCGCGACCAAAGCCTGTAAAGCGCAACGTGCGCCCTCCAAAATTTGCGTCGCCGCGCTTTGCACGGCCTCGATGGCACGTGCGACCCCGACATTCCCTATGGGAAACACAAAGCCAAACTCGGCCAGGTGCGCACGCAGTGCGTTGATAGCCTGCGTGCGTTGTTTGACCAAAAGATCACGCACCTTGTGCAACATCAGTGTCGCCTGCTGTCCTTCAGTTTTAACCGCGACAAAGCGCATATGCGGTCGCGTGACAGCCTCACAAATCGCCGCCGCATCCACCGCGTCGTTCTTGCCTCGACGCACATAAGGCTTCACATAACTCGGCGGAATCAGACGCACTTCGTGGCCAAGCTTCGCCAGCTCGCGCCCCCAGTAATGAGCAGTCGCGCACGCCTCAATGCCAATCGTGCATTTGGGAAGTTCACTGAAATATCCCAGCATCTTCTCACGCTTCAGTTGACGTTTCTCAACAGCATGCCCCTCACAGTCCACGCCGTGAACCTGAAAAACATTCTTTGCCAAATCCAAACCAATTGTCGTAACTTCTTTCATGGACGGTTTCTCCTTTAGGGTTGAAGTCTTCTCCCTATGGCACACAGATGCCGTCGAGAGAAGCCGTCCACACCATCATTCCGGCGAAAGCCGGAATCCATCGCGCGGTGTCTGCCGCGCACAAGAGTCCACAAACTCAACATGTTATCGAGCGTGGATTGATGAGAGATTCTCATGCCTCGCAGACCCCGTGTCGGAGCACGGGGCAGGCGCTCGGCGATGGATTCCGGCTTTCGCCGGAATGACGATGTTTCTCAATGTATTAGATGTTTCAATAAATAGCCTTGCTGAGCATGCTCTGGGCTTCAAATTTCAGGCTTTTTGTGGTAGGTATAAGGATATGGCGACTGCAGATCCTCTTGTCCTGTCTAGATTCCGCGCGGTGCTTGAGGCGCTATACGGGCCGCGTATCGAGCGTGTGGTGCTGTATGGCTCACGCGCACGGGGGGATGCTGACGCGGATTCAGATTACGATGTCGCGGTTTTCTTGAAGGATCTTGAGGATCGTTGGGCGGAAACCGCCAAGATTGCTCGGGCGGCTGTGACGATCTTTGATGAAACCGGTGGGTTGATTCATGCCATGCCCTATGCCGCAGGTTCCTATCTCGCACGGACCCCTCTGATGCACGAGATGCGGCGGGAAGGCGTTGATCTGTGACTCCCGAATCCAGCCGTTTCATTCACAAAGCGCGTACGCATCTTAAGCGCGCCGACACCATGCTTGGTGTTGGTCTTTATGAAGATGCAGGGCGGGCAGCCTATCTTGCAAGCTTCCACGCAGCACAGGCGTTTCTTTTCGAAAATCTTGGCAAGATATTCAAGACTCATCACGGCGTTCAGTCTGAGTTTTTTCGACTGACAAAAGAGGACCCGCGCATAGATCTTAACCTTCGCGTTTTTCTGTCGCAGGCCTACACGCTCAAGGCTATCGCTGATTACGAGGAAGGTGAAGACTCTCCACTGTTTCGGGACCGTGCGGTAGAAGCCGTCGCTATGGCGGCTCGCTTTGTGAATGTCATTGTTGGATGGCTTGATCCGTCCAAATAAGCGCCGTTTCCCATTCCAACTCTTTGGCAAGAGCCAAGTCTTTTCGCGTTTTTTGTGAGATCTGTTGCCTCTTGAAAGGAGAGTCCGATGACTTTGCTCAGTAAAATTTTGCTGGGGGCGGCGAGCGCTGTCCTGCTGATCCTTATCAGCACTGTGGGGGTGTTTTGGGTTGCCAATGCCCGTCTGCGGGCCGATCTGGCCGAGGCGCGCAGTGCAGAGTCCCTGTGCCGTGTGGCCAATCTGGATTTCGCGGACAAGGTGGCGGCTCAAAACCGCGCGGTGGACGCGATCCGGTCCGAAAGCAAGGCAGAGATTTTAAAGGCTCAAATGGCTCAGGCCGCAGCGGAAAAGGTCGCGGCAGCGCATGGGGCTGCCGCGCAAAAGCTGTTGGCGCGGCAGGACAAAGGCTGCGCAGCGGCCGAAGCTGCGGTGAATGCGTATGTGGGACGGTGAGGAAGAGGGCCTGTGTTGTGTCCAGAAGGGCCTGTCCGGAAGTGCCTGAATCGTTTCCGTGTTGACAACTGCAACACAATCGGCTATTGCTATGAGGAAGACCCCCATTGAGCAGGTGCTGAATCCATGAAAGCCGAACACATCCCCGCCGAAGTAAATATTCACCTCCGTGCAAAGGCACACGATAGATTGCTGATTGACCAAGCGGCCGAATTACTCGGCTCTAATCGTTCGCAATTTATGATGGCATCCGCACTCAAGGAGGCAAAGAATGTAATTCTTGAGCAAACTTCCATCTATGTAGATAATAAGAAATTTCAGAAAGTCTTGGATTGGTTAGACACACCAGCAACACAAGAACAGGTTGACGGTATGAACCGCTTGCGAGCCATCAAAGCCCCTTGGTCGCATGAGTAAAAGCAAAGAATTTTCTACTCCCATTCCCCTAACCTCAAGGCACGATTTGGAGGATTTCCAGTCAGGCGAGGCAACGCTAGACACTTGGTTGCGTGAGCGGGCGTTTGCCAATATGGAGGCAGCAGCAAGCAGAACCTATGTTATTTGCCCTTCTGGCTCTCGTAAGGTTATAGGATATTACGCTATTTGCATGGGGCAGATTTTTAATCAGGAAGTCATCGGCTCTATGCGTCGTAATATGCCAAGACAGATTCCCGCGGTAATCCTTGGGCGATTAGCCATTGATGAAAAATGGCAAGGTAGAGGATTGGGAAAAGCGTTGCTTCAAGACGCTGTGCAAAGGTCTTCCCGAGCCTCTCAAGAAGTATCCGCTAGGCTTCTGGTTATTCACGCTATTTCTGTAGAGGCGGAAGCCTTCTATCTGCATCATGGCTTTGCCCGCCTGCCGACTGAAACGCCGACCTACGCCATTGACCTTCTCAAGTTCGCCAGCCTTTCAGAATAAGCCGTCATTCATGCGTTTCAGAAGAAATCGACGCAGGGCATAAAAACGCCGAAGCATGAAATCGACCTTGCCCACGACCGTTTGAAAAGATTGAAGGAGATGTTGCGATGAAGGATGAACCTCTTGACACATACACATCAATTCTTGACTGTACTGACAATGTGTGTCATAGATTTGTGTGTTATTTCTTCGAGAGAGGTCTAGCCATGCAGCTTGAACAGGAACCAAAATCCGAGCGGATTGACATCCGCACAACCCCCAGCGTGAAACGCGCCCTACAAGACGCGGCAATTGTCTCAAGCAAGACGGTTTCCGAGTTCCTGCTTGATAGTGCTTTGACCAAAGCTGCCGAGGTCTTGGCAGATCGACGCTTGTTTTTGCTGGACGATGAACAATGGGAAAATTTCATGGCGGCTTTGGACGCGCCGACGGAGCCCATGCCTCGCCTTGAGAAACTTTTAAGGGAACCGAGCGTTCTTGAGAAAGCGGCCACGTCGTGACCCTTTCCAATATCGAGAAGCTAAGAGCGCACGAGGAAATAACCGCGTCTGTTTAAGCGGCGAGGGACGGAGAGATGGTGTAGTTCCATTCGCCGTGGAAGTCATGCTTTTTGATGTTGACGGCACGGAGTTCTTGGTTCGAGATTTTGATGCCTTTTTCG
>CAIJXG010000126.1 GCA_903824505.1 uncultured Pseudomonadota bacterium | reverse complement strand
GGCTGAGGTGAAATCTGCTACGCAGTATCTCGGCTAACGCATCGTCTTGTTTCGGCATCGGAGACTCCATTACAGGTGAAGAATCCGACAGTATGAATCACCTCAATGCGTTAGCCAACCCCAGTAGGGTACTATGGAAAATGTCTCCGATAAACAGCGCAAAAAAGGACGCGATAGCGATACGGGGTCCGGAAGAAAAGACAAGCTGATAGGCGCCATCGTCTTTGAAAAAATCGGGCGATGGAGGCAAAAGAAGCGCTGCCACGCTGAAAAGTGCAACAAAACTACACAGAATCGACAGCCATGTTGCGCTGCGTCCCTGCCCGTAGCCGTAAACTTCCGTGATGATATTGCCGATCAAATAGCACAAGGGAAAGGGAAGTTCAGCCACGGAAACGGCAATGCCGCCGATCGAAATCAGGCGTCCCGCGATCATATTGGCGACAAGCAAAAAAGTGATGTTCAGGGCGAACAGGATGCCCAGATAACGGAAATGACCAAAATTGGTGCGGATCATAGCGGAAGGCTCCTGTGCCCGAATTTTATGAGGGGGCGTATCGATTTTTTCACTTTGTTATGAATCCTCAAGCTCGTCATCGGAAACGCTGCCTTCTTCACCCGTAAAGCCTTTGGTCAGAAGCAGATAGGACCTCCTGTCGATCAGACCCGCGCGGAAGGCTTTGGTGGCTGTTTGCTCCATTGTCTGGCCATAACGCACCAAAAGGCGTTGGGTTTCAGACGTCCATTTCTCGACGGGCAGATCCAAAAGGATTTCCCGGACATTGTCGTCAAAGACAAGAAACTCACGCAAACCGACACGCCCGCCGCCCACCTTCGGAACCAGTGCTTGGGTGATAACCATGCGCAGGGTTTCCATCATCGCGAAGGCGCGTTCGGTCCGTTCGGACGGCTCAAACACACTGATCATGCGCCGGATTGTGGCCGCGACGCCGATCGTATGAACAGTTGAAAAGACCAAATGCCCCGTTTGCCCCGCTTCAATGGCGGCGGCCACGGTCTCGCGGTCCCGCGCCTCGCCGACTAAAATGACATTCGGTTTGCGGCGCAAAGCGTTGCGCACGCCCGCCGCAAAATTGGGCAAATGACGAGGAATTTCGGATTGCGCGACAAGCGAGCGCGATCCCGTCACCCCGTCATAGACATATTCAATAGGCGCTTCATAGGTCAAAAGCTTGCCACATCCTTGGGGCCGTTCGATAAGCATGCGGCAGCCCGCCGCCAGAAGGGTTGATTTACCGCTGCCCGTCGGGCCCGTCACCAGAATCATCCCTTGGCGGGGCGAGAAATTCTCGATGATTCTGTCTTCGATCCCCAGCTCTTTCATCGTCGGCGGCAGATTGGGCAGGGTACGCATCGTGATCTGTACCGAATCGCGTCCTTTGCTGAGAATCGCCGTGATATTGACGCGAAACCGATACCGCGTGTTGCGATCCGTACGAATTTCGTAAGACAAATCCAAATCGACGCCCGAGGCCAATTTGGCCAGCGCATCCGCCCCATAGATCCGCCCCAGCGCGTTGGTCATATCCGCCGAATCGAGAGAACGGCGGGTAACAGGCAAAAGAATCCCGTCCACATCGATATGAACCGGACGATCGGATTGAAGCGTGATGTCGCTGGCTTTTTGCTGGACGCACCAAAGAAGCATCTGATCCAGATTATCGTCCGACAGGCGCAGGCTTTCAGCAGGCCATGTGCCTATTTTTTCTTGAAGGTCAAGCTCTTTTTGGCTTAGCGGGTCGCCGGAGTCCATGTCGCGCTCTTAGGCAAAAGGGCCGATTGTCCGGTAATGGACACGCCGCGATCACCGACGCGCATCTCGTTTCCGCCGCCCGTGACGCCGCGATCATCCGAGAGCGCGTAAGGGGGGGAGACCATATTTTGCGCCAGCAATTCGCGGTAACGAATCATGCCCGTGTAATCGGCCGTGAGGCGGTTGATATCGGATTCGAAGGTTTCTTCCGCTTGGGCAATGCCTTGGTCCCATCCTTGCTTGACATAGGCGGACCATGCCGCCTGTTCTTCCGCATTCTTGGGCAAAAGAATGGCGGGGGGAGGATCCACGCGCCCCCAGTCCCGCTCCAGATACAAATGCCAGTTTCGTCCTGCCGTGACAATTTTCGCAACTTGGTTAATGCGATAAATCCTGTCAGCCACGGCGGCAGCTTGCCCTCCCGCTTGAACCAGCACATTCTTTTGGGCTTCCGAGATAATCGGCGGCTCGATCAACAGCCCCGAAGGGGCTGCAATCAAAAGGCGCGAAAAATCATAGGTTTTCGACATGCTTGTGTCGTATTCGGCTAAGCGACGCTGAATTTCAAACGTCCGATAGGCTAGGCCGCCGCGCGCGCCGTAAGAAAGAGCGCCTTCACGCAAAGCATCCGCACGAATCTGAAGCCCGACCGAATCCGGCTGAGCCTCGTCCGCATCCGAGACAAATTGCTCTTGCAAATCTTTAAGAGCCGGCGGCGGCGGGGAAACAGCCGAATCCGTCTCGGCCGGAATAATTTTGATCGAGTGCGGCTTGGAATCGGCGTTCGCGTTCAGCTCAGTCGCCTGAGCCGAGGCGCACACCAAAAATGCCGCCAAACTAGAGAGGGCAAGGCCCTTCTTAGCGCGACTTGTCTGCAGCGGCATAGCGCACCTCGATCACACCGGAAGCTTGATTGACAGCAATATCCGCGCGCCCGCCCGCTTGTAGCCCTATATCCCGCAACACATGAATAAGGGGCTGCTGATAGGCGTCCACATTGACGACCAGCGGCACAGAGGGTCGGTTGCCTTTAACACGGAACATAAGTCCGGCGCGTTCGGCTAAGACTTGTCCAACTTGTTCGATAGGGCCGGACCAGCGCAAAGAGACCGGCTGCAGAAGGTTGGAGGAGATATTTGTGTCATCCTCCTGCATAGGCGGTACGGCAGGATTTTGCTGCTGTTCGATGTTCGCAATCGCATCAAGGGCTTTCGAGGCCTTGTCGGCTGCTTGCGCCAGCTTCACGGTTACGATATCGGGTTCCGTGGCCACAGGCCTCATTGGCTCCTGCTCGCATCCCGCCAGCAGAAGAAGCATGCCGGAAACCAGCGCGTGACCTTTTTTAATTCTCATGGTCTTCCTGCCCCATTCGATCAGGCACCCCAAACCCAAGCGGGCTGAGGCCGCCCTTTGGTTGCGTCCCCCTTCTTCATACCTGACCCACCCTCTTCATTCAAGACAGCAAAGACAAAAAAGAAGTCTCATACCAAGGGCCTTAAGAAAAGACCTGTGAGGGTCGTTTCTTAAGGCCCTTAGTGTCTATAAAATGGGGACTCAGCAGGGAGTAAATGTTCGATCCGGGCGGGTCAATCACTCCCGCGCCGCTCTATAAAACGCCTATCCGTAGGCTTTCTTACCCGAACTCACCGGGTGGGGGGTCGATGGGCACATGCAGATCTTCGAGCAGAAGCTCCTCGTTCGTCAGTTTCATCTGGCCGATCGAAAAATGCTCGCTCGCGCCCGCTTCGGGATCGAACACATCCATTTCAAACGGGGCAAGCTTGATGTCCGTCTTGAACAGCGCGTTTTTGAAAACAACCGTGGCCGTCATGGTAATCAGATTGTCCCGCCCGATCCCCTTATAGGTCACGGGCATGAGCCGTGCCGCAACATCAGCTTTTTCCTTGGCATTCGCATTGCTGAGCCAGACGACTTCTTCGGGCTTTTCGACGATGATAAAGCGGCCCAGCTGGCCACGCACATAATGAAAGAAGAATTTTGCGTAGGGGACGCACGTTGTGCGATCCACTTTGATGGGGGCCCGTTCATTCACACTGTAAATGGGCTCATTCGTCCAATTCATCACACTGCCATCCCCCGACTTATAGAGCATATAGCGCGTGTTCGGAAGGGGTAGAGTCGTGTCGCTGAGCGCGTAGAGCTTAAACGCATCGTAAAAAGGAAGGTCAGCGACCTGAGCCGAGGTCTTGCCTTCGGTCAGTTTCACCGGCGCAAACTCGCTGGCGCTATCGGCCAGAAGTTTTGCGGTTTCCTCGGCATCCAGCGTGCGGAAGGTCAGATCAATCATGGCGAACCTTATCGAAGGGCGTTTACAAGGGTGGCTATAACGGCTTATGGCTCCTCCTGCAAGCAGGACGCGTGCGGAAAGGAGCCCCAAGCCTAACCCCAAACACTAAAAAAACAGTTAACACGGACCAACAATTCTTGTAACAGAGGTCGGATGAAAGCTTTTTAAACGAAATGGGGGTCATGTCCCCTGACGCGCACAGCCAGAAAACGTACAGTCCGAATGACGAAAACCACCGATCAACCTATTGCCATTGTTGGAATGGCCTTTCGCTTTCCGGGCGATATCAGCGATGAACAGAGCTTTTGGCAAGCGCTAGCGGAAGGCCGCGACCTTGTCAGTGAGATTGATAAAAGCCGTTGGGCGACGGGTCCTCTTCAGCATCCCAAACGATCCGAGCCGGGTCGAAGCGTAACTTTTGCGGCCGGGACTCTTTCGCGTATCGATACTTTCGACGCCGCTTTTTTCGGCATTTCGGCGCGCGAGGCGACCAGTCTCGATCCCCAACAGCGGCTTTTGCTGGAATTGGCTTGGGAGGCGCTGGAAGAAGGCGGCCATGTGCCGGAACGGCTGGCCGGGTCGAAAACCGCTGTTTATGTCGGAATGTCTAGCCTCGATTACGGGGTGCGGGCCGTTGCTGATTTGTCGAGCCTGTCGAGCCATTTTATGACTGGCAATACACTAAGTCTTGCGGCCAATCGACTTTCTTACGTCTTTGATTTTCATGGGCCTTCTTTCGTCGTAGATACTGCCTGTTCCTCGGCCCTTGTCGCCTTGCATCAAGCCTGCGCCAGCCTTCGGCGCGGCGAGGCTCCCTTTGCCCTTGTGGGCAGCGTTAATCTGTTGATGCACCCGTATCCTTTTATCGGCTTTACCAAGGCCTCCATGATTTCGGCGCGCGGCCGATGCCGCGCTTTTGATGCTTCGGCCGATGGGTATGTACGGGCAGAAGGCGGCGCAGTTTTGGCGTTGAAGCCTTTGGATCAGGCTCAAGCGGACGGGGACAAGATCCATGCTGTTATTTTGGCCAGCGGCGTTAATGCGGATGGCAGCCGGAAAACAGGCATCACCATTCCAAGCCCTTCGGGACAAGCTGAATTGATGCGTGCGGTCGCGCAGCAGGCGGGCGTAACGTCCGAACAAGTTTCTTATGTCGAAGCGCATGGGACGGGAACAGCCGTCGGTGATCCCGTCGAGGCGCAGGCGATTGGCGAAGTCTATGGACAGGGACGCCGTGCCGCTTTACCTATCGGTTCAGTTAAAACCAATCTGGGGCATATGGAGGCGGCCTCGGGTATGGCCGGATTGATCAAGGCAATCGAGGTTTTAAAACACCGCCAGATTCCGCCTCTGCTGCATTTGGAAATCCCTAATCCCGCTATTGATTTCAGGGGGCTTGGGATTGACCCTGTTGCGCATCTGACCCCGTTGAAAGCAGCTAAGGTGGGACCTTTGATTGCGGGAGTCAATTCTTTTGGTTTTGGCGGCGCGAACGCTCATTTTTTGATTCAAGCGTGGGACTCAGAGAAAAAGGCCGCAACAGAGACACCCCTTTTGCCACCTCTTTTTCTGTCCGCTCAAACGCCCGAGGCTTTGAGCGCTTTGGCCGGATCTTATGCGTCATTGCTTCAAGATGAAGAGATAAGTTTTTATGATGTGGCATGGTCGGCGGCTTTTCACCGCCAACATTTAGAAAATCGCTTGGCGGTTAAAGGGCAAAATCGTGCCGAAATTGTGGATGCGCTTCAGACTTTAGCCCAAAGCGAAACACCGCAGGGCATCGTAATTGAAAAAGCCTTGGTCCCGCCAGCTGAAGTTGCTTTTGTCTATGCGGGTAATGGCGCGCAATGGGTTGGGATGGGGCAAACTCTTTGGGCCGAGTCGCCTCGTTTTGCTGAAATTCTGATAGACCTTGATGCGCGGATGAAGCCACAGGGTGGTTTTTCGCTTTTGGATGAATTAAGCGCGACGGTCGATACGGCGCGGCTGGATGATACAACGATCGCTCAGCCTTTGCTCTTCGCGCTGCAAGTCGCAACGACTGTATTCTTGCGCGACCAAGGGATTGTGCCGCATTCTGTCACAGGCCATAGTGTTGGCGAGGTTGCGGCTGCGTGGGCCGCAGGAGCCTTGGATCTCGACAGCGCCATTCGGGTGATTCTGGCCCGCAGCGCGGCGCAGGGACGCACACGCGGCCACGGGCGAATGGCGGCGGTTGGCCTGTCCGACAAGGCGATCCAAGAGATTTTGGAAACAGAAAGGCTCTCGACCATCGAAATCGCGGGAATCAACAGCCCCACGAATGTAACTCTGGCCGGATGTTTAGAAGATCTAACCGCTCTGCAGAAAAAACTGGCCGGAAGCGGGGTCTTTTTCCGTCTCTTGGATCTTGATTACGCCTTCCATAGCCGCGCGATGGAGCCGATCCGCGCTGAACTTCTTGCCGCTCTAAAAGGCTTAAAACCCCAGAGCACCTCCATTCCTTTTATCTCCACCGTGACGGGTGCTGTGCTGGATGGGGTCGCATTGGGGGCCGACTATTGGTGGGACAATGTCCGCCAACCTGTCAAATTTTGGCCAGCGATTCAGACTTTGATTGGGCAAGGCGCGAGCCTTTTTGTTGAAATAACCCCTCATGCCATTTTGCAACGCTATTTGACTGAAAGTCTTTCGGCGGCGCAGGTAAAGGGCCGCGTTTTGGCGACGGGCAAAAAAGGCGATGAAAGCCTCGCGCGGCTCAAGGCAACAGCTCTGCGGATCCTTTTGTCTCTGCCTCATCCGGATCTGAAAGCCTATTTCCCTCTGCGCGGGCGTTTCGTGAATCTGCCTTTCTATCCGTGGCAGCGCGAGACTTTCTGGCTGCAACGGACTTCCGATTATACAGGTGGGATTGAACGATCCCGCGTGCATCCCTTGTTGGGCTGGAAACTTGATGGGCAGGTGTGGGAAAACACGCTGGATACCCTGACGACACCGTGGCTACGCGATCACAAAGTGGGCGGGGCTGTTATTTTTCCAGCCGCCGCCTATGTGGAGATGGGTCTGGCGGCATCCCATGAAACGCGCGGCGAAGCGGGCGGCGCACTTGAAGATCTGGATATTCTCTCGCCCCTTCTTTTTGAGGAAGATCACGCACGCGCCCTGCGTTTGGAAATGGACAGCGACGGCACCTTTCGGATTCTCAGCCGCCCGCGTTTAAGCGAGGATTCGTGGATTTTGCATGCTAAGGGCCGTGTGCTGGAGGCCCCTAAAACAGAAATACAAAAAGAGATAGAGGATTGGAGCGGTACGATCCTGCTGGATGCCGCGACTCATTATAAACTCACAGAATCTCTGGGGCTTGATTATGGCGCCGCTTTTCAGGGATTTCTGGGTGGATGGTTGATGGGGGATCGCCTGCAGGCGCGGATCGCTCTACCCAAGGCGCTTCAGGAAGAAGCTGCGGCGTATCAGGTTCATCCCGCCCTTTTGGATCTGTGTTTTCAGTCTTTAATGAATTTCTTCCGTGCGGAGATGGAAAACGGATCCGGCATTGCCTATTTGCCCGTTCGGGTTGGGTCTGTGCGCTTTTTCGGCGGCATGCCTGTTTCTTTCGAGGCCCACTTAACGCGCAAAAGTCGTCGGGCGCTTCAAGCCTCTTTTGTCTTAAGAGATTCAGAAAATCGGATTATCGCTTGTTTGGATGATTGCCGTTTTCGTGCCGCGCCCTTGCATCGTGCGCCTCATGAGCCTGCATGCTGGCGCACGGCACTGAAGCTTCTTCCTCATCCATCCGAAGAAACAAACGCGGTCGTCGGAGATACAAAGGCATTGATCGATGCTGCGGCCCAAGCCTTGCGCGATGCTGAGCCTCTTTTGAAAAGGGACCAATATTTTGGCGAGGCGCTGCCTTTGATGCAGGCCTTAATCGCGTCTTTTGCCTTTCGGGCCTTTGACTCTTTCGCGGCCTCTGAGCCAACAGCCTTTCAACAGAGATTGAACGAGAAACAAGGGCTGTTTCAAATCTTGGCTGCCTGTCTTGAAGAAGCTGGATTGCTGCAGAAAAAAGACGGTGTTTGGGAACTGCTTTCCACAAATGCGCCTCCTGAGCCGGAATCTATTTGGCGGACGATCTTGGCGGAGTTCCCTTCCTGTTTGCCCGATCTTCTACCCATCGGACGAAGGGGGATGCGGCTTTTGGACGACCTGCGTACAGGGGCGGCCTTGCCTGCACTCTTGGCATTTACAGAAATTTCGCTTGTATGGCAGGGCGTTCCGACGGCGCTTGCGTCGATACTTCGGAAAATCGTGAAAGATTTGCCCACCAATCGGCGGTTGCGGATTTTGGATACAAGCGCATCCGGATCTCTTCTTTCTTTATTATTACCTATTTTACCTAAAAACCGTACCGATTACGTGATCGCGGCATCAGCAGAAAAGCTTGAGCCGCTGCGGGCCGATTATGGCGCACATCCCTTTGTGCGCCTTCTCGTCTGTGACGAAGGGGGATTTTTTTCGGATCCTTCCGTGCCCAAGATCTATGATCTGACATTCGTACAAGAGAGCGGCAACGCCTCCACCCTCTCCACCCGTGTTGCGTCGCTGCGCCCTAGACTGGCCGCAAATGGGTTGCTGATTTTAGCGGCGCAACCGCCGTCGCATCTCGCCTCTTTTCTGCGCGGAACGGGCTTCATCGGCATCGAGGCGGCGCAGAAAAGACTGGAAGCGTATGGATTCGCAGGCGTTGAATCCTTTGTTGAAGAAGCGGATCGCGAGACAGCGACGGGGGCCTATCTGCTTCTGGCGCGCAATCCAGAAAGAGCAGAGGAAAGAGTCACCCAGTCTCCGCAAAACTGGCTTTTCCTCGGAGAGGATTTGGGGGACGCGCTCGCGGCACGGCTGAAAGAATCTGGTGCCTGTGTTCTGGAACAATCGATTGAGTCCTTTGACCTTGCGACGGCGCGGCAGGTTTTGGGGGGCCTCGATCACGTTGTGTATAGGGCGACATCCGCCGAAGACTCACCTGAAACAAATAGCCTGCAAGCTCTGTCTCTTGTTCAGGCGTTGGTCCAAAACGAAGAAAACAAGCCCAAATTGTGGTTTGTGACGCGCGGGGGGGCCTTAACAGCAGAGAGGCCGAAGGACTGGTGTATCGATCCGACCCATGCTGCCCTTTGGGGTTTTGGACGAGTCGTTAGGAATGAGCATCCGGATTTAGGGTGTACCCTCATTGATCTGGCTGTGGATCCTGTTGCGTCGGATTCCTTAGAGCGTTTGGCGCGTGAATTTTGGGCGCCTGACGGCGAGACAGAAATTATTCTCGCACCCCAGGGACGCTATGGCGTGCGGGTCGAATGCACGGATTTAAAGCCAGAACCGCTTTCAGATTCTTTCCGATTGGATTTTCAAACGCCCGGGCAATTGGGAAATCTCGGTTGGCATGCGCAAGAGACTCGCGCGCTTGCGCCGGATGAAATTGATCTTCATCCCCATGCCGTTGGGCTCAATTTTCGGGACGTTATGTATGCGATGGGTTTGTTGCCGGACGAGGCCGTCGAAAAAGGCTTTGCTGGGGCAACTCTAGGGCTGGAATGTGCGGGAACGATTCGTAGGGTTGGCGCGGATGTTACGCAATATAAAGAAGGTGACTCCGTTATGGGCTTCGGCTCGGCTTGTTTTGCCAGCACAGTCATCACCAAGGCTCATGCCGTTGCGCCGAAGCCGGAAGGCTGGTCTTTTACCGATGCCGCAACGGTCCCGACCGCTTTCTTCACGGTTTACTATGCGCTGAAGCATCTCGCTCAGATTCAAAAAGGCGAAAGAATTTTGATTCACGGTGCGGCGGGCGGAGTCGGGATTGCGGCAATCCAAATCGCGCGGGCAATGGGGGCGAAAATTTTTGCCACAGCCGGAAGTGAAGAAAAGCGAGATTTTGCAAAACTGGCGGGCGTCGATCATGTCTTTGATTCGCGCAGTCTGGCTTTTGCCGAGGAGATTCTGACCCTGACGCAAGGCGAAGGCGTCGATGTTGTTTTGAATTCTTTGGCGGGTGAGGCGGTTAATCGTAATTTGCGCGTTTTAAAACCTTTCGGGCGTTTCTTGGAACTTGGCAAACGCGATTTCTACGAGAATACGCGTATAGGGCTGCGCCCCTTCCGTGACAATATCAGCTATTTTGGAATCGACGCGGATCAGCTTTTGACAACGCGCCCTGCGCTCGCGGCTAGGCTATTCCAAGAGATGATGGCGTTGTTCAATCAAGGAATTTTAACACCACTTCCGGCGCAAATCTTTCAGGCCGATCATGTGATCGAAGCCTTCCGCACAATGCAGCAGGCCAAACATATCGGCAAAATCGTTGTGCATATGGAAGGGGCTGCGCCCTCTTTAAGCGATGCCCCGCGCTATGTCCTTCCGAAGTTGAAAAAAGACGGAAGCTATCTGGTGACAGGCGGGTTGGATGGGTTTGGTTTTGAAACGGCGCGATGGCTTGCAGAATGCGGGGCTGGGCATCTGATTTTGCTTAGCCGCCGCGGCATGAAAACGCCCGATGCAACTGCGCGTGTTGCAATCTTGGAAACCCTGGGCGCACAGGTTTATGTTTTTGCGTGTGATGTCAGTGATCGCGTTGCTTTGACTGATATCTTAAAGAAGATTCACACGGATCTTCCTCCTTTGTGCGGCATTTTGCATGCCGCGATGGTCTTGGATGACGGGTTGATCGCGAATTTGGATGCGGAAAGATGTCGAAAGGTTCTCTTGCCCAAAATCCATGGGGCATGGGCGTTGCACAAGCTCACGCAGGACCATGCTTTGGATTTCTTTGTTCTTTATTCGTCGGTTACAACCCTGTTGGGTAATCCCGGACAGGCGAACTATGTGGCGGCTAATGCGTTTCTTGAATCATTGACGGCGCTGCGGCGTCAGCAGGGGCTTCCCGCGACTTGTATCGGCTGGGGGCCTATTGGGGATTCCGGCTATCTCACGCGTAATGAAACGGTTAAGGAAAGCCTCGCCTCTAGGCTGGGTGCCCCCGCACTAAAGACACAAGCGGCCCTAACGCTTTTGGGCGAAGCGCTGACGACCGATGCGGGCGTGGTCACGGTTGCTGATTTTAGCCTTGGCGCGCTTGCGCGGCTTTTGCCGATCGCAAGCAGTCCTTTGTTTGAAACCTTGCGTCGCACGAATCCTGAAAAGGCCGAAAGCGATGAGGGCGCGATGGATCTGCGCGCTCTCCTTGCCGGCAAGACGCCGGAAGAGGTGCGCGCGCTTTTGCAAGAGACAGTCCGGAAAGAGGCTGCAAAGATTCTGTGCCTCAGCCCTGAACGGATGGATCCCTCCAAGTCGCTGAATGACCTGGGCATGGATTCACTGATGGCGGTTGAAATGGCGTTGGCCTTAGAACAGAAATTGGGGATCCCCTTGCCAGCGATGGCTTTAAGCGAAAGCGGCGGCAGCATTGAAAAACTCAGCGCAAAATTGGCGGAGAAACTGTCCGACCAGCCCTCAGATTCCCAAACAGAAGACTTGACGCGTTTGGTCACGGCCATGGCTGCGCGACATGCCGATGCGCTTTCGGCCGAGGAAGTTGCTGCGACCGTCCTCGAAATTGAGGCGCAGATGAAAGAAGAAAGGGTTCGCGCGTGACGAAACTGTCCGACTCTTCGCGCGATTCTCTGATCAAGCGCTTTATGCCGCGCAAGCAGGAAGAGGCTGGGGCTGGGGCGATGTCGTCCTGCGCTGCCGTGCCGGAGTCGATGTGCCGTTTTGATTCTTTCCCAGCCTATCAAAAACTGCTTGCGCCCCGCATGGCTGCCCAAAAATTGGGGGTCGAGGATCCTTTTTTTAAGACGCACGAAGGCCGTGCGGGCGCAACAACCGTCATGGAAGGCCAAACGCGGCTGAATTTCTCAAGCTATAATTATCTGGGGCTATCGGGTGATTCGCGTGTCAGTGCCGCTGCGAAAGAGGCGATTGATCAGTACGGCACCAGTGCTTCAGCCAGCCGGTTGGTCGCGGGCGAACGACCGGTGCAGCGCGCTTTGGAAAAAGAACTCGCGCGCTTTTATGGGTGCGAAGACGCGGTTGTCTTTGTGAGCGGTCATGCGACGAATGTCACGACCATCGGCACGCTGTTTGGCCCCAAGGATCTGATTCTCCATGATTCATTGATCCATAACAGTATTCTTGACGGCATTCGGCTTTCGGGCGCGACAAGGAGGTCTTTTGCCCATAATGATCCCGAGGCGTTGGATGAAATTCTTTCTGACATAAGGGGTCGTTTTGAGCGCACTCTGATCGTCATCGAAGGACTTTACAGTATGGATGGGGATGTTCCAGATCTTCCCCGTTTTATTGCACTTAAAAAAAAGCACAAAGCCTTTCTGATGGTGGATGAAGCCCATTCAGTTGGGGTTTTGGGCGAGACAGGGCGTGGAATTAGGGAAGTTTTTGGCCTTCAGGGAACGGCTGTCGACATATGGATGGGGACACTTAGCAAGGCGCTGGCGAGCTGTGGTGGGTATATTTGTGGTGAAAAAGCCTTGATTGATCATTTAAAATACGGGGCTTCTGGCTTTGTCTATAGCGTTGGGCTTGCCCCGCCTTTGGCGGCGGCGGCGCTGGAAGCCTTGCGGATTTTGCAGAAAGAGCCGGAACGAGTAGCTTGGTTACGGGAAAGAGCCGCTTTCTTTCTGCAAAAAGCCCAAGCGCACAGGCTCGATACGGGCTTTTCTGAGGGCCATGCCGTCGTGCCGATTATCATGGGCAGTTCATTAAAAGCCGTGAAAATTTCAGCGGCACTCTATCTAAAGGGAGTCAATGTCCAGCCAATTATTCACCCAGCGGTTGAAGAACGGGCCGCACGGTTGCGCTTTTTCTTGAGCTGTGAACATACGGAAGCTCAGATTATTCAGACGATTGAAACCCTCTCTCATTTGGTCTAGAACCTGTCCGGAAAGGAGGGGGGCTAGACTACACTTTTTCAGAATTTCGTGCGGCGCACATGGTGTGCATACGAAGGCATGTTAAAGAGCTGTCGTGATTCATAAGCTTCCCTGTATTGATATTGCCCAGATTTTAACCCTAACTAAGGAGAACCCTCAATGACCCTCGTTCCAACCATTCTCTGTGGCGGTGCCGGATCACGCCTCTGGCCCGTTTCCCGCGAAATGCACCCAAAGCCTTTCATAGAGCTGGCTGACGGGCAGAATCTTCTCCAAAAGGCCTTTTTGCGGGGAGCTCTTTTACCCGGCGTTATAGAAGTTCTGACGGTCACCAACCGCGAAACTTATTTCAAAGCTTTCGGCGATATGAAGAAGGTGAATGCCACCAACTGTGCGCTTCCCTTTATTTTAGAGCCCACTGGCCGTGATACGGCCGCAGCCGTTGCGGCGGCAGCTTTATATGTTGCCGAAAAGGATCCGGATTCTATTCTCTTGGTTCTAGCGGCAGACCATTTGATCGGGGATCAGATCGCCTTTGCCGAGGCGGTTGCTCAAGCAAAAACCTTGGCTAAACAGGACAAAATTGTCACCTTTGGCATTCAGCCGCTGATCGCAGAAACGGCCTACGGCTATATTGAGGCCGAAGGCACAAGGGTTGTGCGCTTTGTCGAAAAGCCCGATATCGCGACGGCTCAAGCCTATCTGGAATCCGGAAAGTTTTTCTGGAATTCAGGCATGTTCTGTTTCAAGGCACGTGTTGTCCTTCAAGAAATGCAAACCCACTGCCCTGATATTCTGGAGGCTGTCCGAGTGAGCCTCGCGACAGCCGAGAAAGGCGGCGGCCAAGAAAATGCGCGGATTGAAATGCCCCGCGAGTCCTTCGAGCGCGTTCCGGCTAGATCCTTTGATTATGCAGTGATGGAAAAGACGGATCATGCTTCTGTTGTTGCGTGCGATATTGGCTGGAGTGATGTGGGCTCATGGAACGCACTGGGGGATCTTGTAACTTCGGATGCTCAAGGCAATCGCGTGGAGGGAGAGGCTCTTTTACATAATGTATCGAACTGCCATATTCGGGGGTCAGGACGTTTGGTCGGGGCGGTCGGGATTAAGGATCTTGTGATCATTGATACGCCCGATGCCTTACTGGTGGCAGATCGCAATCGTGCGCAAGACGTGAAGCAGCTTTTTGCCAAGCTGAAGGCTTCGGGTCACGATGCCCATAGACTTCATAAAACTGTGCATCGTCCATGGGGAACCTATACGATTTTGGAAGAAGGCGAAGGCTTTAAAATCAAACGCATCGTCGTTACGCCGGGCGCGAGCCTGTCGCTTCAGATGCATCACCACCGAAGTGAACACTGGATTGTCGTTGCGGGCATGGCTAAAGTCGTCGTCGGCGAGGAAGAACATCTCGTCCGCACGAACGAATCGACCTATATCCCAGCAGGCCATAAGCACAGGCTCACCAATCCCGGGCTGATGGATCTGGTTCTGATTGAAGTTCAAAGCGGCGCCTATCTTGGGGAAGACGACATTGTGCGCTTTGAGGATCGTTATGGGCGCGCCGGATGAGCTTTGTGATGTTTCTTCGATCGTCTTTATATCGGATCAAGCGGTCGCCCCTTATCTGTTCCCTGCGCCGTATGGATCGGTTGCTTCTCGGCACCGTTGTTGTGCCGACGAGTTTGGCCGTGCTTTATTTCGGATTGATCGCCTCGGACGTCTATATTTCGGAAAGCCAGTTCATTATCCGGAGTCCACAACAGCAGACAGGGTTTCTGCTGGGCGACATGCTGAAAGGCGCGGGCTTTACTCGATCGCAAGACGATTCTTATACGGTTCAGGACTTTATGCTCTCCCGAGACGCGCTGGGGGGGCTTGAGAAAGACTTTCATGTCAAAGAAGCTTTTTCAGAAGATTTCATCGATTCTTTCAGCCGATTTGCCAGCTTCGGGTGGGATCACAGTCTGGAGCGTTTTTACCGTTACTATAAGAATAACATCGTCGATGTTCAGATCGACTCATTTTCCTCAATCGCGACCTTGACCGTGCGCGCCTTTACGGCGGAAGAGTCCGCGCGTGTTAATGAACGTTTGCTCGAAATGGGTGAAGATCTCGTCAATGATTTGAATAAACGCGCGCAGCAAGATCTGATTGCCTTCACAAAGAAAGAAGTCGCTGACGCACAGGAGCGCGCACGCGCGGCGGCGGTTAAACTCGCAGACTATCGGAACGAAAAAGGCGTTTTGGATCCGGAAAAAGAAAGTGTTATTCCTCAACAAAGCATTGCTAAGCTGGAAGGGGATCTCACCACTGCGAATTTAGCGATCGAACAGCTTGAACGGCTGGCGAAAGACAACCCGCAACTTCCCTCTCTGCGTCACCGCGCTGTTTTTCTGAAACACGAAATTGAGACGAAAAGATCCACCATCGCGGGGTCAGGGGACAAATCCTTGGCGAGCAAGGCTTCGGACTACCGCCAGCTTGCGCTTGAAAAAGATGTCAGCGACAAAATATTGGCCGGCGCGTTGAGTAGTCTCGAGCAAGCGCGGGATGAAGCTCGTCGCCAGCAGCAATATCTAGAACGTGTGGTCCAACCCAGCTATCCGGACAAGTCCATGGAGCCGCGGCGTTTGCGGGCGATTCTGGCCGTTTTCCTTTTAGGCCTTGTTGCGTGGGGAATCTTGACCATGCTGATCGCAGGCATCCGCGAGCATCAAGATTAAGAGTGCTCCATGACTCCCTTGCGCCGTTCCTTTGTGATCCAATGCCGAGTGATTGGCGCTCTTTTGCTGCGCGAAGTGATGACCCGCTATGGCCGCCATAATATTGGCATGCTGTGGATGATCGGTGAACCGATGCTTTTCACCTTGGGCATTTCGGCTCTTTGGTATTTCTCGAAGATGCATTCTACAGCTGAAATCCCCGTTGTCGCCTTCGCGATTACTGGTTATTCGTCGGTTCTTGTGTGGCGGAATACCGCGAACCATTGTTTGAAAGCGATTGAGCCGAATCTAAGCCTCATGTATCATCGCAACGTTAAAGTTATTGACGTTTTTCTTGCCCGAATTCTTCTTGAGCTCATCGGCGCAACAGCCTCTATGATTCTCCTGACGATTTTCTTTGCATCTTTAGGTATGATGAAATGGCCACACGATATTTTTATCGTTGCGAGTGCATGGTTTCTTCTATCATGGTTTGCAATGGCGCTGGGGTTCGTTGTTGGTTCTATTTCGGAAAGATCTGAGTTTTTTGAACGCATTTGGCATGTGGTCACCTATCTTATGTTTCCTCTGTCGGGGGCGGTTTTTATGGTCCATTGGCTCCCCCAAACGGCCCAGAAAGTTGTTCTTTGGTTGCCCATGGTCCATGGGGTTGAGATGATCCGACATGGTTTCTTTGGCTCCGCCGTGCCCACTTACGAGAATCCCGCCTATTTTGCTTTGGTGAATTTTTTGTTAAGCCTGATTGGCCTCGCGCTTTTGAAGGAGACTGGCCGCAGGGTGCAGCCCGAATGATTGAAATCAAGAATCTTACAAAGATTTATGAAACACGCAGTGGGCCTCATACAGTCCTAAACAATATAGATTTGACAATTTCTAAAGGAGAGAAGATTGGCATTCTGGGGCGCAACGGCGCAGGTAAATCAACCCTGATCCGCATCCTCAGCGGCGCAGAGCGTCCGACGCGGGGCCAGATCATGCGCGGCATGAGCCTATCTTGGCCGCTGGCTTTCGGGGGCGCGTTTCAGGGAAGCCTTACAGGCGTTGATAATCTGAAATTTATCTGCCGCGTCTATGGCGTGAGCCACGAGGACAAAATTGACTATGTCGAAGATTTTGCGGAACTTGGTAAATATATCCGCGAACCAGTTAAAACCTATTCTTCGGGTATGAGGGCACGCCTCGCCTTTGCGATTTCGATGGCGGTGGAATTTGATTGTTTCCTGATCGATGAGGTCATCGCGGTCGGGGACGCGCAATTCCACGAAAAATGCAACAATGAATTGTTTATTAAGCGGCAAGATCGGTCCTTGATTATGGTCTCTCATGACCCGCACAATATTCGTGAACATTGTAGCCATTTTGGCGTTCTGGTTGCTGGAAAGATGACTATGTTTGATGATGTGGATGCAGCCTATACATACTATCAAGGGACTCTCTAAATGACATGGATCTTGATCTTAGCCTCACTCGAAAGAGGCTTTTAGCGGGATGGGTCCTATGGTTTCTAAAAGGATTCACATCATAACCCAAAAAGGCCTCAACTTTGCTCGTTTCGCCGCGAACATCGCGAGCCAATGGGAGCCGTAGTTGGCAAGAAATTTCTTGCAGATTTTCCCTTCTTGCCGCCAACCAATTTTTAATACTTTCATAACAAAAATGACTTTCATGCGGCAACAACCCCTGATAGAGTATTTTTGTGCTGCACTGCAAAAAAACTACGTGACAAGCACGACGAATCTGTCTAGATTAACCATAACGCAAGGGGATGTTCGACGTTCGTTCTGCCCCTATTCCTTTTACCCCTTCCTGCTTTTTTCTGTTTTTACAACGGAGTCCCCCATGTCTAAGAACTGCGCGAACCCTTTCTTCGAATCCGACCTGTCCAAATATTTCGACTTTTCGAAATGGGGCGTTGAGGCGCGCCTGCCCGAAGTTGATTTGGAAGTTCTGGCGGCTTTTCAGAAAAAGAACATTGAAGCCTATACGGCCCTGACTCAAGCGGCTTTTGAAAGCATGCAAGCCATGTGGCGTCGCCAGTCTGACCTCTTCCGTCAAATGATGGAAGAAACGGCTGAGACCTTGCAAACAGTCGCGGCCTGCTCCTCAACCGAGGAAAAGCTGGTCAAGCATGCGGAAGTCAGCAAAGCGGCATTGGATAAATATATCGCCAGCGCGCGTGACGTTGCGGAGACTTTCAGTAAGTGCAATACTCAAACTCTCGACACCGTTTCTGCCCGTGTCACCGAGGGAATGAATGAGTTTCGCAACGTCGTTAAGATCAATCGCGCCGCTTAATAAGCGACGCTTTGTCCTGAAAGCCTTTCAAACGGGCGTGGTGCTTTTGTGCATCGCGTCCGTTTCGGCATGTGGAAAACGGCCCTCTTCCGTCGATCCCCCTGACGGCGCGGAAGATAACGGCTTTCCCTACACCTATCCAGCGCCAGAGACTCCGCCCAAATGACCGGATTTACCTATCGCAACGGCGTCTTATGCGCTGATTCTGTTTCGCTCTCTGTCCTTGCCGATCAAATTGGCACGCCTTTTTATGTGTATTCGGAAACGAGGCTGCGCGAAAATTATGCGGCGTTTTATGAACCGCTGAAAGATTTGAATCCTCTGATCGCCTATGCCGTCAAGGCGAATCCCAATCTCGCTGTGCTGCGCGTTTTAGCAGCATGCGGCGCGGGGGCAGATGCCACCGGCGCAGGAGAAATCGAACGCGCGGCAGAAGCGGGTATTGACCCACGCAAGATCATTTTCTCGGGTGTCGGCAAAACACGCGAGGAAATCGCGGCGGCGCTGAAACTCGGGGTCCTTCAATTCAACTGTGAATCTCTGCCGGAAATAGAAGCCCTCAGTGCGGTCGCGCAAAGTTTGAATCTGGTCGCGCCGATTGCCTTGCGTGTCAATCCGAATATCGCCGCACGCACCCATTATAAGCTGGCGACCGGCGAGATGGGGGTCAAATTCGGCATTGATGCGGTTCAGCTGCCCGATGCGATGGCCCTGATCCGCCGCCTTCCCGCCCTTGCCTTCAAAGGGTTTCAGGTTCATGTCGGCACGCATCTTTTCGACTATGGCAATTTCAGAGACTCTTACGCCAAACTTGCCGAAATGGTGCGCTTCTGGCGCGGCGAAGGATTTTCGATTGAACGGTTGGATCTGGGCGGCGGCGTGGGCATTCCCTATGACGGGCAAACTCAGGCGCCGTTTGCCGAATACGCCGCTATTGTTCATGAAACCGTGGGTGATTTAGGCTGTGAACTGGCCTTCGAGCCGGGCCGCCGTTTGGTGGGCGATGCGGGCGTTTTGGTATCACGGGTTGTCTATGACAAGCGCGGCGCGAGCAAGCGGTTTTTGATTTTGGATGCGGGTATGAATGACCTGATCCGCCCCGCGATGTATGAAGCGCGGCACGGAATCCTCCCTGTCAAAGAAAGCGCGGCGGAAGCCGAAGCAGCCGATGTCGTCGGGCCCATCTGTGAAACGTCTGATTTGTTTGGCGAGGCCTATTTATTGCCCGGCGTGGACCAAGGAGATCTTGTTGCAATCCAGCAAGGGGGCGCCTATGCCTCGGCCATGTCGTCCAATTACAATGGCCGCGCCTTGGTGCCCGAGATCCTCGTTTCAGAGGACACATTCCGCATCGTCCGCCGCCGTATCAGCGTGCGCGAACAAATGGGATGGGAAGAAGCCTAATCAAAATCTGTGCGCATACTGATTATTTCAAACCAACGGCAGCGCGCCGCGCAGAACCGCCTCAGCCTCTTCCGTAAAACCGCCTTCGGCTTTATGTAAGACCAATCCATGCTCTGTCGGCGCTTCTTTTTCCGCGCCGCCTTTTTGGGCCCGGAGGATCACCCGTTTGGGAGGATCTCCGCGCTTGGGAAAAATAAAAAGCGTGTCCCGCACGCGCATATCCTTGGGAAGAGCTTGGCGAATAGAATCTTCCCTCTCGGCGCGGTGAATCAAGGTCATGCTCCCACCTTCCGCAAGACAGGCACAAGCGGCGCGGATCCATGTGGTCAGATCCGCCTCTCCCTCCTCATGGGCCGTGCGCTTCAAGGAATTGGGAGAGGGATCATGGCGCGCCGTCTCATGGTAGGGCGGGTTCATAACCACATGATCAAACGCGCCGACACAGGCGTCCGGCAAAGCGGCTACCGTTCCGACACAAACGCTGAACCCAAGGGCGAAGGGGTTGGCGGCGATATTCCGTTCACATAAGGAGGCGAGGGCGCTTTGCAGCTCGATCCCCACCCCCGAAAGCTCGGGCACGCGACACGCAAGCGCGAGCATCACCCCGCCAACGCCACAGCCAAGATCCAGAATGCGCTGCCCCTTCTGGGCCGGCACACAAGCCGCCAGTAAAACAGTATCCACACCGACGCGGTAGCCTTTAGCGGGCTGCTCCAGCCGCACGCGCCGGTCTAAAATCCCGTCAAGAGTCGTTGCAAAGGAAGGCGAAGGAAGAGGCATAGTTAACAATATCTTCGTTTTAGAAGCGACGCCCCGATCATGAAGACCTTACTTCTGCAGACGGTAAACGAGCGCGTCTTCTATACTCGGGCCCCTTCGGAACCCCTCACGTTTTGTCCGCGCAAAAGGCGCATCAGCTTCGCTGAGCGCGTATTTTGCACGGAATTGAATACTCGGCTTTCCAAGGAACCCGAGCATAGCAAAATTTTTTAGCCCAGAAACGGTAGAAAAGAAACCGATTTCAGATCTCATCAGGGGGACCTAAAGAAAGTAACTTCAGGGAGGTCCCGGACGAGTCCCGGCAAAAGGATCCCGTGGCCTGCC
>CAIJXG010000125.1 GCA_903824505.1 uncultured Pseudomonadota bacterium | reverse complement strand
TCAACGCTATCGCCGCCAAGCTCAACTCACGCCCCAGAAAGAAACTAAAATTCCTGACCCCTGAGGAGGTTTACTTCGCTTCAGCCCCATGCCAAAACCTTGAAACTAAAGTTGCACTTCAAATTTGAATCCACCAAGCCATAGACCTTTCTTAACACTTGAAGATGCCGTAGCCATCGCAGGAGATTCAAATCATTGTCCTTCTAATAAGGCGTATCCATTTATTAACGTGCTGAATGATTTTTTGAGTGGAGGGGAGGCTACTGCTTTATATAGGCCTTCATCCGATTCTGCCCCTGTTTCAGAAGCTGGACCTATATCTGTGTCTCCGCCTTCTTGGTCCAAGGATGGCAGGCTTGTCGGTGAACAGGTTCGACGGGTTTTGATACAAAGAGTGGTTGATGATCCTTATTATCAGGAGTCACAATGGACGTTAGGAAAGTTAGGAAAGTATGACATTGTAACCCAAAGGGATGAAGCTGAGGCTATCGACGATTTCCTGTTTATGGTTAGTTGGTTTTGTTCCCGCCAAGAAAAGGGGCTTCCCCTTTATCTCCAAGTAGGCGAGAATCTTAATGAAGCGAATGAAGGGGCTCAAACTTATTGTACGAACTATTTGACTGTCGAGGCTTTGAATGCCTCTGTCCAGGAAGGCGGGTATCTTCATCAAAGAATGACGGATTATCTTAAGAAGAAAAAGATCACCCTACGTTCACAGTCTTTGCCCTATCCGTTTGTCCTGTTCTTTGGACTACAAGGAGACCCGCTTCCGATTACATTCGCGGAAGCAAGGGAACCTGTTTCTTTGCCCATATCCCAATCCCACTCAGATGCCGTTGTTTCTGAAGATAAAGCACATTCCTTTCCGGATGTTAAAAAAACGGCAAGCGAAATTCTACAAGGAGTCATGCCTAAATCCAAAACGTCTGAAGAACGAGCAGAATTCAAGAAAAAGGAACACGATCTTCGCACTAGACTACCGACAGAGGCCCTGGATTGGGCACATGCCGTGTTTGAGATTGTTTCTCAAGATCCGGTGTTCAGAAAGATGCGCTCGATCACAGAAATGCCTGTAAAATGCAAGATCTATAAGAAAGCACTAGACTGCGTTTCATAAGGCGCAGAGCCAGTCTACGGGTTTTCTATGACGAAGTTCTCGGGCGTGTGGTTTGAGAGTCCCAAAAACATCTGCTCAGAAAGCGTAAAATGGAAGCCACGCACAAAGCCTCTCTTGCCCTTGGTCTTGCCCTGATTGCGTTGGGCGTGGTTCTTTTTGGCTCGCCGAAAGGGGCGGAAGAAAAAGCTTCCACCCGTGAAACGGCTTATGCGCGTGTTGTGCGGACTCAAACCCTGCGGTGCGGCTACATTCCCTTTGTGCCCAATTTAGTCAAGGATCTGAACACGGGCGCGATCAGCGGTCTGGATCATGATATCACCGAGGCTCTGGGCAAAAAGCTAGGGCTGAAAATTGTTTGGGAGAAAGAATCCGGTTGGGGCACGATGGTCAGTGATTTGCAGACCCGAAAATTCGACGCGCTCTGCAATGCCGATTGGGTCAGCCCGAATGTCGCGAAAGAAGCCTTGTATACGCGGCCTTATTACTACCAGCCTCTTTTCGTTGTGGCTCAGGCGACTGACAAGCGGTTTGACGATTCGCTGGAGGCGTTGAACGACGCCAAGATCCGCATCGCCTCGATGGATGGCGACAATCCCCGTTTTGTGGCCGAGGAAGATTTCCCCAAGGCGCAGATCTACACGCTGCCGGACATGGCAGGTGAGTCGATGGTTTTGGAAAGTGTCGGCACGCGCAAGGCCGATGTCACTTTTGTCGATGCCGCGAATTTTGCCGATTATGACCAGCATAATCCCGGCAAGGTTAAACTGGTTCAGCTGGATCATCCCGTGCGAATCTTTCCTGTTGCCTTCGTTCTTGCGGGGGGCGAAGACCGTCTGCGTTCCATGTTGGACGCGGCGTTAGATGAGCTGATTTACAGCGGACAGGTGGACAAGCTTTTGAAACGCTATGAAACCTATCCCAACAGCTTTATTCCGGTCGAACGACCGCATGCAGGCACGGCCAAGTAAGGATCCAAGCCCATGAAAAAACTCTACCTTGTTCATGTCGGCTTCTATGACGAAGCCGTTGGTTATGGCGTTTACGAATCTCACGCGAATTTCTTTGTTTTGGCAGAATCGCCGCAGGAGGCGAAGAGGTTGGTGAAAGCCAAGCCCCTCTATGCCGAGAAAAAAATGCATACGGATGGGGTGCAGGAGATCGAAGCCGTTGGCGGCCACCGGCTTTCCTTTACGCCTGACCCCGCGCTTGAAGGGGCGGATCTGCTCCGAAGTTACACCTATAACGACCTGAATCCTACCGCTCTTTCCGTATAGCAATTCTCTTTTCCCTTACTTTTAGAATTGCTGATCGGAGGGGTGTGACGGGCCTTACTTATACCGCGCATCGGCGGCCAGATTCGCGGCGATTTCCGCTTCCCAGCGATCTCCATTGGCCAAAAGCCGTTCTTTGGTAAAAAGCAATTCGCGGTGAGTCTCGGTCGCGAATTCAAAGTTCGGCCCTTCGACGATGGCATCGACCGGACAGGCTTCTTGGCACAAGCCGCAATAGATGCATTTCGTCATGTCGATGTCGTAGAGCGTCGTCCGGCGCGAACCGTCCGCGCGGGGTTCGGCCTCAATCGTGATCGCTTGCGCGGGACAAATCGCCTCGCATAATTTACAAGCGATGCAGCGTTCCTCTCCATTGGGGTAACGGCGCAGGGCGTGTTCACCCCGAAAACGCGGCGATAAAGGTCCTTTTTCATAAGGGTAGTTGATCGTCACCTTGCGTTTGAACATGGTGAAAAAAGTCAGCGCGAGACCGCGAAGAATCTCGGGCAGAAACAGACGTTTGGCGGCGGCAAAAGCGGACATGATTATCCTCCCGTATGCGGCAAGGTGCCAGAGGCAACCAAATATCCAGCGGTCACGACTACCCACAAAAGCGACAAAGGTAAAAAGACTTTCCAGCCGATTCGCATCAATTGATCATAGCGATAGCGGGGCAGTGTGGCGCGTACCCACAAAAAAACGAAGAGGCACAAAGCGATTTTCGCAAAGAACCAGATAAAGCCAGGAATAAAACTCAGCCATGCGACAGGCGGCAGCCAGCCCCCTAGAAACAAAATGCTTGTCATCGCGCTGATCAAAATCATGTTGGCGTATTCGCCTAAGAAAAAGAGCGCGAAAGTCATCGACGAATATTCGGTGTTAAAACCGCCAACAAGTTCGGATTCGCCCTCGGGCAAGTCGAACGGGTTGCGGTTTGTTTCGGCAAGGCCCGAGATAAAGAACAGGATAAACATAGGAAACAAAAGACCAAAGGCAAACCAGCCCTGCCGTTGCGCCTCAACAATATGGGACAGGTTCAGAGACCCCGCCTTTAAAAGAACTGTGACGATAATGAGCCCAATCGAAACTTCATAGGAAATCATCTGCGCGGCAGCGCGCATTCCCCCCAGAAACGCATATTTCGAATTCGAGGCCCAACCCGCCAAGATAATCCCATAGACGCTGAGCGAGGAAATCGCGAACAGATACAAAACCCCAACATTAATATCCGCCAGCACGACACCCTGCTCAAACGGCACGACAGCCCAAGCCGCCAAAGCCAGCGTAAAAGTCAACAAAGGCGCGAAAATGAATAAAAGCTTATTCGCCCCGGTGGGGATAATCGTTTCTTTGCCCAGCAGTTTCAGCCCATCGGCAATCGGCTGCAACAGGCCAAAAGGCCCGATTGCATTCGGCCCCCGCCGCCGTTGCATCGCCGCCATGACTTTGCGCTCGGCATAGGTCAGATAAGCGATCGCGCCCAAAAGGGGCAGGATAATCGCGATGATTTTAAGAACCATCCACGCCAAAGGCCCAAGGAACGGCCCCAGCAGAGACGTAAGGAAGGTAGGGATTATCATGAGGATTCTCAGGATTTATGAGAGGTTGCTTACAAACTCCGATTGATTGGGCTGCAAAGTGGCGTTTTCTGCGCTTCCTGTGCTCGCGTATATCAAAATACGCTGCGCGCCGGTTCTCGAAAACACCGCTTTTCGTCTCACTCACTCGGCTTTGTAAGCAACCTCTAAGACAAGTCTTGATAGCATCTTCTGATCCAGACGCAATTCGAATCCTCTGGGATTTTTTTGTAGAAAAATTAAGCAGTAGACGCAGCGCGATCCTCTTTGCGCGCTTGAAGAAGTGTGCCCAATCCCGCGCCGATAATCATGGCGGCACCGAGCGTGAGATTCCATGTCAGCTTTTCTCCCCACAACACATAACCGACGCACGCGCCCCATATGATTTGGGTGTAATGAAGCTGCGCCACATTGGTTGAAGAAGTATGCCGCAACGCCTTATTGTAAAAGGCGTTTGCCAACAGGTTCAAAACGCCCGCCAAAAGGACAAGCCAGATCATACCAAGATCAGGAATGGTTGTGTTCCTTGAAAGATCCAAAAGACCGAAAAGCCCTAGGAGAGTTGGCGCTATCGCGCATGAAAGGAGGATGCTGGCTGACGACTCCGTTGCAGAAATTTTCCGGATGATAATGGTGCTCCCCGCAAAAGCACCGACGCTGGCGGCACAGGCCAGATATCCGATCCATTCCGCACCAGCCGTCTCGCGAGGGCCAACAGCGACAAGGACGCCCAGAAACCCTGTGACCAGAAAGACTATTTTCGGAAGTGTCATCCGCTCATGACCGAGTTTTGTTGACATCCATGCGATCAGCAAAGGAGCCGTAAAGACCAAGGGGTAAAAAACGGTCAAGGGCAAATGCCGGAACGCAATGACATTGGCATACCAACTCACTAAGGAACACAACCCCACCAACAGATGCATGCGTCTGTGAATAGGTTTGAGGATCGCGAGATTGCGTCTGTTTACCGCAAGAATTCCAACAATCCCAACGCCTCCCATAAGCCCAAGAATGGCCATGGATGGAAAGGCTGATAGGCTGGCGAGCTTGACCAGCGTATCGACAAGCACCCAGCTAAAAAAAGCGGCAACGGCGGAAAAGATCCCTTTTGTCTGCGTCACATGTCCTCCGAAAGGATAGGCAGATAGGCCTTGATAGCAGCTTCCCCTTTAGACACAATGCCCGAATGAAATGGAGCAGATATGCGCGTTCTTGTCACAGGTGCCGCCGGTTTTATCGGCTTTCACGTCGCGCAGGCTTTGCTGGCACGGGGGGATAGTGTTGTCGGAATTGATAACCTCAACGCCTATTATGATGTGACGCTGAAACAGGCGCGGCTGGATCTTCTTTCCGCGCATCCGCATTTTTCTTTTCTTCACACAACGATTGCGGATAAAGACGCGATTCTTCCTTTGGCATCGACGGGACTGACCCATATTGTGCATCTCGCGGCCCAAGCGGGCGTGCGTTATGCGCTGGAAAACCCTTTTGCCTATGGAGAGTCCAATCTGATGGGCCAGCTGGCGATGCTCGAGCTTGCGCGTGCTGTTCCGCATTTGCAGCATTTCGTTTATGCCAGCTCTTCCTCTGTTTACGGAGGCAACCAAAAGATTCCTTTCGCGATCACAGATCCCGTCGCCCAGCCTTTGTCGCTCTATGCCGCCACAAAAGCCGCCGGAGAGCTGATGGCCCACAGCGCCGCGCATCTGCACCGGATTCCGACGACGGGTTTGCGCTTTTTCACGGTTTATGGTCCGTGGGGACGGCCGGATATGGCTGCCTATCTTTTTGCAAAGCAAATCAGCGCGGGTCTGCCGATCAAGGTTTTTAACCACGGCCAGATGCGCCGTGATTTCACTTATATTGAGGATATTGTTGGAGGCATTCTCGCGGCCCTCGACAGGCCACCGCCGGATCATGGCACTGTGCCGCCTGTCGCGCTTTATAATCTAGGAAATTCGAAATCGGAGCCGCTTTTGCACTTCATTCATGTGCTGGAGGATTCTTTAGGCCAAAAGGCAATCCTTGATTTACAGCCCATGCAAAAAGGCGATGTGCCTGAGACTTTTGCTGATATAACGGCCAGCACCCAAGATCTGGGCTTTCGCCCTACCATTGACATCGAAACGGGAATCCCTCGTTTCGTGGCATGGTTTAAGGGGTATCACGGGTGAGGGGCTTGGTTTGTTCGATTTGATCAGGACGTTTCGTTGATGAACCACGATAACGGGTTTTTGGTCCTTATAAGTCTGTCTATAGCTGGGATATTTCTGAATACAAAAACCGTCGGGATCTATATTGAAAAGAAATTAACGCCATAACGAAAGACCTGCTTTCTACCCTCCTTCCCAAGCTCCCTTAAGAAACGTCACATGCCCCATTTTGCGGCCCGGACGGACTTCTGTTTTGCCATACACATGCAGACAGGCGGAGGACTGAGCCAACAGATCAGGCCATGCATGAAAATCATCACCGATCAGATTCTGCATGACCGCGCGACTGTGGGGTGTGACAGCACCTAACGGCAAGCCGCACACCGCCCGAACGAGCTGCTCAAACTGGCTGGTTGGACAGGCATCCATCGTCCAATGACCGGAGTTATGCGGGCGCGGCGCGATTTCATTGACCCAGACCTGCCGTCCCAAAGCATCGGGCGCGCGCAAAACAAAAAACTCGACCGCCAACAGCCCCACAACGCCTAGTTTTTCGGCCATCAACCGCGCCGCCTGTTCCGCCTCGTGGGCAATGGACGCAGAGACCCCCGCAGGCGCATGGGTTTCAGCCAAAATATGGTTGCGGTGGATATTCTGAACCGCCGGGAAAACAGCCATTGTGCCATCCGCACGCGCCGCGACAACCACCGACACTTCGCTTGCGAAATTCACAAAGGATTCCAAAATTCCCGCCCCACTGCCCATGAGTCGCCATGATTCTTCCGACGACAGCTCGGGAGTCAGAGCCACCTGTCCCTTGCCGTCATAGCCCATCCGGGTAGATTTCAAAATTGCGGGACACCCAAAACGTCCACGCGCCTCTTGAAGTTCAGCCGCCGAAGAAACCAATGCAAAATCCGCTGTACCCAAACCGATGCTTCGAGCAAAATTCTTTTCTTCGCCCCGATCTTGCGCGACTTTCAAAATCTTAGGTGCGGGATAAGTGGGCACAAGAAGCGAGATAGTCTCAAGCGCCGCTATTGGCACATTCTCCCATTCCAACGTCACGACATCCACGGATTTTGCAAAAGCCTTCAACGCCCGCGTATCGTCAAAAGAGGCGTGCGTGTGAAACGCCGAAACCTCAACGGCCGGTTCTTGCGCGTCCGAACAGAAAATATGGCACCGATAGCCAAGCTTTGCCGCCGCCAGCGCCGTCATGCGTCCCAGCTGCCCGCCGCCCAAAATGCCAATGATCGAAGAAGGAGGAAGCGTTTTCATGGGGCCACTCAAATTTTTATCGCAGGGCAGTTTATCAAACAGGTGCCCACAAGACATCTTCAATTTTCTCTGTCCCCGCGCACAGCATCACCAGCCGGTCAAAGCCTAGCGCGATTCCGGCGCTATCCGGCATGCCGTGGCGTAGAGCAGCGATGAAATCGGAGTCAATGGGATAGGTCGTGCCGTAAATCCTTTGTTTTTCCTCCATGTCCGCCGCAAAGCGCCGCTCCTGTTCAGCGGGATCCGTCAATTCGTCGAACGCGTTGGCGATTTCGATGCCACAAATGTACAGCTCAAACCGTTCAGCCAAACGCGGATCCTCGCGTTTGGGGCGCGCCAGCGCGGCCATTGACACGGGATAGTCGCTTAAGAAAGTTGGGCGATCCGCGCCTAGCCTCGGCTCGATCGCCTCGCCCATCACGCGGAAGAATAAATCGTCCCACGATTCGTCGTCTCTCGCCCGAAATCCGGCACGCCGCACCTGCGCGGCTAAAGCAGGCGCATCCCCCAGCGTGTCCATCAAAGAAATCCCCGCATAAAGCTGGAACGAGTCGGGAACGGTTAGGATTTCCCATTCTGTAAAGGGATCGCACACCATGCCCTGCGCGGTGAAAACGGGTTTTCCTGCCGCTCGCGCCGCCGCCTGTACTAAGTTCACGCAATCCTGTCGCATATCCGCGAGGCTCCCTCCCGCCCTGTACCATTCCAACATCGCAAATTCGGGATGATGTCGCGCCGAACGTTCCCCATTACGAAAAGCCCGCGCCAGCTGGAACAAACGCGGAACCCCTGCGACCAGAAGCTTTTTCATGGCGAATTCAGGGCTTGTATGAAGATAGTAGCCTTGCCGCGCTCCCGTTAGATGATCCTCAAAACAGGTTTTAAAGGCATGCAAATGCACCTCGTTCCCGGGCGAGATTTGAAGCGCGGGCGTTTCGACTTCCGCGAAATCTTGAGACTCAAAAAAGCCGCGCATCGCGCGTAAAACCTTCTGGCGCGTGGCTAAAAAATCCAGCCGCCGCGCGAAAACATCCGGTCGCCACCAAGGCAAAGAAGAAGAGGACATAAGGTTTCCTTAGGACGCGCGGGCTCCCTCGAACCCGAGAGATATAAAAGTAGCAATTTTTCCTTCTTTGTGGCAAATCCTGCGGCTGAGACAAGGACCCGTAGCTCAGCTGGATAGAGTGCTGCCCTCCGAAGGCAGAGGTCACGCGTTCGAATCGCGTCGGGTCCGCCAATGATTTCAACATGTTGTCGTTTTTCTTATTTTCTCATAAAATAGCCTAGGTAACGCATAGGTAACACAAAGCGTCAAATTGAGGGTGAATCTGCAGCGCCATATTTTTAATTTTGCCTTTAGTATACTCGGCTTTCCAAGGAAACAGAGTATACCGGCTAGGGTGGCTTTGTTTTTTCCGGTGCCGCACTGGTGCCACAAATCTTTATGTTTTGACGTGTGGTCTTCTCCTCTCATGCTTTAATGGATGTGGAAAATGTGGTGGAAAAGACACAGATGTTGGGTAAATAAATAGGGCCCCTACATCCCCCACAGCACTGATTCCCCGTTGCCGGATTTCAGATTCTGATACCGCGCGAGCGCCCAAGTTGGGAAATAGGCGCGGTAGCCGTGATAGCGCAGGTAGAAAACGCGGGGGAAGCCCACGGCTGTGTAATGGGCCTCGTCCCATGTGCCGTCCGCTTTTTGGGTTTCGGACAGCCATGTGATGCCGCGCGAGACTTCAGAACTTTCCCCCTCGCCCACGGCCATAAGAGCCAAAAGCGCCCATGCGGTTTGGGCAGGGGTGCTGACCTTCCCTTCACCTTTGGGTTTCTCTTTCCAATAGCTTGAGCCATCTTCGCCCCAGCCTCCATCCGCCCGTTGCTTGGCGCGGAGCCATGTGACAGCGCGACGGATCATCGGGTCTTTCGGGTCGATACCAATGGCATTAAGGGCGCACAGAACCGACCATGTGCCGTAAATGTAATTAGTGCCCCAGCGGCCGAACCAACAGCCTTCGACCTCTTGCTCGCGGCGCAAATAAGCAAGAGCTGCCGCTACCTGCGGATGGTCTTTCGCATAGCCCATTTGCGCGAGCATGCTAAGGCACCGCCCCGTCACATCCGCGCTGGGCGGGTCGAGCAAGGCCCCGTGATCCGCGAAGGGGATATGGTTAAGATAATAAGAGGTGTTATCGGCATCGAACGCGCCCCAGCCGCCATTTTTCGATTGGAGGCCCAGCACCCATTCCACGCCGCGCTCAATCACATTGCGGTAGCGTTGGCGGTCGAACCGATCGAGTGCCATCACGACGACAGCGGTATCGTCTAAATCGGGGTAATAGGCATTGTTATATTGGAACGCCCAGCCGCCGGGCCGGACGGTTGGGCGCTGACAGGCCCAGTCGCCTACAACATCCAAAATTTGCTTATCGACAAGCCAGTTACAGGCTTTTTCTACTACATCGCGTGAGGCTTTTGCCTCCAGCAAACTATGCAAGGCCAGCCCTGTGTCCCAAACGGGCGACAGGCAGGGCTGACAGTACGCTCGTTCGGGCGTATCCACCACCAACAGATCGACCGATTTCCGCGCGATGGCATAGTCCGGATGATCGGGCGCATAACCTAAACAGTCATACATCATGACGCTGTTCGCCATGGCGGGATAGATCGCGCCAAGCCCGTCCTCTTGGTTCAAGCGCTCTTTGACCCATGCAACAGCTTTGTCGATCGCCTTTTGGTGGGGGTGATCGGGCACATAGGGTTCCAAAAAGCGCAAAATACGGTCGATCCCATCAAAAATAAGCGTAAAGGCCGACTGAGTCCCGCTTCCGGGCCAGTTTTTAACCTGATCGGGCGCGGTTACAAAAAGCTCATCCACCCGAATATTGCGGAGATTCTTGGCTTTTGGCTTTTTCGCCATCAAGACCAGCAAGGGCACGATGACGGTTCGCGACCAATAGGAAACTTTGCTGAGATGGAAGGGAAACCATCGCGGTAACAGCATGATTTCGATCGGCATCACAGGGACGGCCCGCCATGGCACCGCGCCGAAGAGAGCCAGCTGAATGCGGGTGAAGACGTTGCTGGTTTCCGCGCCGCCATGGGCCAAAATCGCCTGACGCGCACGCACCATATGGGGCGCATCGGGTAAATCGCCCACGCATTTCAAGGCATAATAGGCTTTCACACTGGCGCTGATATTAAAGTCTCCCCGATGAAAGAGAGGCCAGCCTCCATGCTCTTCCTGAATTGCTCGTAAATAAACCGCCATGCGTTCATGCAAAGGCTGGTTGATCGTGTCCAAAAAGTGATCGAGCAAAATATATTCGGCCGGAATTGTGGCATCCGCTTCCAGCTCGAAAGCCCAATGCCCATCGGCGCGTTGCTTTCCAATTAAGGACTCGACGCTCTGCCCCGTCACCTGAGCCAGAGAGGCGGGCAGTGTCTTTCCGTGCGCGAGTGTGGGCATGGGAAACCTCTCCTTTCTGGGCGTTCTTTAACCAAAATCAATCCAGCGTCGCTTGCGCTCTTTTAAAAGGGCCGGGCGGTGGCGTCCTAAAAGCCATGCGCGCAGGGCGCGAAGCGAGGAGTCGAAGGACAGGCCTTTGCGCTCCATCACCCAGAAAATAAGCATACACAGAATCGCCAGCGCAAAAGTCCACAATTTGGCATGCACCAAAAAAAGAAGAATCGCGGCAAAGACTCGCGCATCCAACGAAAAGAAGCGCGCCGATTTTTGAGTGTTTCGCCAGTGGGTGTCCATGCCTGTTCCTAAGAAGTCCGCCGCGGCAAGTCTGCCATTATCCTACACTCGGTTTTCTGAAAAAGCCGAAGGTTTCTTTACCATGCACCAATTCCAAAAGTATACCGCACAACGCCACAAGTTAGCCTTTTGTGCCCCGAGCGGTTGTGACAGGATTGCCGCTTGTTGGACAGAAAAGATGAAGCAAAACAACGACAAAGTCCGGCAAGCGGTACTCATGGCGCAGAGTGCGTGGTGTCGAGCAAAAAGTTTAGCCTGTAACGTTTCGCAGTATAGAGAGACGAACGCGCCGAAGGGAGGGGATGCCGCAAGGCGCACACGGTTCGGTAGAAAAAATCCACGACAAGCAAAAAAAGACGCGCAAACATTTCTACCTGCAAGGAGATGAGGGGAATTCTACCGTTCTTTCCGTATCAGGCCTTCTTATTCTGTACCCTTAGAATGACCAGCCTTTCTTCCTTTCTTTTAGAATAACACGGAAAGAGCGCAAGCAAAATCGCTTGCCTTTTGCTTAGGCTCGCCTCTATGTTGAGAGGATGACAAAGTCTCCCTCCTCGCTCCCTGCCGATATCGCCGCGTTAAGTTTTGAAGATGCTTTGATGGAGCTGGAAAAGCTTGTCAAACAGCTTGAAGACGGAAAGGCGAAGTTGGATGATGCCATCATGGCCTATGAGCGCGGCGCGGCGCTGAAACGCCACTGCGAATTGAAATTGCGCGAAGCCCAGATGCGGATCGAGCAGATCTCGGTTTCCGCAGATGGCGTGGTTTCAACGAAAGACTTTACCTCTTAAACTCAACCCCCGCTTGTCCCATGCCCTCTGTTAGCTCTTCCCTTGCCGCCGCCATGAGCGATGCCGCCGCCGCTGTCGCGGGTGCGCTGGATCATCTGTTGCCCAAATCGGACTTTCCCGAAAGCAAGCTGTTTGAGGCGATGCGGTATGGCACGCTGAATGGCGGCAAGCGGTTGCGTCCCTTTTTGGCGTTGAGCGCCGCGCGTATTTTCGGCGTCGGCGACGAGTGCGCTCTGCGCACGGCAGCCGCGATTGAATGCGTTCATTGTTATTCACTGATTCACGATGATTTGCCCGCGATGGATAATTCTGATCTGCGCCGTGGCAACCCAACGGTTCATAAAAAATTCGACGAGGCGACCGCGATTCTAGCGGGCGATGCCCTCCTGACCATCGCGTTCGAGATTCTGGCCGATCCGCGCACCCATGAAGATCCTCAAGTGCGCTGTCGTTTGGTGACCGCTCTGGCCCGTGCCTCTGGAGCGCATGGGATGGTTGGGGGGCAAATGCTGGATCTGATCGCGGAAACGACCAAGCTGGATATCGGCGCGATCACCCGTCTTCAACGCATGAAAACAGGCGAATTGATCGCCGTGTCAACGGAATCTGGCGCGATTCTGGGCAAGGCGTCCACGCAACATCTGAATGCTTTGCGTGCCTATGCTCACGATCTGGGACTTGCTTTCCAAATTATCGACGATCTTTTGGATGCCGAAGGCACGGAAGAGGAAACAGGGAAATCGGTCGGCCGTGACGCGCAGGCGGGTAAGGCGACTTTTGTGACCATTCTTGGGCCCGAGCGCGCGCGCAACCAAGCAACCCTTTTGTCCGAGCAAGCGATCCAGCATCTGGGCGTTTTCGACGGACGCGCCAAGCATTTAGAAGATGTTGCGAGGTTCGTCGTAGATCGGAAGAATTAAGGAGTGAGGGAGGGCTTTCCGATGCGGTTCCTTCCGCTGTTCTTTTGTTTGGTTCTGATGAGCTGCGCAGGCAGTTCAGACTCTGCCAAAGCCAAGGCAGAGGCTGATAGGAAAACTCAAATTCCCGCTCATGAAACATGGTGTTACAGCACGATGGGCGATCCGGTTTGCACGGCGCATCCACAGGATACAAGCCCTTCTCGCCTCATTGCCGTGGATCCACCCGGCCGCACACCTTTGGACGCCGCCGCCTATCACCGCGTTTTAGCTGAAGAGTCTGAAGAGACAACCGACGCGCCAACCTCCTTGATCCCCATCCCGTCTATCGGCGTGGATCGCACGCCGATCACAGCGCCAACAAGCCGTTAATCCAATATAGCTGCCGTTGCGGGGCGTTCTTGAACGGGCCGCGCGGGATTGCCGACACAGATCATCGCGGCGGGCATGTCGCTCAGGACAACGCTTCGCGCTCCAATGATCGCGCCCGACCCAATGCGCACGCCGGGCGCGATAAAGCATCCGGCGGCGAGCCACGCCTCGTCCCCGATATGGATTGGGCGCGGCACAAGCGGAAAATCGCGCTTTGTGTAATCATGGGTTGCCGCGCACAGATAGCTGTCTTGAGAAATCACCGTATCGCTGCCGATGGTGATGGAGGCAAGGCTGTAAAGCTCGGCACGGTCGCCGATCCAACTCTGCGGGCCGATTTTGACTTTCCATGGGTAGGTCACCCGCGCGGTCGGACGGATCAAAACACCCGCGCCCAGTTTTGCTCCAAATAAACGCCACAAAAACCGCCGCCACCCATACATAAATTGGGGAGAGGGGCGGATCAGCCAATCTTGTATGATCCACCAAAGCTGCACCCTAAAGGCCGAGCGTCCCCGCAAGGCAGGATCCATTCGAAACAGTGAAAGATCTATGTAGCGAGGCGGATTCATAAGGAGACGCGATGTTTGGGTTGAGGCGCGCGTTATCTTCCGGCACTCTGTCTTTTATGTCCAGATCTCCTTCTTTCATTGTCGTTGCGGGGCCGTTTCCGCCGCCTGTCACGGGGTTTGCCTATGTGACTTTGCAGATGGCCGAACGGATCGCCCGAAAATATGAGGTGATCCGGCTGGATCTGTCTGTGGACAAACCGTGCGGGGGGATTGGGTATCATGTTCAACGCATCGGATGCGTTTTAAGGGCCTGTCGTGCTTTGGTGCGTTTACCGCGCTCTCCAATGCGGGTTTTGTATCTGGCCTGCGACGGGGGGCTTGGGATTATCTATACGCTGGGTTTGAGTTTTGTTGGCCGAGTCTTGGGTTTTCGGCTTTTTATTCATCATCATTCTTATGCCTATATTGATCGGAAAAAGCCCTTGATGGCCTCGTTAGTTCACATAACAGGCGCGGCGGCGACGCATATTTTCTTGGCATCCTTTATGCGAGACGCTTTTGCAGCCCAATATGGCAGTCCGATGAAAACAACCGTGATTGCCAACAGCGCCTTTGTGCCGCTTGCGCCGGACAGGCACACAGAATCGGACGAAGGGTGGATCACTTTGGGGCTTTTAAGTAATCTGAACGCAAGCAAGGGACTTTACGTCTTTCTTGATCTATTAAATGAGGCCAAAGCTCAGAATCTGAAGATCAGAGGCATATTGGCAGGGCCTGTCGCTGATCCCCAAGACACCGAAAATCTAAGCCGCGCTCAGGCGGCTTTAGGGGATCGACTGATTTATAAAGGCGCTGTTTATGGGGAAGCGAAAGAGGCGTTTTTTGACTCTCTGGATGTCTTTGTCTTTCCGACCCGTTATGCCAACGAAGCGCAGCCAACCGTGTTGTTCGAGGCGATGGCTCACGGGTTGCCTGTTCTTTCTTTCGCGCGGGGCTGTATCCGCGAACAAGTGGGCCTAAGCGGCGCCGTGCTGGAGCAAGGGGAAGATTTTACACGTTTCGCGCTGGATTTTCTGAAAGACTGGCCGAAAAGAGAGAATGCCTATCACGCCGCCACGATCAAAGCCGCCTTCGCCGCCCGCCGTGCCGAGGCCCAGAAAGCGGTAGATTCTTTGTTTCATGAAGTTTCAAATTGTTCATGAGTGCAGTACATGTGATGCGTTTGTTTTTGGTGGTTGATTTCTTTTCACAGCGGCAGCAGATGGTTTTCTTTTGGTTGCTGGTCCATTTGTTGTTGAGTCGTTCGGTTCTGATGTTAGCTTTCCGACATTACGACTTCCTTCACGAAAGTTTGGCACAAGAGCCTCTGATTTAAGGAACTGTTCTTTTTTATACTTGCCAATTTCTCCTTCAAGAATTTCTATGTCTTCAGGAAAAAGGCCATGGATCATATTTACATGTAATCCTACAGCGTTTTGAGCGGATTCCTTGTCACCCTTAAGGCATAAAGAAATAATTTGGTCTTCTACCATTTCAGAGACTCTTATGCGCTCTGATAATTTACCTGCCCTATGGATCACAGCAGCCCAATCTTCTGGTTCAAGGGCGCTGAGCCGTAAATTTGAAGGTATGAGTAGATTGGGGAATTTACTTCCGTAGCCCGTTATTCCGGAAGCTCGATCTGATTGACGCCGTTTTTCCTCCTCCAAAATGGCTAAGTTTAGTTGACAGGATGCCCCCCCTTGCTGTGTTCTATTTTCATGGCAGTCGAACCACGAGTCATCTTTATTCTCAGGAAAATTACCATCAAAGCCACCATACTCCCCGTAACGGCGTATTTTATTGAAGAGGGCGATTACAGGTCTATGTAATAATGGATCGCGGTCTACACTTCCGTCCGGATTAAACCGAGCTGCACTCCCAGCTTTAGGATCGTCACCACCCCAGCCAAGAGTTGTATACCCAACAATTTGACTGCCAAGCGTTTGAGCAGTGCGACGATAATAGTCCACAAGTTCAGGTGTTTCTTCTGTGAGCACATTGCATCCAATAAAAACAATACGATTTGCGACTTTGGATCCAAGCTCTTCTTGTATTTTTTTAAGCGCATCTAGAAAAACATCTGTTTTCATTTCCACCGTTGGATCCTCGGATGGATCTTCGAGTGCAGAGAGCGCATTTGGACCTCCATGCATCGAGATAACAATTTCTGTTAATGTACCGTGTTGTCTGACTTGTTTTCTTATCGCATCAAGCAGTTTTTGCTGCACATTATGAGCTGGAAGGTGAATAACCGTTGCATTCGGAGAATCCTTGAGAAGACCTTCTTCTTCCCCTTTCGCCTCTTTTTCCTCCACCCCTGCAGCAATTCTAAAAGTAGGGTGATGGAGGGTTTAGC
>CAIJXG010000124.1 GCA_903824505.1 uncultured Pseudomonadota bacterium | reverse complement strand
CGGATCAACCCCTCGCCCAACCACCGCTCAATCTGTTCTCGTTCCGTATCGCTGATATGCCGGTATCGTTTGCCCATCTCGTGCTCCTTGCATGGATCTTAGCAAGTTGCACTTCACTTTGAGCCGGCCCAACCTGAATCCTCATCATAACAGGGCAATCCAGTCAAATGACAGAACTCACCGCAAAAACAGCCGTCCACACATGACGAGTTCTTTCATATGGGCACCTGAATTCACTAAATAGCCATGGGTATATCACAAAACATATTGTTTTTTATCAGGATATGACCCTATAAAGGCTGAAAATTTTGTGACATGAAAATTCGGAGGTAAAATGATCAAAACCATTTCTTATGTCTTGCCCGATTCAGGGACGGAAAGCCAAGTAGCTTTTGCGCTTTTGAGGAGCCTCTTTCAACAATCTGAAGATTCTGAAAAATCGATCATTCGTCTTTCCGCAGGCGCTGGATTTACCCCTGAAACCTGTTTTCGTTTGGAATCTTGTGAACGCGCTTTTCTTGAAGTTGTGCCTGCCGATCAGGAAAGATTCATCCTTTGCTTGCCTAACCCGTGTAGAGACGGCATAGGCATCCCCTTTGCTGACGCATCAAAGCAAATTTGCGGGCATATTACGGGTGTGGATTACACGGGAGTCTCTATTCCCCATGATATAGAGCCGAGTATATGGACGGCGACGACAAATTTTCTAGCCACTCATGGCTCTTTTTATAATTATCCTCCGTTGGAAAATGGGTATAATCCTGACACCATGCGTTGGCTGTTTGTTGTGCCGAACAACGGAAATAAAGAAGCAAACATACGACGACAACCAAAATTTGAAATGCTCTTCGACAGGCGAGGGGATCAAGAACCGGCTTTGGTTATCATAAACATGGAAACCCAGATGACTCAGGCAAAGATCGAGCGCCTTTTCCCCGAGAATCAGAGTTTCAGTATCGAAGGGTTAGAAGACTGCTTTCGGAGCGTCATGATCCAAACACCATGGAAAGGCATGGAAATCATGCGTTTTGATTTGCGCTTTAAGGGCGAAGATGCTGAAACAATTACAGATTGGGGCAGCGGCCTTTCTCTTTTTAAGCACGGTCAGATTGTCTTGCCTAACGCACCTGCGACATATCTGCCACAACCGTCATAGGGTTGAGACCTTACCATGTAACACCGGCAAAACGCCGTGATTTTGGGTTCTTAACGATATGTTAAGGGGATAGGGATTCATGTGTCGGGATGAAGAAAGACGCCCTCTCACATAAACGCCATGGAGGCGGCCGAGCTGAAGCCGCTGGTATTGGGGTTATTGGAACAGGTTGCTGGGTTAAAAGAGCTGGTGCGGGAACAGAGTGAAGAAATTGCTCGATTGAAAGGGTTGAAGGGCAAGCCGGACATCAAGCCTGAGGCGAAGAAGAAGCCGTCGGGCATGGAAAACGGGACGGATCCCACGGATGCAAATCCCAAAGAACCCGACAAGAGAAAACGGAGCAAAAAGAACTTTCGCATCCCTGTTCAGGACAGGATCGTGAAGGCGCACGACGTGCCTGCAGGGTCTCGGAATCTGGGGTATGAAGATTTTATGGTGGAAGACATTATTCTTCACGCCATCGCGATCCGCTATCGGCGAGAACGCTGGCTGACTCCGGACGGGCGCACCGTCATCGCAGCGTTGCCCATGGGCGTTACGGATCATGTGGGAGCTGAGTTGAAGCGGTTCATCTTGATGCTGTACCACCAAGGTCAAACGACGGTGCCGCGATTGGTTGCGCTTCTCGATTCCATGGGACTTGATGTTTCGGAGCGCAAAATCGTCAGAATCCTGACGGAAGAGGTCGAGCGTTTTAAGGCCGAGGCTCAAGCAGTTTTGCGCGCCGCGTTCCAAAAAGCCGCGTCATGGATCTCGGTCGATGACACGGGCGCGCGCCACAAGGGTAAGAACGGAATTTGTACGCAGATAGGCAATCACCTGTTCACTTTTTTCGCGACGCCACACTCAAAAAGCCGGATCAATTTTTTGTCTCTGCTGCGTGCTGGGCACACGGATTATGTGCTGAACGACGCGGCTTTCGAGTATATGAAAGATCACAATATGCCGAGCTGGGTAAGCGATAAGCTACAGGAACATCACCCGCGTATCTTTGCGAACGAAGCGGCGTGGCTGGCTCATCTGGAAGAGATAGGGCTGACAAAAATTCGGGTTCATCCGAATCCTGTTCAGATCGCGACCGAGGGCGCTTTGTGGGGATCTATCCTCAGCCACGGCTTTCTGAAAGACAGCGTGATTTTATCCGACGATGCAGGGCAGTTCAACGTTGGTGACGCCCACGCTCTCTGTTGGGTTCATGCAGAAAGACTGGTTTACAAACTGAAATTTTTCACGGATGCGGGGCGAGCGGCACAAGAAAAAGTCCGTCGTGAAATCTGGGACTTTTACCGAGCGCTTAAAGCCTACAAAACCAAGCCGGCCGAGGAAGACAAGAAGCGGCTTGCCAAGAGGTTTGATCAGATTTTTGATCAAAAAACAGGGATTTGCGCGATAGACAAATTGCTGAACCGATTGCGAAGAAATAAGCCAGAACTGCTGCGAGCCTTGGAACGCCCCGACATTCCGCTTCACACCAACGGCTCTGAAAATGATATCCGATGTCAAGTCACACGGCGAAAAATCAGTGGAACCACGCGCAGCGATAAAGGTCGAGACTCCCGTGACGCCTTCCTCAGCCTCGCCAAAACCTGCATGAAACTCGACATCTCATTCTGGGACTACCTCGGCGACCGCCTCGGCATCCTCCCCCATGGCTCCGTCCCACAGCTCGCCGCACTCATCGCCGCCCACCCCTGACCCGCACGCCCTTTTGCCGGTGTTACCTTACCATCTGCCCCCCCTGACTCCCCCTCCTACTCATAATCCTCAAATTTGGGGGTGGAGTCCGGGTTCTCGATACCCAGCTGTTTGTCGCGGTATTGGAGATAAACGCTCCGCATTTCGGCATAGAAGTCCAGAGATCCCGCGCGCAGAGCGTCGAGGGCGTCGAGATATTCCTCGCGTTGTGTCAGGCCGCTTGCGGCAGCCGCGGTGTAATCATAGGCATCCCGTACGGTGCGGCCTCCATCGGCAGCGGCATAGTGCCATGGATCGGCCACCATCCCCACGCCAAGTCCGGCGGCATCGCGCACGGTTGACGGCCCGAAAAGCGGCAAAACGAGATAGGGGCCACTGCCGACGCCCCAAACCGAAAGCGTTTGGCCAAAATCGCCCATTTGTTTCGCGTAGCCCCAATCCTCGGCGACTTCAAAGATACCGGCAACACCTGCCGTTGTATTCACTGCAAAGCGGGTCGCGGTTGTCTCTGCCGCGTTCCATTTCCCTTGCAGCAGGTTGTTGGCCATGATGACCGGTTCCCCCATATTTGACAAGACATGCGCAACCCGATCGCGGATCATGTCCGGAATCGTAAAGCGGTATAGCTCTGTCAAAGGGCGGATCAAGAGCCGATCCATAAAGTCGTTCACGTCGAACGTGACGCGATTCACAGATTCCAGCGGATCGTTGGAGATTTGTGTTTCTGTCTGCGCCTCAGGAGATTTTGGCACATCAGCACAGGCCGAGAGCAAAAAGGGGACGGTCAGAAGAACCGAAAGGGTTAGAAAGCGACGAGTCATGGCGGGAAAGCTCAATGGTTAAGAATCAGTAAATGCTCTCTGACCTTTATCCTTTTTACTCGGGACGAGCAAGACAGGAAGCATCAGAAATGCGCTCAAGAGGGAATATACCAGAGCAAGGGTTAATAATTCGCCCATGCCTCGCGTGCCGGGATGTGCAGAGAAAACAAGCGAGAAAAAGGCCACACCAACGGTTCCCGCGCTGAAAAGGACCGCCCGCGCCATGCTTGATTGAAGAAAATCGGCGTTGCCGCTCCGCGCGTAAAAGACGAAATAGACCGCATAAGAAACGCCCAAGCTTAAAAGCAAGGGGAGCGCGATGATATTCGCGTAAGTCAGAGACATCCCCAAAAGCCGGATCGTGGCCAGCGTCAGACATAAGGCGACAAGAAGCGGCGCGATCATAAGGACAACATCCCTTCCCCGCCGCAGAACCAGAAAAGACAAAAGCGCGATGGAGGCGACCCCATAGGCCCCCGCCTGAAGAAAGGCGGTCAAAACCGTGTGACCGGATTCTAACAGCGAAACGGGGGTTCCGCCTATATCGGGGGCTATTTTCCGGACTGCCTCAACGAATTCTTTTAGCATTTTCGGATCACGCGGATTGCCTGAGGCGCCTCGCTTGGGGAAAATCTCGACCAAGGCGCGGCCATCGGGTGTGATCCAGTCGCGGGCTAAATCCTTTTGGACATCCGCGAAACGCACAGGGGATTGGGGCTGTAAAATTTGGTGGATTTCTTTTGCATACGCCTGAAGGGGCTGAATCAGATTCTTTTGGGCAATGTCTAATTGGGCGGCTGAGGCTTGGGATGCAAAACGCTCCAGCGTGTCCGCTAATTTTTTGGCCTCCGGCACCAGCGCAACGGCCGGACGAAGCTGCGCGGCTGTTTGACGGAGCGCGTTTCTGTTTTCTTTTTCCGTAGGCGCAGCGGCCGGTTTCAGCGCGAAACTCGGAGCAAGCAGCGCATAGGTTTCCGCAATCATGCGCCGTTTCACTGTTTGATCCTCGGGAACAAAGCTGCTCAAGGTCAGCGTATGATCTACTTCGGGCAAGCTGGACACACGCTGCGCGAGGGCGTCGGCCTCTGGCAGCGAGGGAAGAAGAATCTGCGCGGCATAGGCATCGGAATCCGGATCTTGAAGGACTTCCAACATCGTTGCGACAGAGTCGCTTTTAGAGTTTTTAAGATTCAGCGGGTCAAAATCGAACCGTACCTGCGCCGCGAAAGGCAAACTTAGAAGCGTTAAGATCCCAATCACGGGTATGATCTTTTTGCGATGGGTCGCAAGATAGGCATTTAATGGCGCTAGTTTTTGAAATCCAATGGAGTCGGCCTCCGCATCGGGTTTCGTCAGAGTCATCAGCGCGGGCAGCAGAGTCACATTCAAAAGAAAGGCGATGACCATCCCTGCGCCCGCAATCAAGCCAAGCTCTGATACGCCCCGATAGGCCGTGGGGGTAAAAGACAAAAACCCCAGCGCGGTGGCAGCCGCCGCCATCGCCAAAGGTGCGGCAATGACCGAGGCCGTCGCGCGCAAGGCAGCGGCTGAGTCGTCTTGTTTATGCCGTTGGTCGCGATAACGCACCCCGAACTGAATCCCAAAATCCACGGCAATACCGATAAACATGACTGCAAAGGCCACCGAGATCAGATTCAACGAGCCAACCGCCACAGTTGCAAAACTGGTCGTCGCGATCAGTCCCACGACCAGAGTGAGCATAATCGGCAAGACGATCCGCCATGAACGTAACCCCAGAAACAACAAGCCAAGCACGAAAAGGCCGGACAGAATCGTCGCGAAGCCCGTGCCTTGGGCGACGCTCGCAAATTCTTCGTCATTCAAGGGCACAGAACCTGTCAGCCGGACTCGCACACCGTTTTCGGCTGTCCGACCTAGGTCTTGCGCTGCAGCTCGGACTTCATCCGATGCGGCCGCGCCGGGCTGAAGGCTTGTGTAGTCCAGCACAGGCTTGGCGATGATAAACCGGCGCAAGGCGCGCGCGGAAGAGGCCCCGTCTTGGACAGAGCCTTCCCAGTCTAAGGGCTGCGCCTGCCCGTTCAAAACGCGTGTTAGGAAAGAATCCAAAACAGCCAGAGGTTTGGCAATTTGTCCCGCCTGCACGACGCCTGCTTGCGCGCCTTGGATCATCAGCCCGATCATGCCGAAAAAGCCGCGCAGAGAAGGATCCGATTTCACCACCCCTACGACAGGCTGGGCCTGCGCGATTTTGTCCAAAGTCGCAGCCAACTCGGCTTTCGATAAATACAAAAGCCCGTGAGTCTGAAAAATTGGCAGCGCATCGGGGCGCGTCACATCCGTGAAGAGCTGCGGCAGAGTCTGAAGCTTCGCGGCCAGCGCGGCGGCCGCCCTATCCGCTTGACCGGATGTCTTGGCGTCCAGAACAACAACCAGCGTATCTATTTTGTGTGGGAAGGCCTGATCGAAAATCTTTTCCCGCTTGCGCCAGTCGAGATCAGGAGACAGAAGCTGATTAATGTCTGTATTAACGGCTATATGCCGCGCGACATAGACGCCCGCGCCTAGACTTGCAGCAAAAGCCACCAGAACGACACTCAAGGCAAAACGGCGGCAAAAATCAACAAGCGAGACGAGCGAAGAAGCGAACACGGGGAAACCTGTCTGGAAAGGAAGGGCAGAGGCATCCTATCCTGCGGATAGCCTGTGTGAAATGATTTTTAAAGCCGCTGCTGTATACTCGGTTTTCTTGGAAAGCCGAGCATTCGATTCCGTGCAAAACACGGACGCAGCGAAGCTGATGCGCCTTTTGCGCGGACAAAAAGGTCGGGGCCCGAAGGGGCCCGAGTATATCTTGAGCTTCAGCTGAAACCGCATTATGAATCCCTTCAGAAACTCAAAGGGGTCCTTATGTCCTTTCTCGCCCGTTATTTTCGTTTCGATGCCCTTCAGACCAATTGGAGGACGGAGCTTGTCGCGGGGCTGTCGACCTATCTGAGCCTCGCTTATATTCTGATCCTGAATCCGGCGATCTTGGGACATTCCGGCATGGATCCCAGCGCGATTTTATTCGCGACAGCGCTTGTGTCTGGCTTGACGACTCTGGCGATGGGGATCTGGGCGCGGCTGCCTTTCGCGGTTGCCCCCGGCATTGAAATGAGCGGCTTTTTCGCTTTTACCGTCTGCGGTACGTTGGGGATGAGTTGGCAACAGGGGCTTGGCACCGTTTTCTGGTCGGGGGTTTTGTGCATCCTTTTGACCTTGCTGCCTGTCCGACAAAAGATCATCGCAGCGATTCCGGCGGGGCTGAAAATCAATATCGGAGTCAGCGTCGGCGTTTTCGTGGCCACTATTGGCTTGTTTGTCGGGAAGATTCTGGCTTTCAAAAACGGGCTGCCTGATTTTTCAAATTGGGGGCTTGAACGGCTTGTGTCGCCTGAGGCTGCCGTCCTGTATATCGGCTTTCTCAGCGCCTTGATTTTAGGGCTCAAACGCTTTCGGTTTCTGGGTAATATCTTGGTCGCGCTCCTCATTGCCGCCGTGGCGTGTCACGTGATGGGACTTACGGTCAAACAGCCGCCTCAGCTGTCTCAGGCGATGCTCTCAGCCTCGTTCCAGCTTGATCCGTGGTCGATTTTGGCGGATCCCCGCGCCTTGTCGGTTGTTTTGATCTTTTTCATCATCGATTTCTTTGGCGGCATCGGGAAATTCATCGGCCTGACGGCTGCCACCAATCTGCAATCCAATGGACAGGTGCGGAATATCGAAAAAGGCCTTTACGTCGATGGGGCGGGAACTGTTTTGGGGTCTTTGACGGGGACATCCAGCCTGATCGCCTTTGTCGAAAGTGCGGTGGGGATTGCGGCTGGAGGCCGCACGGGGGTGACGGCGATCACCTGCGGCGTTCTGCTCCTTATCAGCCTTGTTTTTACCCCATTGGTTGCCCTTGTTCCGGCTGAGGCGGCGGCTGGTATTGCCCTTTATGTCGGCTGGCTGTTGCTGCCGATCCGCGCATTGAAAGACCCGCAGGCCTCCTTTGGCCGCTTTGACGCGATTGTGGCCTGCGCGATGGGAGGCGTGTCTCTTTTGACCTTCGGTTTGGATAAGGCTCTGCTGGTCGGGTTTTGGGCCTATAGCCTCCGCGCCCTTTCCCACGACCGCGCCCGCGCGAATCCCTATCTGCTGGCGACTACGGCACTTCTGACGCTAGCGGCGCTGTTTCCCTATGCGTGGAATTAGCCTTCCTTCTTCCTTTCCGTCTTTGTCCATGCCTCCCTTGGCTCTTTACATCCATTGGCCTTTTTGTCTGTCCAAATGCCCGTACTGCGATTTTAATTCGCATGTGGGGGGTGGGCAGGATCAGGAAATCTGGCGGCAGGCCTATCGGCGTGAGCTGACGCATAACGCGGCTCTGTTACCGTCGCGGCGGATCACGTCTGTTTTCTTTGGGGGCGGGACTCCCTCATTGATGGAAGCGCGGACGGTTGAGAGCGTGCTTAACGACATCGCCCGTCTGTGGGCTTGTGATGACAAGATCGAGATTACGCTGGAGGCGAATCCCTCCTCGGCTGAGGCTGAGAAATTCGCGGATTTTCGCCGGGCGGGTGTTCAGCGTCTTTCCCTTGGCGTGCAGTCTTTGAACGATGCCGCGCTGCGTTTTTTGGGACGCGCCCATAATGCTCAAGAAGCCCGTGCCGCGCTTGCGCTTGCGGCCCGCTCTTTCCCCCGTTTTTCTTTTGATCTGATTTATGCCCGCAAGGGCCAAACGCCGGACGACTGGCGCGCAGAGCTGCAAGAGGCTCTGTCTTTCGGGTCAGATCATCTGTCGCTTTATCAGCTGACGATCGAGGCGGAAACCGTTTTCGCGACAAGGGCGCGCCGCGGCGAGAGTCTGACCGCCCCCGAGGAGGCGTCCGTTCTTATGTATGAAATGACTCAAGAGATGATGGAAAAAGCGGGCTTGCCTGCCTATGAAATCTCAAACCATGCGCGGCTTGGGCAGGAAAGCCGCCACAATCTGACTTATTGGCACTATGAGGATTATGTCGGCATTGGCCCCGGGGCGCATGGACGGATCGGGATTGGCACGGAGTCGTGTCAGGCCATCGAAAACCACCGCGCGCCCGAGACATGGCTTGATTCCGTTCAACGCACCGGAGTCGGGATGAAACAGCGCACGGATTTGTCCCCGGATGCCGCGATGCGCGAGGCTTTGATGATGGGGCTGCGTCTGACCGAAGGGATTGATCTTCAGCGGTGGCGCGAGAAATTTGGTTGTGACTTGATGGGTTTTGTGCCGGAAGCGCGGCGTCAACGTCTAGAGGCCGAAGCCTATCTGAAACGAACAGCAGAACGGCTTTTTTTAACCAGAGCGGGGCTGCAAAGGTTGAACAGCGTGTTGGGGTATCTTGCGTGAGGGGCTAATCAACTCGTCCGGCGGAGCGCAAAAAGGTGCTGTTATGCCGCGCCCACATCTGGCGGCCGTCAAGATCGTGACGGCGCGGTTCGCCCTGCTCAAGCCACGCGTTTCGTGGAAGTCGGCTGTCGCCCATCTGTTCGCGTTCGAATAAAAGCGCAAGAATCGACGGAAGCCGCCCATGGTCCGGATGGCCGCTGCCAATCCCATGCTCTTCGTCCGGCACGCCTAGAAAAAGACTCTCTGCGGTCTTATTCGGAAAGGAATTTTTCCACGGAGATTGCAGCAATCTTTGCATGTCTTCGGAAAGTTTGGGAAGCTCGCGCAGCACATCCTGAAAAAGGGGGCCTATACCGCCAATCACAATTTCATCATGCGTATGGGCGTCTTCCACGGAACTGGTCGGCGTTTCGGCTTGATCGATCAGCGTGTGAATGCGGCGCAGGAGAATGACCGTCTGATCCAACTTTTTCTGCCGTTCGGAATCCGACATAAAGACTCCCGTCGGCAGATCCGTCTTTTTTCCGTAAACATGGACGCATACGGTCAAGTGATCGACCGTTAGATTGGCCCAATAAAGCCATTCTTCAATGCCGGGTTTTCGGTAGATCGGGAGGTTGGTCGCCGGGAACTTTGTCATTGTGATCGCCCTCCTTACAGGCGGTCACTCTAGAATAACCCTCAGGTTGAATAAATGCAAAGAAAAGCCGCGCAAGAAAACATCGAAAACCCCTTCTAACTAACTGTTAAATGCGGTTTATTGCCGTTCTTGGATCGCGTGGCAAGAAAAAGAAGAAGGAGCCCTAAGGCCAAGCGACCGGATCTCTTGGGCGGCTCCGGCGCGGCCGCAACGGAAAGCCCCAAGGGGAGATGGCCCATATAGCCTAAACGGTCGCGCCGCGTCTGCGCATGCCGCGCGAGTTTTTCTTCCTGATCCTCGACGCAGGAATCGGAATCGTGGCGAACATGCCGCAAAAGCTTCAAGCGCTTTTTGTTTGTGTGCAGCCGTTCAAGCCGATCGATTTCATCCAGAATATCCCGTTCTTTTTTTCTGTGAACGGAAATCTGATCCAATAGGCGAAAGAATTTCGCATTGAGCAGCGGGGACAGGCGTCCTAACGGATCAAACCGGCGCAACCGCTCGATAAACGAGCCGATCCGGTCCCTATGCGTGACAAGGGTGCTTGCAAGCCGGTCTAACTGGATCTTGATCGTCGCGCTTTTCATGTCTTTCAGATTAAAACAGAAGCGTAAAAAGGAAGTTAAGAAGAAGGGATAGCCGACAGCCGAATCGGCTTCGTCTTTCTT
>CAIJXG010000123.1 GCA_903824505.1 uncultured Pseudomonadota bacterium | reverse complement strand
TGATATGCCGGTATCGTTTGCCCATCTCGTGCTCCTTGCATGGATCTTAGCAAGTTGCACTTCACTTTGAGCCGGCCCTCCGTAATCAGGGAAATCGGGTCACTGGCCGCCCGAGCGGCCTCCAAGTCAAAAATGCCCAGACTTAGAATGGTCACAAAGACAAAACCCGCCAAAGCCGTAAACACAACAGAAGAAATGATGTTGCGCGGCACAACTTTTTTGACATTGAGGGTTTCTTCTGAAAGCTCCGAGGATGCTTCAAAACCAAAAATCGTCCATGCGCCTAAAAGAATGGCGGGAAGAAAACCGCCAAAGCCTGACCAAGAAGAAAAAGGAGCCGTCACAAGAGCTGTAAAGGGAGGGGATTGTTGGTGCAGAATGGCACAGAGAAGCGTCGCTCCAAAGACAGCCAAAGCGCCCAGCTCAAGCAAAACAGCTATCTGATTGATCCGCGCGGCAAAGCCGATGCCCACAATGTTAATGCCGATACAAAGAAGAAAAAAAAGGCCGCCGACAAGATGGGGATCAAGAGCGCTGAATTCCTGTCCCAAGAGCGTTTGAAGTGGCGTGACCGCCGCCATGCTGATTCCAACCGATGCAACGGTATAAGTCAGAAAGATCAGGAAACCCGTTACCCACCCGACAAAGCGGTTGGCAAGCAGGGTGTTCCAGTTATAAATGGCTCCCGCCAAAGAAACGCGTCCGGCAAGATCGGCAAAGACAAGAGCAACAAGAGTCTGCCCGATGCCGACCGCAACCCATGTCCAAATACCGAAGACTCCGGCCTTTGTCAGCATATAGCCGTAGTTCGAAAAGACGCCCATGAGAATGGACATCATCGAGAAACTCGCCGCCCAAGAGGCAACGGCCCTAACGCTTCGCCGCAGTTTGGGCGCGTAACCTGCGGCCAAAATGTCAGAGTCATCGTTTGGAATCGCGGGAACTTGTTCTTCTGTCATGGGCGTTCCTTTCGTCTTTTTTCAAACCGTATAGATAGAAGACGAAGGCTGCATGAGCTGCGCTCGAACCTCTATAACGGCCTTCAATAAATTATTGACACGCGTCTGCCAACCATCGCCCGTTGCGCGTAGCGCGGCGACAATTTCCTGATCAAGTGGGAGACTCACAGAGATCTTCCGGGAAGACTTCGGGCGACCACGCACGTGTAAATTTTTGGTTTCATAGGCTTTGACGATAGGTGGGACAACCTTGCGGGCTGCGCGGGCGCGGGCAAAGTCAGCTTTTATCCATGCTGGGTTCTCTTGATCCGTCATGTAGGGATTAGGCTTTGTGCGCTTTTTCATAAGAGAGTCCTTCCGTGACGATGAAGGCAGACAAAAAAGGTGCGTCCGTCCATTGGCTCTTTGGCTTAAAAAGAGTCCCCTAAAACGAGAATCCTCTCAGAACCCGGAAGGTTCCTGCATGCGGTTCGATCAGCGCAACGGGGGCAGAAGACTCCTCGGCGAAGATCAGGGGCGCGGTCAACAGCGCCTCATGCGGCGGGCGGATTAAAATGGGCTGGCCCGCTCGGAGCAGACAGGATTCTTGAGGCGTGACGGCAAGGCTTGGTGTATCTCCAAGGGCGGCTTTCAGGGGCAACAGAGCCGCCCCGACCTCGCCCGCCACATTCATCGCCTCCAGCTTTTTCAAAGTCACTGAATCGTTCAAAGTGAACGGCCCCACTTTGGTGCGGCGCAGGGCGCAAACATGGCCCCTTGTGCCCAGTGCTTCAGCCATATTGCGCGCCAGAGACCGCACATACATGCCCTTGCCACAGGCGACACGGAATCGGGCATGCAGGGCATCGGGCGCATCCAAAAAGTCGAGGCTAAAAATTGTGACCTCACGCGGCGGCAGATCAACCACCGCGCCCGCGCGGGCGAGATCATAGGCGCGTTCTCCTTGGATTTTCAGTGCAGAAAAAGCAGGCGGTTTTTGTAAAATAAGACCGATAAAGCGGGGCAGAATAGCGCGGATTTGATCTTGTGTTGGACGGACCGCGCTGGTTGCCGTGACGGTTCCTTCGGAATCATCGGTCGTCCGCGCCTCACCCCATCGGACCGTGAATTCATATTCCTTGTCGCCATCCACAACATAGGGAATCAGCTTCGTCGCCTCGCCAAAAGCTATAGGCAGAATGCCAGTTGCCAAAGGATCAAGCGTGCCACCATGCCCCGCCTTGCGGCCGCCCAGCAAACGCCGTGCCTTTCCCAAAGCTTGCGTAGAAGTCAGCCCGAAGGTCTTGTCCAAAACAAGCCAGCCGTGAACCGTCGATTTTTTGTGCGGGTGCGCCATAAGAGATCCATGAGTTAAAATCTGTATTGTATACTCGGTTTCCTTACACGCGCGAGGGCGAAGCTGATGCGCCTTTTGCGCGGATAAAACGTTCGGGGGCGGAAGGGGCCCAAGTATATTTAAGCTATAGACGCCCTTGCTTCCCCGCCGTCGCTTTGACTTAAACGGGCAAGGCTCAGGCGGATCAGCGCGTCCAGACGCGTATCCGGATTTTGCTGTAGAAGGGTTGTGACCGTGGCATAGGCCTCGGCGCGACGATAGCCCAAATTTAACAAGGCCGACAAGGCATCACTGGCAAGGCTGGATGGGGGCTGTAGGCGCCCAGAATCTGACGCGCCGACAAAGGCCAAATCCACAGAAGCGGGAACTTTGTCTTTCAGCTCTGTCACAAGCCGCAACGCGAGCTTTGGGCCGACTCCATCGGCTTGAGTCAGAAGCGTCTTATCCTGCGCGGCAATGGCCTGAGCCAGCCTTTCGGTCGAGATCGCCCCCAATAAAGCCAGCGCAACTTTCGCGCCCACCCCTTGAACTGTTGTTAACAGCCGGAACCAGTCTTGCTCCAGCGCGTCGATAAAACCGTACAGATTAATGGCATCCTCGCGCACATGGGTGTCGATCCGCAGCATGGCGCTCTCTCCAACGCGGCCGATCTCACGTAACGTGCGGGCCGAGCACATCACGACATACCCAACCCCATGCACATCCAGCACAAGCTGCGCGCCCGAAACGCTGTCTATTTTTCCGGTTAATTTGCCGATCATGGCCTCAAGTTCCTAAGAGCAACCGCTTCCTTCTACCGCCCTTCCTATCCGGAAGGCTAACAAAACTTGCAGTTTTTTAGGGGAAAGGATTTTAGAGTGATTTTTCTTGACGGAATCCCCCTTTTTCGGGTAAAAACATCCCACGGTCGTGGTCGACTCGCGGGATTTGACAGGAGCAGCTTGCTGCCGCGTTATCAAAAGCTAAAGCGTCACAGAAAACGTGGCTTTTCCGCCTCGCGCTGTGATCCCTGAGGGTGATCATGGGGGCGGGTTTCTTTTTTCCCCATCCGTCCCTGAAAGCCCGAGCCGATCTTTCGGTTTCATGGGGCTTTGCCGTCACGCCTTTTTCAAGAGGCGGCAAGAGAGGGGGAGAGAAAAAATGCCCATTATTGTCCAAAGTGAACACAAGCATCCCTTTCTGCCCTCCATCGGACATTCTTCGGCCATCGAAGTTAATCGGGCGTTACATCAAGATATCAGGCCGTTGGAGATTGTTATCTTCAACATGATGGCGGATAAAGTGGCAACGGAACGCCAGCTTGCGTTTTGGTTGGGCACTACCTCTCTGCAGATTAACCTGACTTTTGCGACGACCGACAGTTACGTCGATCAAGTTCGCGCCGGATGGCAAAGCAAAAATACCCCAGCGGCACATATCCATAATTTCTACAGCCCTTGGAGGGAGATTAAAGATAAAAAGCATAGTACCCTACTGGGGTTGGCTAACGCATTGAGGTGATTCATACTGTCGGATTCTTCACCTGTAATGGAGTCTCCGATGCCGAAACAAGACGATGCGTTAGCCGAGATACTGCGTAGCAGATTT
>CAIJXG010000122.1 GCA_903824505.1 uncultured Pseudomonadota bacterium | reverse complement strand
CTCAGGCTCCCCAAACACCGATCCGTCTTTAACGCCTTTACACACCTAACCGCCGCCGTGATAGCCTATCAGCTCAACCCGTTGCCCTCCAAACAAATCCGCGTTTCTATCCCTTGAAAACCCGTAACTCGGGTTACGTAATGTATGGGGCCTAATTTTTTTTATAAAAGTTCGGACATCTTTCTTGACGGAGGTTGCGAAAGGTCGTAAAAGGTTGTAAGATTAATTATCAAGTTACACAAGGTGTGTTATGCCGAAAATCGAATCGGGGCCGAAAACGATCAATACGGGCATCAAGCTGGATGAGACTCTGCACGCACGATTGAAAGCGCTTGGTGCTGCCAAGGACCGAACGCCCCATTGGCTCATGAAAGCGGCCATTGAGTCCTATGTCGAACGGGAAGAAGCCTACGAGCGTGAAAAGAGGGAGGATATGGATCGGTGGCAACGCTATAAGCTGACAGGTCATGCCATACCCAACGAAGCCGTGAGCGCATGGCTCGACTCATGGGGAAGCCAAAACGAGCGCCCATGCCCTACGAAATAATATGGCTACCCGAAGCGCTGGAAGACGTTCAACGCTTACGCCTTTTTCTTGAAGATAAGAATCCGGATGTCGCCGCCCGCGCGGGTCGGGTTCTGCATGAAGGTACTGATCTCTTGGCGCGTTTTCCAGAATGCAGCCCCCCGATGCCTGACGGCACGGCGCGGCGGGAGCTCTTCATGCCTTTCGGTTCCGGTCGGTATATCTTACGCTACATTCTTGAGCCGCAAACGGTTGTCATTATCCGTGCGTGGCACAGCAAGGAAAAACGGTAGATATACTTTGATATACTCGGGCCCCTTCGGTCCCCGAACGTTTTATCCGCGCAAAAGGCGCATCAGCTTCGCTGAGCGCGTGTTTTGCACGGAATTGAATACTCGGCTTTCCAAGGAAACCGAGTATACGTCATAAAAAACTCAATCTATGACGTGGCTAAAGTATAGCTTGATCCAACAACTACGCGTCAGAGGTGTTCTTGCACCAGCTTCCCCTGCCTTTGTCCTATGATCCGTCTATGGAAATAGACGATTTTCTGGTAACCGCCAGCAATCAAGAGGCTGTCGGTTGGATCAGCCGATGGCCTAACTGGCACGCCCATGGCCTTGTATTAACAGGGCTTTCGGGAAGCGGGAAGACGCATGCGATGGCTCTTTGGCTGTCGCGCAGCGGTGGGCGGAAGCTGGATCGCGCCGAGCTTGTCTCGACTTCGGCCTCCGAGCTTTGCGCGGCTGGCGCGGTATTTGCCTATGATGATGTTGATAATCTGGCTCAAGATACTAAAGCTGAAGAAGCCCTTTTCCATTTATATAATAGGGTGAAGGAATTGGGCGGTCATCTAGTTCTAACCCTGTCCAAGTCCGTCACCCAAGCGGGGTTTGCGCTGCCGGATCTACGCTCGCGGCTTTTGACGCTTCCCGTTGCTCATTTGGATGCGCCGGATGACACGCTGCTGGAAGGGTTGATTGTCAAACAATTCCGTGACAGGCAGATAACGCTGGATGTCGGCGTTGTCTCTTATCTTGCGGCACGGGCTTCTCGCGATGCGGCCAGTCTGCGCGCCTTGGTAGATCGACTGGATCAAGTCTCTTTAGCGCAAGGGCGGCGGATTACCGTCGCGCTTGCCCGTTCCATTTTGGAGAGTCCGAATGTCTGAAATGCCCCTTTTCCACGTTGCGCTCGCGCTTGGCTCCAATCTCGGCGACCGGATTTCCTATTTGCGCCGCGCCGTTGAGGCGTTGAAAACCTATATGGAGGTTGAGGCGGTCTCGCCTGTCTATGAATCGCCTGCCGCTTATGTCACGGACCAGCCTGTTTTTCTGAATGCCGCGCTGATTGGCGCAACGCGCCTAAGCCCCTTGGCTCTTTTGTGGCAGATTAAGGCTATCGAAAATGAGATTGGCCGCCAGCCAACTTATCACTATGGACCCCGCGCCATCGACGTCGATGTGATTTTTCACGGCGACACGGTCATGGAAACGCCTGAATTGACTCTCCCCCACCCGCGCCTTGCCGAACGAGACTTTGTCCTGCAGCCTTTGACTGACATCGCGCCGAATTGGCCTCACCCTACGACAGGGCAAATCATCCAGACGTTGAGAAACGCGCTGCCAGAAGGGTCGTTACGGCGATGGGCGGAAAGTTTATGACAAGGGGATATCTATCCTGCGAGAGGGTACAGGCTAAACTTTTTGCTCGACACCACGCGCTCTGCGTCCTGAGGACCGCTGGCCGGACTTGGTCGTTATTTTGCTTCATCTTTTCCTGTCCGGCGCGCGGCCATCCTGTCGCAACCGCTGGGGGCACAAAAGGCCAACTTATGGCGTGGTGCGGTATAGCGTCTCTTTTTTTGGGCATGCTTTTCCTAATGGGATCTTCTGCTGTAGCTTCCGATGCGCCCCCTGCCCCCGTCTTTTTCCCCGTGCTGCCTTTTGATGCGCCCGAGAATACGTCCCCCTCTCTCGTGCCGTTGGCAACCAATGCCCCCCTTAAGGGGGATCACACGGGGATTACCCGCGCCGTCATTGGTATTCCCGATGAAACGCGCGATGCGGGACATACGGAATCTGTGCTGGCTTCTTTAGCCGGAGGTTTAAACAGCACGACCCTGATCCTCGTGCCCCAATTCCTTTTGCCGTCCGACATCTCGCGTTATGTGTCTTTCTTGCCGGACAAGGGAAAAGACTTTGCCGCTTGGCCCATGGGCGCGTGGGCGCTTGGGGGGGATTCTGTGGCAACTCCTCCACGCAAAGGGATCAGTTCCTTTACCGTTGTGGATTTACTTTTGATGGTTTTGTCGGATCGCCGCGCTTTTCCCGATCTGCACACCATCACAATTGTGGGCTATGGCATGGGCGGAGATTTTGTCCAGCGCTATGCCGCGTTCAGCCTCGCGGCCGATGCGGTAGCAGGACAGGATATTGATCTGCGTTATCTTGTCGCCAACGCGTCGTCTTATTTGTATCTGACGGCCAAAAGACCCTTGGGTGAACGAAAGGGGTTTGACCTGCCTGACAGGATAGCTTGCGCGGCCTATAACACCTATCCGTATGGGCTTGAAAAATTCCCCGCCTATGCCAAACGCGGGGGCGCAAATGCGGCTAAGCTTAATTACGGGACGCGGTTTGTGACGTATTTATCCGCGCCCTCGCCCCTGACACCCGATCTTTCTTGCGCGGCGCAGACTCAAGGTGCGGATGCCGTCGCGCGTAGCGAGCATTTCAAAACCTATCTTCATTCCCTTTATGGGGATCTCGCCAGCCGCACGCATCTTTTTGTTGTGTCTCACCAGCCCGTTTCAAATGACGCCGAGCTTTTCTCTTCCCCCTGTGGCGTGGCGACCCTATTTGGTGGGGAGGGATGCTTGGCGCAAGACAATCCGTGATTTTAGGGAAAAGAGGGTAGAACCTGTTTGCGATCTTTTAACCAAAAAATGACTGAAAGAGTCCTTGCGATGGATAACGTTGATGCGCAAACCAAAACGCTTTCTGCGGCAACGGTAACGTTCGGAGAGGATGCGGAAGCGTTTCAGACAACCGATAACGTTCTCCACAGGAATGCGGTCACGAGACTGTTCTCGATTGGCTCGTCTTTGCTCTTTGGGCAACTCTTTTTTCTTCGGCTTCTTCGTTGGCATCGCCGTGTTGGCGTGTTCTTTTTGTAACCCCTGATACCCTAAATCGACGCCCGCTTTTGTCTTGGTTTTCATGCGCACTTTTGAAAAGGCCAACAGCTTGAAATCGTGAACGCGTCCTTGATTAACCGTATGCACGCAGATGATTTTTCCGCGAATGCCAATCAATCACCGCAACCAAATACAGAAAACCGTGCTTCATCGGAATATAAGTGATGTCGCAACTCCACACCTGATGAACGCGATCAATCACCATATTCCTAAGCAAATACGGGTAAATCTTGTGCTGAGG
>CAIJXG010000121.1 GCA_903824505.1 uncultured Pseudomonadota bacterium | reverse complement strand
CGACATCTTCGCGGACGAAAAGGATCGTATCTGGATCGGCGTGCATTTCGGGTCACGTGGATTCGGGCACAAAACTGCGTCCGGCTTCCTTGCGTTGGAATCCGGAGATGAAGTCATAAACCAGCTTGGAAATTGCGGTATTCTGGCAGACGATGATGAAACAGGGCGGCACTCTGATGCCCGCTTCATCCCAAAGTTTGAAGGTCTTTTCATAGTGTCCATACAGGGCTTGCAGCGCCGTTTGCAAAAGGGTCGGCAGGTTGAGCGGGTCGAGCTCACCTGCTACGGCGCGCCCCCCTCTTGGCAGCCTGGGTTGAGCGTCCTTGAGGTTTTCCCAAAGGTCGCGAAACATCGGCATTTCCGTATGCCCCGGTATGTTTTGCGCCACAGGTACGCGCGGGAGCTTGACGATTCCGCATTCGATCGCATCCATCAGCGAGAAGTCACTCATCGTCCAGGGAAACAGCGTACCTTCGACGTAGCCCGACCCGCTGAGAAAAAATGGTGTGGCGGACAAATCCATGACGCGGGCAACGCCGAGTTTGCGCTTCACGGCTTCGAGGCCGGAAATCCACAGGCGCGCGGCTTCATTGTTCTTCTCAGCTTCTTTCTTTTCGTCGCCTTTCAGCGCCTCTTCGTCGGCGTCTTTCGGCTTTTCCCGGTAGCAGTGATGCGCCTCATCGTTGATCACAAGGATGTTCTTCATGCCCATCAAGTCGGGCATCACGCGCTGGAGCATCTGGCCTTCGGTTTCGAGCGTCCTGGGTTCTTCACCCGTGCGACCCTGAAGCAACTGACGCCCGCCTTTGGACAGGTCAATACGTTCGCGCATCTTGAAGGCGTGATAATTGGTGATGACGATCTTGGCGCGGTTCACGTCGTCGAGCATGTCGCCCGGCACCAGTTCGCGGTCTTTGTAGTAACTGTTGGGGTCGTTGGGTTGCAAAACGCGCAGACGATCCTTGATGGTCAGGCCAGGAGCACAGATCAGAAAGCCGCGCGAGAAATGCTTGCTGGCCGGACGGCGCACAGCATTGATGGTCTGCCAGGCAATCAGCATGGCCATCACAGTGGTCTTGCCAGCACCTGTGGCGAGCTTCAAAGCGAACCGCATCAACTCCGGATTGGCGTCCTTGTTCGCCAAAGCGAGATGATCGAGAACACGCTTGCCGTGCCTGGACTGTGGGGCTACCTCGGTGAGCCAGATCGCGGTTTCGACCGCCTCCACCTGGCAGAAAAACGGGCGGATGTCATTGAATTTGAAATTGCGCCAATGCTGCAACAGCCGGGTCGTTTCCGGCGTTACCTGCCACTGATTGGGATTGGGCAATGAACGCCAGGAATCCACATGGCCGCGCACTTCGTTGATGATCGATGTGGGGTCGTACTGCTGCTCCTTCGTTGAAAGTCCTGCGGCATCTTCGAAAACGAATCCGTCCTGCTTGGCAGCGCCCTTGCGCTTTCTGGGCTTCGGGATCGGCGTGATGAACTTTGCTGGGCGGCGAGATTCTAGGGTTTTCTGCGTGGGCTGCCCATCCTCATCAAGCTCCCAATGCCGGGCAGGGCATTCGTAGGGAGAGTTCAGGATCGGGTGGTCAAAGAAAGGATTGGTCATGGATTGTATCTATTGGGTTGGCGATGTGGCTTTGTTCGCTGGCGACCATTGTTTCCCTCTGTTGGAAGTACGGTAATGTACTGTAAAGTCCGGCATAATCCAAATGAATTGAAGTTGGATCGGTTTTGACACGTCACCAGCTGCCATTGGCGAACGCGCGCCTACGGGCAGCCGGAATGCATAATTCATCCCTGCTGGTGCTGAAAAACCGGCATTGGGTTGCAATTTTGCCTGAAAGAGCACCCTGTCGCCATGGCAAAGCACCGTCGCTATTGGCCTAAAAACCTCAGTAAAACTTATCGTAGGTGCGAATTTATTCGCACTTTCAATTAGTTAAAAATAAAACCGTGCGAATGAATTCGCACCCACGATAACTTGGCAACATATTGATAGAGCATGAAAAATTTTTTAATAGCGTTTTTTAGGGTTATGGTGCAAGGGCACAATTCGGTCGAAAATTTGCGACAGGGGGTCTCTCCCGCAAGCGGGCGAGGGAGCAAACGAATCGCTGCGCGAGATTTGCATTCACGATGACCACACTGTCTCCACACGAGACTGAAGCGAAGTTGAAATGTTTGTGAAGATGCAATCTACCCGAGGCCCGACGGAAAGACCCCATGAACCTTTAATTAGCTTTGCATTGGATTTTGAATAGACCTGTGTAGGATAGCTGGGAGGCTGAGAAGTAGGGACGCCAGTCCTTATGGAGCCAACCTTGAAATACCAGCCTGGTGTGTTTGAGATTCTAACCTAGACCCCTTATCGGGGTTGGGGACCGTGCATGGTAGGCAGTTTGACTGGGGCGGTCTCCTCCCAAATTGTAACGGAGGAGTACGAAGGTATCCTAGGTACGGTCGGACATCGTACTGATAGTGCAATGGCAAAAGGATGCTTAACTGCGAGACTGACAAGTCGAGCAGATACGAAAGTAGGT
>CAIJXG010000120.1 GCA_903824505.1 uncultured Pseudomonadota bacterium | reverse complement strand
TCGGGCTGAGGTGAAATCTGCTACGCAGTATCTCGGCTAACGCATCGTCTTGTTTCGGCATCGGAGACTCCATTACAGGTGAAGAATCCGACAGTATGAATCACCTCAATGCGTTAGCCAACCCCAGTAGGGTACTATGAGCCATGCATTTTGATTCCTTGGCAACTGGGTATCATGAGGGGCGGAGTCTCCCTACCAGAGAAAGCTTTGTCGATGTGCAGACTCTCGGATTTTCGATGTGTGTGGATATGCATCGTGCTGCGCGATCGGCTAATATTCCGCCTGAGACTATTTCTCAACTTGCTCTTAAGCCAGAAAATGCGAGGGTGGTACGTCCAGTTACACAGAGTGTACGCGCAACCCAAAGCTTTTTATACTCGGTTTCCTTGGAAAGCGGAAAGGATGCGATTCCGTGCAAAATACGGACGCAGCGAAGCTGATGCGCCTTTTGCGCGGACAAAACGTGAGGGGCCCGAAGGGGCCCGAGTATATATCAGAAGGGGGCAAAGTTGGGATGCGTGAGGAAATAAGCGCGTCTTTTTTCCGGCGGCGAAGCAGCACGCCCTCTCCCTTCCATGTCTGCATGGAGGGAGAAGGTTCCAGCGGCAACGCTTGCCCTAAAATCTGGAGCGGTTATTTCCTCACGAGACCTTAGATTGCTCATGAAATGTTTCCTTTGCCTTCTCTCCCTTGTCCTCGCTCTTTGTGCCGGAGCTGCTCACGCGCAGGATCTGACAGCCGCGCCATCTGACGCGCCTTGGTACAGCCTGCATTTTCAAACGACGGCCGTCGAGCAAGGGCATCCCTCTTTTTCCAGTCCCATGGGAAACGGTCCCAACAGCATGAAGGCGCGGGGGCAGAGCGATGAAACCACGGACATGACTTTATTTGCAGGGGTGAAATGGGGGGATCTCGAACTCTACGCCAATCCCGAGATGGATCAGGGGTATGGGGTGTCGAACACGCTGGGCGTTGCGGGTTTCCCAAGCGGTGAGGCTTATAAAGTCGGAGAACGTGAACCCTATTTCCGCATGCAGCGCCTGTTCGGACGCTATGTGTATGATTTGGGCGGCGAGATGCAATCTGTTGAAGATGGGCCTAATCAAATCGCGGGGGCTCATACGGCGAATAATCTGACCTTTACCTTCGGCAAATTCTCGGTTGTCGATCTTTTCGATACCAACAAATATGCGCACGATCCTCGGGTCGACTTTCTGAATTGGTCTATGATTGATATGGGGGCCTTCGATTATGCCGCCGATGCGTGGGGCTACACCTATGGTGGCGCGGTCGAATGGACGCAGGCACACACGACGCTGCGTGCGGGTCTGTTTGATCTGTCGCGCGTGCCGAATGACAAATATCTGGCAACGGATTTTGGGGAATATCAAATTCTGGTGGAAGCAGAGGAACGGCACAAATTGTTTGACCGAGACGGCACGCTTAAGGCTCTGTTCTTCTTGAATGGCGCACGTATGGGATCCTATAGCGATGCCCTTTCGCTTGCGACGCGGACGGGAGCTCTTCCCGACACATCGCTTGTGCGTCATTTCAAAACCCGTATGGGGGGAGGTTTGAACGCCGAGCAGTCCTTGACGGAAGATCTGGGCGCATTTCTTCGCGCAAGCCTGAACGACGGCACTCAGGAATCCTATGAATTTACGGAAGTGAATCGCTCGCTGTCGGGCGGGGTTTCGTTAAAAGGTACCTTGTGGAATAGGGGGGATGACACGGTCGGTCTGGGCGGCGCATGGAACGGAATTTCTGGAGACCCGCGGCGTTATTTTGCCGCCGGAGGCTTGGGCATTTTGATCGGCGATGGACAGTTGCCGTCTTATGTGGGCGAGGAAATTCTTGAAGCCTATTATAGGGCCGCGCTTTGTGCCGGAGTCAGCTTAACGGGAGATTATCAGCATATAGCCAATCCGGCCTATAATGCCCTGCGCGGCCCCATCGACTTCTTTGCCCTCCGCGCCCATCTGGAGTTTTGATCGAAACATAGACGGCTTCTCTTCGGTCGTGCTACCTTCAGCCCATGTCTTCGTTCTTCAAAAAACTTACGCTTCTGAAGGGGCGGTGGGGCCCCTTACTCGGTGCGCTTGTAGTGCTTGTGGCGCTCGCCGCGCTTGCGCTGATGCTTCCGGTGCAAGAAGCCCCTGAAACCGTCGCGCCGAAAGGGCCGGAGGCTTCGGCCCCGCTTCCTTCTCGTAAATCCTTTGCTCTGATCAATCAGGATGGAAAGACGGTGCGCGACACGGATTTTGCGGGGAAATATCTGCTGATCTACTTTGGCTATACCTCTTGTCCCGATATGTGCCCGACGGGGCTGTCCAGCATCTCGCATGCGCTTGATCAATTGGGCAAAGAGTCAGACAAAGTTCAGCCTTTGTTTATTACCGTCGATCCGGCCCGCGATACGCCCACGCGGTTGAAAGAATATGATGCGTCTTTTCATCCGAAAATCATAGGTCTGACGGGGACGGAGGCTCAAATCGCGGCCGCCGCCAAAGCCTATGACGTCTATTACAAAAAGGGCGAAGGCGAGGAAGAGTACGAGGTGGATCATTCATCATTGATCTATCTGGTGGATCCTTCCGGCGCGCTCATGACGACTTTTGATGAGGAGGTTGCGCCCACCAAACTAACAGCCGCCCTGCGCAAAGCGTGGAAAGCCGCGCCCACTTTCGCACGTTAGATACGGCTAACAAAGGTCAGCAATTCTAAAAGTAACGTTTTTTGGGTGAGTCAAAAATGTCACACACTTGGAGATATTGAAGGTGCATGTGATTTTTGGGATTCACAAGGTTTGGAAAGTGTGATTCCTTGGCGGGCATGGGGCTTTTGACCGAT
>CAIJXG010000119.1 GCA_903824505.1 uncultured Pseudomonadota bacterium | reverse complement strand
TTCTCTCAGGCTCCCCAAACACCGATCCGTCTTTAACGCCTTTACACACCTAACCGCCGCCGTGATAGCCTATCAGCTCAACCCGTTGCCCTCCAAACAAATCCGCGTTTCTATCCCTTGAAAACCCGTAACTCGGGTTAACATAAGGAAATTTATTGCATCTTCTGAAACAAAAAGCAAGTTTTTTATTCAGCAAAAATTACAATGCGCGAGCCCCGTCCCTCATGGCATAAAAGGGAACGCGTGAACCAAAGACTGTGTCATGAAAATCACGATTCTAGGATGTGGAGCCTCGGGCGGCGTGCCCTTGATCGGCGGAAGTTGGGGTCTGTGCGACCCTGAAAATCCGCGCAATCGGCGTTTGCGCGTGTCGATTCTGGTGGAAACGGAAGGCACTGTTGTTTTGGTGGATACCTCGCCCGATCTTCGCGCTCAGCTCTTGGGGGTCAACATCAAACAATTGGATGGGGTTCTTTACACACATGCGCATGCGGATCATTGCCACGGGATCAATGATTTGCGCTCGGTCAATTGGCTGATCCAAAAACCGGTGGATCTTTACGCGGATTCTGTGACGCTGGCAGCTCTGAAAGAAGCTTTTGCCTATGTCTTTGCGCCCGCGCCGCCCGGGATTTTCTATCGGCCTGTCGTGACTGTGCATGAAATTACGGGGCCCTTCACGGTTGGCGCGCTCTCTGTTCAGCCCTTTAAACAACAGCATGGCAAGGGGCACTCGCTGGGGTTTCGCTTCGGGCCTCTTGCCTATTCGACCGATGTGCACGCCTTTGGTCCTGAGGCGCTCGATACCTTGCGCGGGATCAAAATATGGATCATTGATTGCGCGCAAGAGCATCCGCACCTCGCCCATTTGCATCTCGCCAAAACGCTTGAGTATATTGACCTGATCAAGCCCGAACGCGCTTATTTGACCCATATGACGCATCATCTGGACTATGAAACGCTCCGCGCGAAACTGCCGTCAGGGGTCGAGCCTGCTTATGATGGGTTGGAAATCCTATGTTAAAAGCCCATCCAAAATTCTTCCATTATGCGGCATGGGGCGTCTTGGGGATCGTTCTGATCTTGATCCTGACGACCTTCCTTGATTACGGCATCACATGGGACGAGGAGCTGCAAAGCCAATACGGCCAAGCGATTGTGGATTACTACCTGTCAGGCTTCAAAGATGATCGGTATGCCGAGATTTTTAATTTGTATCTTTATGGCGGCACCTTCGATGGGTTGGCCTCGGCCATTGATCGGTTTACGCCCTTTCGAGTCTATGACACGCGGCATCTTTTAAATGCGCTGTTCGGTCTTTTGGGCCTGTGGGGAGTCTGGCGCTTGGGGCGCATTTTTGGGGGCGGCGCGGTGGGGCTAATGGCTCTGATCCTGTGCGCCGCCACACCCGTTTATTACGGACATATGTTCAATAATCCCAAAGATATTCCCTTCGCGGCGGGGCTTGTTTGGACGATTTATTACATGATCCGCGCGGCCGAGAAGCCAAGCCTTTCTGTTGTGGTGAAAGCGGGGCTTGTTTTGGGGCTGACTCTGGGCGTGCGGATTGGCGGCGTGATGGTCATTGGCTTTTGGTGCGCTGGAATTGGGGTTGTTTCTTTGTTGCCCTTTTTAAAGAAGGGGAACCGCGTAACGGCGCTTGATGTCCTCAGGACAGGGAGGCACCGCGCGATGGCGGAAGTCCTGCCCGCTTTGCTGATCGCCTATCCTGTCATGCTGATGTGCTGGCCTTGGGCGCAGCAGCATCCGATTCAAAATCCGCTTAAGGCTCTTGGCGCATTTAGCAATTTTCCGCAGGATGTCGAGGTGTTGCTGAACGGCGTGATCTACCGCTCGACCGAGCTGCCTTGGTATTATGTCCCGCTTTATTTCGGCATTCAGACGCCTCTGTTGCTTCTTTTTCTGTGGGCGGTGGGTTTTGTGTGTCTGCCAAGAATGTGGCGGGCTTTGGAACGGGCACAAAAACAGGGCTTGGTGACGTTGCTTCTGATGGCCCTGTTTCCTGTGCTCTATGCCATGATCCGCCGTCCGGCATTATATGACACGGTGCGGCATTTCCTGTTTGTCATTCCTTTGGGCTCAGTTGTCGCAGCTTTGGCGGTGCGAGAGGTTTACGCATGGTGTCGGTCGCTTTGTCCCACGGAAAAGATGGGGCAACGGGTAGGCCTCCTGCTTGGCGCGGTTTTCGCGCTGAGCATTGGCACGCAGATCGGCACCATGATCCTGTTGCACCCGTATGAATACATTTTCGCCAATGCGCTAACGGGCGGCGTGCAGGGCGCCTACGGCCAATATGAAAGCGATTACTGGGGATCCTCGTTCAAAGAGGCGGCGAAAGAGCTGCAAGCCCTTGTTGCCCACGAAGGCGGCGTTCCGGCGGGAAAAATCTATAAAATCGCCATCTGCGGCCCGTGGGATTCCGCCATGATCTATCTGCCGCCGGATTTTGAACCGGTGGTCGCGAATGAACCGGCCTCGTTCTTCCTCTCGACCACCCGCTGGATGTGTCAGGACATGCGCCCGGGCAAAGAAGTCATCCGCATCGCCCGCATGGGAGTCCCCCTAAGCATCGTCAAAGACCTGCGCGGCGGCTATCAGTATTATGACGGCAACCGGAATGAGAAGCGTTAGATTTTGATGAAGATCTCGTCTATTGGGCTGCAAAGGGAGCTTTTTCAGAATTTTGAGGTGTCTGCAGCAATTCTAAAAGAAGAGAGATCAACGTGCCGAAGAGCGGTAGGGGCTCTCTCTCCCTATGCTTTTAGAACTGACGGCGTCACCAAGACTCTTTTCCGAAAGAAGAAACCGGTGTAGGTGTAGGTGAAGATGACATGCCATGCAAAAAGCTGCTCCCCACAGGTAACAGGTCAGACCCATGAGCAAAAAATCACCCAAGCGTCGCATTCTTTTGACTAATGATGACGGGTTCGACGCGCCCGGGCTGACCGCGCTGATCGCGGTCGCGCGACAAATCGCGGAAGAGGTTTGGATCGTTGCCCCCAAGGACGATCACAGCGGGGTTGCGCAAGCCATTACCCTAACCAGACCGCTGCGGTGCAAAGCGCGGGGCGACAAAGCGTGGAGCGTCGATGGCATGCCGGCCGATTGTGTCGTGCTGGCGCTGTCGCATTTCATGAAGGAGCACCGCCCTGATTTCGTTCTGTCGGGCGTTAATAACGGCAAGAATATCGGGGATGATTTCAACAGCTCGGCCACTATGGGCGCGGCGTTTACCAGCGCCTTGCACGGGGTGCCCTCGGCTGGCATTAGTTTAGACCGAAAATCCCGCACTGAAATCAAATGGGATACCGCCCGAAGCGTCTTGCCGGATTTGTTGGATTCATTGATGACAGAAGGCTGGGATAGTGGCCATCCTTTGTGCATCAATATTCCCAATCTTGAGACCAACCAAATCACGGGCACGCGCTGGACTCATCCGGCTTCCCCCACGACACAGTCCTTTCTTGTCGAAGAAAGAGTTGATTTGCGGGAGACTCCCTATTTCTGGATTTATCCGGATAAGGATTTCTCCAAGGCCGATGAAGGCAGTGACTATGCCGCCCTGAAGCGGGGCGAGATTTCGATTACGCCCTTGGCCCTCAGCCGAGGCGTGGACGTGATGCCCACCTCTTTCATCCAAAAAACCGCGAATGACGGATAAGGAACGGATGGCTACGGAATGGCTTGTGGCTGCCTGCACGCGACAGGCTGCGGCCGAGGGGATTCCGATTACTCTTTTGCGTCGGGGGGATCCCGTAAGCGGGGCGTTGGTTCTGAAAGTTAATCGCTTAGACGGAACCGCGCATCTATGGATTGAGGCGCAAGAGGATGGGACTCGAGTCTGGCTTTGTCCAACGGCAACCCCATCTGTCAGCGACCGTGCGGCTGATATCTGGCTCGCGCGTCAAGAAGAAATCGATCCCGATGCGTGGCTGATCGAGATCGAGGACAAGCAGGGACGGCTTTGGTTCCCCGGGCATGTCGTCATCGGATAGGGAGAAGGCTCCTTACGCTTGGGCGCGTCCTTTCCAGAAACCGCCTGTACCACGCCAGCTTTGTCGCGCCGAATCAAGCGTCGCGCCCACATAAAACAGGGCGGCGAAGGGCAGCGTCAGAACATAGGCCCGCGGGAGGTCATAAAAGCGCAGCATGGGCAAATAGAGCGCGCTCATCAGCATAAAGGCGAAGAAGCCGCAGAGCAGTTCCCAAAGATTGGTCGCGAAGAAAAAGAAAAAAGGCGGCGCGAGAAAAAGAAGCAGCATGCCCAAAACAGTGCCCAACAATAAAAGCGGCGCGTGCCGAAGCTGCGTATAGGCCGTCCGCGCGATCATGCGTTCTATATCCGCAAAATGCGGATAGGGGCGCAGACTATGAATGTCTTGGGTCAGCGTTAGCTCGATCGCGCCGCCCGAATCTTTAACGGCTCGCGCCAGACTACAATCATCGATCAGCGCGGATTTGATTCCGATCAGGCCACCGCTTTTATCCAACATGGCCCGGCGGATCAAAAGGACTCCACCCGCAGCGGCGGCGACCGGACTGTGGGGATCATTCGCCCGTCGGAACGGGTAGAGAAGCGCGAAGAAAAAGACAAAGGCCGGAATCAAAAGCTGTTCGGCGAGACTAGTGCTATTCAATTTAACCAGGCGCGAAACAAGATCGCGTTTACGGGATTCCGCGCTTGCAATCAGCTGGGTCAGGCTGAATCTGGGGTGCCAAATATCGGCATCGGTGAAGAGAATCCATTCCGCATCGCTTTGCGCAACGCCCGCTTGCATCGCCGCGACTTTGCCGCTCCAGCCTGTCGGAAGATCAGGGGCTTGAATGACTCTTAACCGTTCAGAGCGCTTTGTCGCAGCGGCGATCTGGTGGGCGACAGGGGCCGTGCCGTCCTGACTATGATCGTCAACCAACAGAACCCGCCAATCTCCGGCGTAATCCTGATTTAAAAGAGCGGGAAGCGTGAGGGGTAAAATATCCGCCTCATTCCGTGCGGGAACGATGATATCCAAACGGGGCAGAGCGCGCGGCGTTTCAGCGGGCGGATAGGTAAGCGGCTGCCAAAAGCGTCCATGTGCCAGAGCCAGATATAGCCAAGCCAAAAGAGGAAGAACGGCAAGAAAAAGGATAAGCATGGAGGGAAGATTCCGCATTCTGCCGTTTTGGAAAGGACGGGGATTTTAGGCCTTCTTTGCCTCTCGCCATAGCGCTTGTTTCTCGGCAAGACTTGACGTTCTTAGAGAAAGCCCCTTGTGGGCGAGCGCATTTTCAATATAGCGAATCCGCTTGTCGAATTTATGGTTGGTGCGCCGCAGGGCTGTTTCAGGATCGACGCCCAGATAGCTGGCGACCTGCAAGACCGAAAAGAACAGATCCCCAAGTTCAGCCTCGATAGCGTCTTCGTCGGTCTTGCGGATTAGTTCTTCTTCCAGCTCGTCCGTTTCTTCACGGATGTAGGCAAGGCCTGTTTCGACCGAGGGCCACTCGAACCCTGCCTTTGCCACTTGTTTTTGAAACTCAATTGCTTGGGCAATGGGAGATAGAGATGCGCTGACTTCATCCAAAACGCTAGGGGCGCTTGCTTCAGGTGTCCTAAGACGAGAAACGTTTTTCATGGTGCCCTCATGGAAAGGGAAGGCGAGCGTATCCCCTAACGCAAAAAAAGGCGCGCAGGTCTTGTCGGCTTTTTCAAATTTTGATTAGGACTTCTTGCCTTCTTTGATCTTGCCTTCTTTGAACGCAACATGCTTGCGAACAACGGGATCATACTTCTTCAGCTCAAGCTTATTCGTGTTGTTCTTAGGGTTCTTCTTCGTCACATAGAAAAAGCCCGTGTTGGCTGAACTGACCAGCTTGATATCATTCTTTGTCTTCGCCATAACGGCCCCCTTACCAAAAAACAGAAAAAACGTGCGGAAGCGCCTTTCTTCCTAAAAGCCTGCCGTTTGTCAAGAAGAAACAGTGATTAGCCTTATAAAAGCGTCACCTGTCCATCTGTAACCCTGAAAAACTGGGCATAAGGAGCAAGGGCGGCAAAATCGTCCTGATCCGTTCCCGTTAACCATGCCTGACAGCCCAGCGCGCGCAAGGCGTCGAACAGCGCCGCGCGGCGGCAGGAATCCAGATGCGCGGCGATATCGTCCAGAAGGAACAGAGGGGCCATGTCGCGCTGGATCGTCAAAAGCCGGACATAGGCCAACATCAGCGCGATCAAAAGGGCCTTTTGCTCGCCCGTTGAACAGGATTCCGCGGGACAATTTTTGGCGCGATGGGTGATTCGTAAATCACTGCGATGAGCGCCGACCGCGCAGGTCCCATGCTGAGCGTCGTCGCTCCGCGCACGGGCAAAGGCTGCCCGCAAGGTGTCTTCGACTTGCAAGGCGGGGTGATCCGTGAGTTGGTCTTCGGCCGTGCCGCGCGCCGCAATCAAGGGGCGAGGAAAGGGATCGTCACTTTCGGCAAGAACGGTGCGTAAATGCCTGATCATATGAAGCCGCGCGGCAGCGATCGCGACGGCGGTCTGGGCCATGTCGCTTTCCAATCCGGCAAGCCACACGGCTTCCGCCCGCCCCTCGCGCAGCAGACGCAGCCGCTCGCGCATGGCTTTGTCATAACGGCGCACCCGCGCGCCATGGGCGGGATCAAAACTATAAACAAGCCGATCCAGAAATTTCCGCCGCGCCGTCGCGCCTTCACCCACCAGCCGATCCATCTCGGGCGTGATCCATGTTAGCGCAATCGGTTCAGCCAGTGCATTTGCGCTCCGCGCAGGTTGGCCGTTGATATGCACTAAGCGATGATCTTGGGTTCCCTCGCTGCAGGGCGCCCGTCCGGTACCGATCACAAGCGGCCCATCCGGCGTGTCAAGGTCGGCGGCAACGCCCCACGGCTCGGAAGACAGGGTGCGGTTTTGCAGATCGGCCAACAGCGCGCGGCGCAACCCGCGCCCGGGCGCAAGAAGGCTGATGGCTTCCAAAAGATTTGTTTTGCCGCCGCCATTCGCCCCCACCAGAACAATGGGGGCTGCGTCACAATGAATCCGGACTTCTGTGTAATTTCGGAAAGAAAAGAGGCTGAGCTTGCCAATCGCTAGGGCCGCAGGGGCGTTCGACGCCGTAGGGGCGTGAAGCTTAAAGGCTCCCATAACCGATCATGCTTGTCCAAAACCGCTCGAGCTTACGGAGCATATCCCCCATTTGACCAAGCTCTTCCGCCGTGATGTGCGCGCCATCCAAGGCCACAACTTGCTTCTCCAGACGCTCGCCTAGCATTTTGTGAAGGGCCAGTCCCTTGGGCGAGAGCTTGACTCGCACCGAGCGGCGGTCATGCGGCGAACGCTCTTGAAGCAAATACTCGTTCTCAAACATCTTTTTGACGTTATAGGACACGTTCGAGCCAAGATAATAGCCCCGCGCGGTCAGCTCGCCCACCGTCATTTCTTCGGTTCCGATATTGTAGAGAATCAACGCCTGCACGTTGTTGATGTCCTGAATCCCCGCGCGATCCAAATCCGTTTTGACGACTTCCAAAAAGTGACGGTGAACACGTTCGATCAGAAAGACGGCGTCATGATAGGCGTTGCGCACGGAAACCTCGGAAAGAAAGGGTCAAGAAGGGGGAGGCTAAGAAAAAAGAAACAGGGTGTTTTTTAAACAGGTGAATCGCTTTATACACCGGATTTTTCTTGAATAAAAACAGAAAAACAGTAAAGGAAATTTCCTAGCTCAAAAATTAGCCCCCCCCCCCCTCATTGGGCCCTGACTACCTCAATCCGTAAAAGCGGTAAAATTTCAACCCCACTTCCATAGCAGCGGCCCGGCGCGCGATGGTTTCCACGCGCTTAGTGATGGAAAGCCATGTTTCGGGGTCCGGTTTAACGCCGGATGCGAGAAAAGACGCAAGGCGAACAAGGCCTCTTTTCAGCTCGGCTTTGTAAAAACGCGTTTGATCGTCACGGATGCGCAAACTGATGCCCGCCTCTTTCCACAACGCGGCCATTTCCTCTAGCCCAAGAGGCTCCGAGCCTTTTTCGAAAGCGCACCAGTCTCGGACAGCGGGATGATCCCGATCCTGTGGCTCCACGATATAGTCGGTAAAAGAGACTTGCGCCGCAGGTTTACAGCAGTCAACAACCGAGGTGATGAATTTCTTTTTATCCGGCACGCGATAGATTGTCTCGCGCATCACGACGCAATCATAGGTGCGCTTATGGTGGAAATCCATCGGATCATAAGGCTGGATGACGGCATGCTTCGCATGCCCTAGGGCTTTGGATCGTTGCATGCTGCGCGCGGCGATGGCGGTGTCCGGCTCGAACCCATCGATATAAACGCCGAATTCTTTGATGGCTCGGTGAAGCCGCGCGCCGAGACCCGCCGACAGATCTAAAAGATTCATGTCTCTGGTCACGCCCAGCGGATTGATGAGCATATCCGTAATAGCGTCATCGCCCGGCGTCACGCGCCCGTCGCCCCACATTTTCTCGGAAATCTCGCCGGGTTGAGCGTGCCAAAGCCCCAAATTGTGGACAGGCGCTGCCTGAATGTTCCGTTGAGGTAGCGGGGGCGACGCGGCAGTCTGCGCTCCCTTTATATTCATGCTATCTATATTTTTACTGTCTGGGTCCTTTTCGTTTCCGTCTTTCCAATAATCCTGAGCAAGACCGACAAGACCTCGCCAGAAGGCGAATAGCCAAGACGGATAAAGAAATCTTGCAAAGGAGGACGGGGACATAGGAGCCTCAGGCGTGTCCGACAGTTCCAGAAAGCATGGACGGATGAATGCCGATTTTGGCAAAGGCGCGATCCCATTTGGATTCAAGGTCGGGGCTGAACAAAATCGTCTCATCGGCGGGCAGAGTCAGCCACCCGTTCTGCCTCAGTTCTTCCTCAAGCTGGCCTGTCCCCCAACCCGAATAGCCAAGCGCCAGAAGAAGCCGTTCAGGCCCCTTGCCTTGGGCGATATCCTGCACGATCTCTAAACTTGCGGTGACGGCAATCCTGTCGTCAATCTGCGTTGTCCCCTCGCGCACATAATCGCTGGAATGGAGGATAAACCCGCGCCCCATTTCAACGGGGCCGCCAAATTGCACAGGCACATCGGGCGCGGAGGGCGGCGGGTCCAGAGACAGCTGCCGAAGGAGCATGGAAAAATCTGCCTCCCCAAACAATCGGTTGATCACAAGCCCCATCGCGCCGCTGGGGCCGTGAGAGCACATATAAATGACCGAGCGCGCGAAACGTGGGTCGCTCATTCCCGGCATGGCGACCAGAAACTGCCCCGTCAACCAGCTCGACTCCAAAGGCCCGGAAAGGCCTATGGCCTGCTTGCCGATTTTCTTAAGACGGGAGATAATGTCCTTCATGAGGCGCAGCTTGTCCGAAATCCGGTGGAAGAGACACCCATTCTGGATCAATGCCTGTCCTTTGAACAGGGCAAAGTTTGAGACAAGACGTGCGATGCAGTTTCAGCCCAGTCTCATGCTTGGGGGGCTTTTCTGTGTCTATGTCAAAGCAGCTGCATTTGTTGCGCCGGATGTCGCTGTAGATTTAGCTTTGCGGCGGTTGGTTGGGGTGAGCGTGGGGCGGCTGATGCCGTCGGCTGGGAGGGCTGCTGCGTCCGTGCAGGCGGATTCAACGCCCCA